>JAYEME010000083.1:0-4201 GCA_034717915.1 Thermodesulfobacteriota bacterium
GTGACTGAAGGAGTTCTCCTGGCAGATTATCGCTATGATCGCTATCTGCCAAAAGCTAAATCGGGTCAACCTGTTCTTCTGGATAAAGTTGATTTGCTGATTTCTGCTAAGGACGACATCTCTGACGCAAAAGCGGCTGTTGCGGTTGCCGAAGCAATCGGGGCAGGAGTCTGTTTTGCCCGCGATCTGGTGAATGCTCCAGGAAATCTGAAATCTCCTGAATATATGGCAATGCAGGCGGTTGCCATGGCGGAACAGACTGGGATCAGTGCCAGCTTGTTGGATCGGCGGGAATTGGAACGGCAGGGTTTTGGAGCCATGCTAGGTGTCGCTCAAGGGAGTGAGCGGGAACCATATCTGATTGTGCTGGAGTATCAGGGTGGAATCGAAACTGATCAGCCGATTGCTCTGGTTGGCAAAGGGGTCACTTTTGATTCTGGCGGGATCTCCCTGAAGCCCTCTGAAAAAATGGACGAGATGAAGATGGACATGGGAGGGGCAGCTGCCGTTCTCGGTACCATGAAGGCTGCGGCACAAATGAAATTGCCGGTCAATCTGGTAGCGGTGGTTCCGGCAGTAGAAAATATGCCTTCGGGAACAGCAATTCGGCCTGGTGATATTCTCACTTCGTTGTCTGGTAAGACGATTGAAGTCCTGAATACCGATGCCGAGGGGCGCCTGATTCTCGCTGATGCCTTGACCTATGTCGGGCGTTATCAACCTCGTGTGGTGATTGACCTGGCAACTCTGACCGGAGCCTGTATTATCGCCCTTGGCAATCAAGCTGCTGCAGTGCTTGGCAACCATGACGGGTTGATCCGGCAATTGCTGAAGGCCGGGGAACGGAGCGGAGAAAAAATCTGGCAACTGCCGCTTTGGGAGGAGTATTCTGAACTCATCAAAAGCGATTTTGCCGATGTAAAAAATACCGGTGGTCGAGCAGCTGGAACCATTACCGCTGCAGCGTTCTTACAAGAGTTTGCCGATAAGTATAAATGGGCACACCTGGATATTGCTGGAATGGCCTGGGCAGAACAGGGAAAGGCTGGTCAACCAAAAGGGGGGACTGGTTTCGGTGTGCGGGCATTGATCGAATATTTGCGCGGAGAAGCAAAATAGTTCCCTTTTTTGTCGAAAAATGAAGATGTTTCCGGCTGACCGATTCTTGACATGGCCTCGCAACTGTTGCTAGATTGCCACGTTCGATTGGACGTAGAAACTGGTAATTAATAACTTGAATTTCATGCCTGTGGTTAGAGAGAAATGTCTCTGACAGGCTGGAGATAAATAGATGCGTTTTTCTGCTTCACCCCCAGAAACTGATTTGCCAAAAGGTGTGCGCGATTTTCTGCCACTTAAAGCAGCAAAAGTGGAATATCTGCAGCAACAATTGCAACAGGTCTACGCCGCCTGGGGATTCCGTCCGGTGATAACACCGCAACTGGAATATCTGGATGTTTTGGAGCTGGGTTTTGGCGAAGGATTGCGCGAGCGAACTTTTCGTTTTGATGATCGACAGAGTGGCCGCCTGCTGGCATTCCCTCCCGACATGACCCCTCAGATTTCCAGAATTGCAGCAACCCGCATGAGTGAACTGCCGTTGCCGCTGAGACTTTGCTACAGTGGTCGGGTGTTGCGCCACACCGAGCAGCAAGCGGGGAAAGATCGGGATATCTTTCAGTCCGGAGTTGAATTGATCGGTCTGGATAGCCCTGAAGCGGATGCTGAAATGATCGCCATGGCGGTTGAGTCTCTGGCTGCGGTTGGTGCCCAAGAGTTTACTATTGATATTGGTCAGGTTGAGTTCTTTCGTGGGGTTATGGATGGTCTGCCGTTGGATCTCCATCTGGCTGAACAGGTTGCCGATGCAATCTTACGTAAGGATAGTTCTGAGCTGAAAGAACTACTGGAGCAGAGTGAACTGGAAGATAATACCTGTGAGGAGATTCTTGCCCTGCCACGACTTTATGGGGGGCGGGACGTCTTACAACGAGCCGAAAAATCGGTGGGTAATGAACGTTCCAGAAAGGCTCTGGACAGTTTAGCTCAGGTGTTGGACGTCCTGGATGTGTATGGGGTTCTGGATCATGTGACTATCGACCTCGGTGAGCTCCGTGGTCTGAACTATCATACTGGGATTACCTTTCAGGGTTTTCTTTCCGGAGTCGGTCAAACTGTCTGCAGTGGTGGTCGCTATAATAATTTGACTGAAAAGTATGGATTTACCGCTCCATCAACTGGATTCACTTTCAGTTTGTTGCATCTGTTGTTTGCCCTGGATAAAGTATTGGATAAGCGGGTTGTCCCAAGTTGTGACCTGCTGATTTTTTCAACCGGTGAAAATTTGCGGGCAGCGCAGATGCTGGCGTGTCAGTTACGTAAATGTGGCTATTCGGTCGCACGGGATATCCTCGATCGCACCCAAGCGGATGCTCTCGATTATGCCCGGCAGATGAACTATCGCTTTATGGCTGTTGTTTCCGGGGACGATCGGGATGTGGAAATGATTTCTCTGTCGAACGGGGAGCAAAAGCAGGTTTCCTGGCAGCAGTTGAACCAGAGTGATTTTAAGTTACAATAATTATTTAACCGCCGGTAACATCAGGTTGCTGGCATAACAGGAGCATAATAGGTATATGGCCAACGTAATTATTGTCGGTGCCCAGTGGGGCGATGAGGGCAAAGGGAAAATTGTCGATATTTATACCGAGTATTCGCAGGAGGTGGTTCGTTTTCAAGGGGGGAACAACGCTGGACATACTCTGGTTGTCGGTGATGAGAAGACGGTTCTCCATTTGATTCCTTCCGGTATTCTGCATGAGGGAAAGCGCTGTATTATTGGTAACGGAGTTGTGCTTGACCCGAAGGTTTTTCTGGAAGAAATCGATGGTTTAAGGAAAAAGGGCTATTTGAAGGATGATAGTCAGTTGATGGTCGATGGTGCTGTCCATCTGATCATGCCTTACCACAAGAAGATCGATATCGCCCGGGAGCAGAAAGCAGGAGCCAAGAAGATTGGCACCACTGGCCGGGGAATCGGTCCCACTTATGAGGATAAGGTTGGTCGCCGTGGTATCCGCTTTGCCGATTTACTGAAGCCAGAGACCTTCAAGCGTAAGCTGCATGAGGTTTTGCCGGAGAAGAATTTCTATCTTGAACAATTCCTCGGTGAGCAACCGCTATCTGAAGAGGCGATTATCGAAGAATATTCAGGTTATGCTGAACGTCTACGCTGCTATCTTGGCCGAGCCTCAACAACTTTGGATCAGTCGATAAAAGCGGGGCACAATGTTTTGTTTGAAGGTGCCCAAGGCAGTTTACTTGATGTCGATCACGGAACTTATCCCTTTGTTACCTCTTCTTCCACGATTGCTGCTGGAGCCTGTATCGGAGCAGGTCTCGGCCCACATTTGATTGACGATGTGGTTGGTATCTCCAAAGCCTATGTAACCCGCGTTGGTGAAGGACCGTTCCCGACAGAGTTAAATGATGAGATGGGAGAGCATCTGCGTGCTGCCGGAAGTGAATTTGGTGCAACAACCGGTCGTCCACGGCGTTGCGGTTGGCTTGATATCGTTGCCCTGCGTGAAGCGGTGCGTACCAATGGCTTAACCGGCATTGCTTTAACAAAAATGGATGTCTTGAGTGAACTGGAGACGATCAAGGTTTGCACTGCTTATCGGTACAGAGATGAATTGCTGGAAGAATTTCCACAGGACTTTGATGTACTGAAAGAGTGTACCCCGGTTTATGAGGAGATTCCCGGCTGGCAGAAAGATATTTGTGCTCTTGAACACTATGCCGAACTTCCTCAGAAAGTTCAGGATTATGTCGATAAAATTGAGGTTTGGGCCGGTTGTCCGGTGGTGCTTGTCTCGGTTGGCCCACGCCGGAATGAGACTCTTTTGCGCACCAATCCATTTGCCGGACAAGACTGAAAAAAGGGTTGACGCCCCTGAATGATTCACGTATAAAGTCCTCTTGTTGTTTGGGCCGGTAGCTCAGTTGGTAGAGCATCTGACTTTTAATCAGATGGTCGTGGGTTCGATCCCCCCCCGGCTCACCATTTAACATGTAACATCCTGCGGATTCAATTTCCGCAGGGACTTAGAAGTTTTAAGTCCCTATCGTCTAGCCTGGCCCAGGACACCGCCCTTTCACGGCGGCGACGGGGGTTCGAATCCCCCTGGGGACGCCAAAA
>JAYEME010000084.1:0-43356 GCA_034717915.1 Thermodesulfobacteriota bacterium
AGCATTATAAGCGAAGACACCACTCAGCCCGAGTATCAGCAGGGGAAACCACTGATTTCGATGAATTTTTGGCAGCCCCCCATAATTGCGTATGGTTATGAGTATCAGCACAACTGAGGCAATAGTAAAACGCAGAAATGCCGCAGAAAAGGGTTGAACCTCCCCGGCCAGAAGTCGACCGGCAATGAAGGTTCCACCCCAGAACATAGCCATCAGTAGCAGTTTCAAATAGGTTGTAACGTTTGTTTGGTTGGGCATAGCCCGGCACTATACTCTGATAGGCATGTTCTGTGGTGAAAAAATGATAGGACAATTTTTGCCTCTTTGACTTAGTTAAACTAATTGGGTGGTCGAGGGATTTGGCAGTTCATGGGGCACTGAATTGCAGAAACGATATTTTTGTAATACTTGCTATTGACACCGCCTCCCCGCCGGTCTATTATGCAGAAACAGCATTACAGCAATAGATAGAGGTGAGAGATGAAGGTCAAGATAGGGCGGTTGGCGACAGTGCAGATGGGTTACTCATTCAGGTCTCGTCTTGAAGTCTCAAGAGGTGGCGGCGTGGCGGTTATCCAAATGAAGGATCTGCTTCCCGATAACACTGTGGCTTGCAGCAAATTGACAAAGGTGGATATGGGAGCAGTTAAAGACCATCATCTTGTCCGAAAAGGAGATTTGGTTTTTAGGTCGCGTGGTCATGTGACCACAGCGGCTGTTCTTCTTGAAGATCCGGAAAGGGCTGTTGTCGCTGCTCCTTTATTAAGAATTCGAATTACAAAGCCTGACAGGATTCTACCGGAGTACCTGAACTGGTATATCAGCCAGAGGGATGCGCAAATCTTTTTAACTAGCAGGGCTGATGGGACGGTTCAGAAAATGATCAGCAAACAGGCTATTGAAGCTTTGGAGGTTTCGTTGCCTTCTTTGGAACAACAAAAAAATATCGTCGAGCTGGCGACACTGTCTGCTCGGGAACAAAATTTATTAAGTATGCTGGCTGAAAAGCGAAACCAATATATTTCTGCAGTTCTCATGCAGTTTGCAATAGGAGAATAAAACATGGGCAGCAAGATTGATCAGAAAGACATCAACAACGCAGCATGGGCAGCATGCGATACCTTTAGAGGGGTTGTCGATCCAGCACAATACAAAGACTACATTCTGGTGATGCTGTTTTTGAAGTACATCTCCGATGTCTGGCAAGATCACTACGAAGAATACCAGAAGCAGTACGGGGATGACGATGCCCGTATCCGGCGCAAACTGGAGCGTGAGCGTTTTGTTCTTCCGGTTGTTAAACTGACCGAAAAAAACAATAAAACCGGTGAAGAAACAATGCTGGATGAGTTCCCAGCCACTTACTATAGCCTTTACGAGCGTAGATCGGCTGCCAATATCGGCGAACTGATCAACATTGTCCTTGACCACATTGAGGAATCCAACAAGAGCAAGCTCGAAGGGGTATTCCGCAATATCGATTTCAACAGCGAAGCCAACCTCGGTAAGACTAAAGACCGTAACCGTCGCTTGAAGCAGCTGTTGGAAGACTTTCACAAGCCGCAACTCAATATGAAGCCTAGCCTTGTTCCTGAGGACGTGATCGGCAATACATATATATATCTGATTGAACGGTTTGCCTCGGATTCGGGCAAGAAGGCTGGAGAGTTTTTTACCCCACTTAAAGTGACAGAACTGGTGGCCAAGCTTGCCGGTCCTAAACCCGGCGATCGTATCTGTGATCCGGCCTGCGGCTCGGGTGGTTTATTGATTCAGGCCGCGAAGGAAGTCGGTGACCGAAACTTTGCCTTGTTTGGTCAAGAGTCAAACGGCAGCACTTGGGCTTTGTGCCGGATGAACATGTTTCTGCACAGTTTTGACAGTGCCCGGGTTGAATGGTGCGATACTTTGAATAGTCCTCTTCTGGTGGAAAATGACCGGCTGATGAAGTTCAATTGCGTGGTTGCCAATCCGCCATTTTCGCTGGATAAGTGGGGGGCTGAAAATGCTGAGAGTGATCGGTATAATCGCTTCTGGCGCGGAGTTCCACCAAAGAGCAAAGGCGACTGGGCATTTATCAGCCACATGGTGGAAACCGCCTTTGAAAGGCAAGGCCGGGTCGCTGTGGTGGTTCCGCACGGGGTTCTGTTCCGAGGCGCAGCCGAAGGTCGTATCCGCACCAAACTGATTGAAGAAAATCTGCTGGATGCCGTGATTGGCCTGCCGGGCAACCTGTTCCCGACCACCAATATTCCGGTGGCGATTCTGGTCTTTGACAGATCAAGAGAAGGAACCGCGAAAAGCGCGAAAAATAATGTGATCTTTATTGATGCGAGTCGGAAATTTGTGTCGGGGAAGAATCAAAATACGCTGAGTGCCGAACATATCGACAAGATCATGGAGACCTACAAGGCGCGTCAGGAGATCGAAAAATACGCCCATGTGGCCGAGTTCGCCGAGATCAAGGAAAACGACTTCAACCTCAATATTCCCCGCTATGTGGACACCTTTGAGGAGGAAGAGGAAATCGATATCGATGCGGTTCAGTTGGAAATTGATGCGCTGGAAAAAGAGCTGATTGATGTTCGGATGAAGATGGCGGAGAAGCTTGGGGAGATTCAGCGATGAAAGAGAGCGAACGGTCATTTCGTGGAGATGCACGAGATGATCGGACTAGCAATGGAGAATTTGATTGATGGATACTAACGCAGTCACAAAACTAACAAATTCATTTAATGATATTGTCCAACGTATTCCAGATTCTGATGTGGAGTTTTGGTATGCCCGTGATCTGATGGAACAACTTGGCTACACCAAATGGCAAAACTTTATAGAGCCCATCAATAAAGCCAGAATTGCCTGCGCCAATGCCGGAGCTTCTGTCGAAAACCATTTTACTGACGTCAGTAAAATGGTCACAATCGGCTCTGGAGCGGAGCGGTCGATTGAAGATGTCATGTTAACTCGATACGCATGCTATCTCATCGCTCAAAATGGTGACCCGCGCAAGGAAGTTATTGCTTTTGCTCAAACCTACTTTGCGGTTCAAACCCGTAAACAGGAAATTATTGAAGAACGTATTCGTTTACAGGAACGACTTCAAACAAGACAGAAACTGACCGAATCGGAAACCGAGCTTTCCAGAAACATTTACGAAAGGGGCGTTGATGATAAAGGGTTCGGGCGCATCCGTTCCAGAGGTGATGCGGCTCTTTTTGGCGGGAAAAACACTCGGATCATGAAGAGCTCACTCGGAATACCGACCAACCGACCTCTTGCGGACTTTCTGCCAACCGTAACTATCGCTGCTAAAAATCTGGCTGCGGAAATAACCAATCATAATGTAAAGCAACGTGATCTTCAGGGGGAATCATCGATTGCTTCTGAGCATGTTCAGAATAACAGCAGCGTGCGGAATATGCTTGGCGAACGGGGCATTAAACCAGAAGAATTACCTCCTGAGGAAGACCTTAAAAAGCTGGAACGGCGGGTCAAATCGGCGGAGAAGAAGCTAATTAAAGAGAGTGAGCTGCCGAAGAGAGGGGAGAACAATGATCAGTGATCAATGTTCAATGAACTTTGAAAAAGAGCTGGCAGCGGTGTGGGTGAAGATGCCGAGAAGTTTAAGGAGATTCAGCGATGAAGATATCAAGAACAAGCCCATCAGAATGGAAGCAAAAAAAGCTAATTGAAGTTGCTGATCTTCAAACAGGCATCGCAAAAAATTCAAAGAGGACTGATGGTGCTATTCAATTACCGTATTTAAGAGTCGCCAATGTCCAAGATGGAGCACTGGATCTTCGAGATATACAGAAAATTGAAATCCCCCAAAAAAAGGCGGAGAGATACAGATTACATAAAAATGATCTTCTTTTAGTTGAGGGCAATGGGAATCCTGAAAATCTTGGGCGATGCGCAATTTGGGATGGAAGTATTAAGGATTGCATTCATCAAAACCATTTATTCGTTGTCAGAGCCATAGATAGCAAAATTGATTACCGTTATCTCGCCTTGCAAATTATGAGCGAACGCGGCCGTGACTATTTGCTATCATGCTCTAAGAGTTCCTCGGGCTTAGCGACGCTGAACTCAACCCAGTTAAAAGGATTTCCCGCAATCGTACCCCCGCTTCCCGAGCAAAAAGCCATTGCCGATCTGTTGTCCACCTGGGATGAGGCCATCGAGAAAACCGAACGGCTGATCCAGGCGAAGGAAGAGCGGTTCAAACGGCTCCTAAATGATCTGATTTATGTACCTACTAAAGAAGGTAACTTTCTTCCGTGTTATTCCGTGTCTTCCGTGGTTCAAAAATGTGCGTCCATTGGTGTTCATTCGTGGGCCAACACTTTTCTTGTCTTTCGCGGTTAAAAAGAGGTCTTGTCCATGACTAAAGAATCGCAAAGTATCGACTATGAACAACCCAAAGGTCAGTTTCTGGTTTATCAGGCTGAGGATGGCAAGCTCAAGCTGGATGTTCGCTTTGAGGATGAATCGGTCTGGCTTTCTCAAGGTTTAATGGCGGAGCTTTTCCAAAAGGATGTTCGAACCATAAGTGAGCATATTCAAAATATCTACGAGGAAGGCGAGCTGGCACCAGAGGCAACTATCCGGAAATTCCGGATAGTTCGAATGGAGGGAAAACGACAGGTTGCCCGAATGGTGGACTTCTACAATCTGGACATGATTATCTCTGTCGGCTATCGGGTAAGAAGCCATGTGGCGACCCGATTCCGTATTTGGGCGACGCAACAATTGACAGAGTTTATTAAGAAGGGATTTCTGCTCGATGATGAACGGCTCAAAAACCCGGATCAGCCCTTTGATTATTTTGAAGAACTCGAACGGCGGATTCAGGATATTCGCACCTCGGAGCGGCGGTTCTATCAGAAGATCACCGACATTTACGCCACCAGCATCGATTACGATCCGACACTGGATATCAGCATCGAGTTCTTCAAGACCGTTCAGAACAAAATGCACTGGGCGATCACCGGACTGACGGCAGCGGAAATCATTCATGCCAGAGAGGATGCCGACAAGCCGAACATGGGGCTCACCAATTACCGTAGTGCTAAAGTCCGCAAACAGGATGTAACCATAGCCAAAAATTATTTGAACGAGGATGAATTATCGGCACTGAATAATCTGGTTGAGCAGTATCTCATCTTTGCCCAGGGGCAGGCGATGCGCCGAATTCCAATGTACATGAACGACTGGATAAAAAAGCTGGATAGCTTTATGACCCTGAACGACCGGGACATTCTCACCCATGCCGGTAAAATCTCGCATGAGATGGCGAAAGAACTGGCCGAAAGCGAATATGACAAGTTCCATACGCAACGCCTTTCTGATTCAGCCAACTCACTCAGCGATTTCGACAAGGCGGTCAAGCAGATCGAAACTACCAAGAAGAAAGGCAGCCACGAATGATGAGTGTATGAGATATGAATGCTGAATTTAACCACGGAACACACAGAACACACGGAAATCGACCGACCAACCTTCCGTGGTTTTAAAATGAGGATTTTATATGTGTGAATTTGCAACCAATGAAAAACTAACGTCTCAAATCCCGGCTTTGCAGCTTTTGATTGGTTTGGGATTTGAGTTCCTGACACCTGCTGAAGCTCTTCGTGAAAGGCAGGGCCGAACATCCAATGTTTTGCTGGAAAACATTCTGCGCAACCAGCTCAAAGAGATAAACCGCATTCGATACAAAGGCAGTGAGTATCTCTTCAGCGAGGAGAATGTGCAGTCAGCCATCCAGAAGCTGAAAAACATCAAATACGACGGCCTGCTGAAGACCAACGAGGCTATTTACGATTTGATTACGCTTGGGACGGCCATGGAGCAGACCATTGAGGGCGATTCGAAAAGCTTCAACATGAACTATATCGACTGGCGCAATCCTGGCCGCAACAAGTTTTATGTAACGGTTGAATACAGTGTTGAACGTACCAGAAGCACAGAAACAGCCCGACCGGACATCGTTCTTTTTGTTAACGGTATTCCCTTTTGTGTGGTCGAATGTAAAGCGCCGCAGGTAGAAGTCGAACAAGCCGTTTCGCAGTCGATCAGAAATCAGAATGATGACTATATCCCGAAACTATTCATCTACAGCCAGATGGTATTGGCACTGAATAAAAACAGCGCTATGTATGCAACAACGGGAACCGCTGCAAAATTCTGGTCTATTTGGAAGGAACCACAGATGGACACAGGTGGACACGGATATAAGAAACTTAAGAAACTGGTTGATGACTCTTCAAAAATCATCTGTGAAAATCTGTGTGAATCTGTGGTTTCAAAAGAGCGTTTAGTTACCGAGCAGGATAAAGCTCTCTATGCTTTGTGTCGTCCTGAGCGGTTGCTTGAGCTGGCGTGGAAGTTTACGGTATTTGATGGGGGGATCAAAAAGATTGCCCGCTATCAGCAGTATTTCGTCATCAAGTCTACCTTGAATAGGGTACAGTATTTCGATAGCACCAATTCACGTAAAGGCGGTGTTATCTGGCACACCCAGGGATCAGGGAAGTCACTGACCATGGTGATGCTGGCCCGTAACCTGGCCTTAGATCCCGAAATTTTGAATCCGCGAATTGTTCTTGTGACAGACCGTGATGACCTCGACAAGCAGCTAGCCAACACCTTTGCCGCCTGTGGTCTTGAAGCCAATAGAGCAACGTCAGGACGCAACCTTCTGGAGCTGGTTGCCGAGAAACAATCGGGCATTATAACCACACTCATTCATAAATTCGATAAGGCCTACGCAGTAAAAAAATACCGGGATGAATCGCCTGATATTTTTATGCTGGTGGATGAAGGTCATCGGACCCAGTTCGGGTCATTTTCTGCCCGTATGCGGCAAATGTTTCCTCATGCCTGCTATTTAGGTTTTACGGGGACTCCGCTGATGAAAAAGGAAAAAAATAACTTCACCAAATTCGGTGAATTGGTTGAACCCCATTATCCCATGACCCAGGCGGTTGAAGACGGCGCGGTTGTCCCTCTCCTTTATGAGGGACGCCATGTGGAAATGACGCAGAACAAAAAAGCGGTCGATTTATGGTTTGAACGCCATACGCAGGGGCTGACAAAAGAACAAAAAGCTGACCTCAAACGTAAATATGCCCGTGCTGAAATGTTGAATAAAGCCGAGCAGGTTATTTACATGCGAGCTTTTGATATCAGTGAACATTATCGCACCAATTGGCAGGACACCGGCTTCAAAGCACAGCTGGTTGCCCCGAATAAAGTTTCTGCCCTTAGATATAATGCGTACCTCGATGAGATCGGTATCGTCACTTCGGGTGTTGTTATCTCTCCACCGGATATGCGTGAAGGCTTTGAGGAGACCGATGATGAAACGACTGATGAAGTCGTGAAATTCTGGCAGAAAATGATGAAACGCTATGGCAGCGAGGAAGAATACACCAAGCAGCTTATCAACCAGTTTAAACATGGCAACGATCCTGAAATTTTGATTGTGGTGGACAAGCTGTTAACCGGATTTGATGCCCCGAGAAATGCGGTTCTCTATTTATGCAGGATGTTGCGGGAGCATACTTTGCTTCAAGCGATTGCCAGGGTTAACCGGCTTTATGAGGGGAAGGAATTCGGCTTTATTGTCGATTATGCCAGTGTTCTTGGTGAGCTGGATAAGGCTCTGACGATGTACAGTGCCTTTGAGGGCTTCGATGAGTCAGACCTGGTCGGTACGCTCACCTCGATAAACAGTGAAATTGAAAAGTTGCCGGGACGCTATTCGGATCTGTGGGATCTCTTCAAGATTGTCAAACAGTCGAATGATGAGGAAGCCTACGAGGTGTTGCTGGCAGACGATGAACTTAGAGAGGAGTTCTATAACCGTCTTTCCGAATTTGCTAAAAATCTCTCAATAGCTCTTTCGTCTGACACGTTCTTAGTCACTACGGATGAAAAAACATTATCCAGATACAAGTCCGATTTGCGCAAATTTCAATCCCTGAAGGTTTCTGTGAAGCTGCGCTATGCTGAAGCTATTGACTACAGGGACTATGAACCTAAAATCAAAAAACTACTGGACACGCACATTCAGGCGGACGAAGCCATTCAGTTGAACAAGCCGGTCAATATTTTTGACGATAAAATGTTCAATCAGGTCAAGGAGGAACAAGGGGTCTATCAAACCGGGAAGTCCACAGCTTCCAAAGCTGACACGATTGCCCATGCCACCAAAAAAGTCATTACCGAAAAAATGGATGAAGATCCGGCTTTTTATGAAAAATTCTCAAAACTTATCCAGCAGGCCATAGAGGACTTCAGAGCCAGAAGACTCTCGGATTTGGATTACCTGAACAGGGTCGTGGATATCAGGAATAAAGTGGTCGGCAAGATGCATGATGATGTTCCTGGGCAAATTTCCGGCAACGAAGACGCCATGGCCTATTACGGGGTATTGAAACCTTACCTTGAAAAGCATGGCATGGATGACGCGGAGCTTGAAGCAGTTGCTGCGGATACCGCAATCGCCGTGCAGGATACTCTTGAAAAGCACAGGAAAGTCCATTTTTGGGATGATGAAGACGCTCAGAAGCAGACGGTAAATGAAATAGATGATTATCTGTACGATGAACTTAAAATCGCAAGAGGCATTGAGTTGTCGCTGGATCAAATGGATTCCATCATCGAAAAGGTTTTGCAGGTGGCAAAGCACAGGAGTTACAAGTGATGGAGGCGTTACATAGCGATAAGCGATCAGTGATTTATGGCCGAAAGACCATTGATTATAACCTCTTTTATTCTGAGAGGAAGACAATGGAAATCGCGGTTCATCCTGACAGTACTGTGATTGTTAAAGCACCAATAAACGCAGATATTTCAGTAATCGAGAAAAAGTTAAATAAGAGAGCACGATGGATTATCAGGCAGCTTAATTACTTTAAACAGTACATCCCGAAAACACCTGATCGATGTTATGTGAATGGTGAAACCCATTTGTACCTTGGCAAACAATATCGTTTAAAGCTTATGGAGGGTACTGAAAACAGTGTCAAATTATATCGGGGCTTTTTCCACATTACCTGTCGTGATGCACCAAGTCCGGAAATAGCCAAAAAACTTTTGAATGGATGGTATTTAGAAAAGGCATCTATGCAATTCCAAGAGAGCATGGATCGCTGCTGGAAAAAATTCAACAACTTCGATTTTGTCAAACCCAAAATATCCATCAAGCGAATGCAAAAAAGATGGGGCAGCCTTTCAGATAAAGGGACGGTGACACTCAATACAACTCTGATTAGAGCACCAAAGGAATGTATTGACTACGTAGTAACCCACGAGTTGTGCCACTTGAAATATCATAATCACGGCCCCGAATTTTATAAGCTGCTCGATTCTGTAGTTCCTGGCTGGGAGAAGATAAAGCACAAACTCGAATTGAGTATGGTTTAGATAAGAATTCCCCTCGGAGTCTGTTACACCAAGGGAGAATAAGCGTTACCACCAATTAAGAAAATTGTGTTTCCGGGATGCGCTTGCCCCAGTATTCATGTAACAGCAGCGAGAATAGAAGCACTGCACCGCCGATACTCAGTCGGATCAAGTTGGCATCCCGATTCCAGATCAGCAGATTGACAATCAGTCCGGCAGGGATCAGGGCATTATTCATAATTGCCAACGTTCCGGCATCCACTTTGGTTGCCCCCTTGTTCCAGAAAAAATAGCCAAGGCCGGAGGCGATCAATCCCAGGTAGAGGAGGATTTCCCACTGTAGCGAGGTTGTTGGTAACTTGGCTGGGTTGCCGAATAGAAACCAGGTGATAATGGTGACTGCCAGGGCGCCCAAATAGAAATAACCGAAAATCGCACGCTGGGGCAGTTTCAGGTTTTCCCGTTGCAGAAGCACCTTGTAACCAACCTGGCCGATGGCAAAGCAGATATTTGCCCCTTGTACGACCAGAAAGCCGATAAATATTTCACTGCCGATTGAACTATAACGGATAATTGCTGCACCCAACACGGCAACCAGCGCAGTGATCAGATATCTGAAGCTGAAACGACCCTGCATCAGGTCAAAAATCAGGGTGACATAAACTGGTGTCAGAATCGTAAAGATCAGCACTTCTGGTACGGTCAACAGGAGAAATGATTGATAATAGAAAACATACATGCAGCCCAGTTGGATGGCTCCCAGTGCCATCAATTTGGCCGCAAGGGGTAGCGGAACTCGGCGGATAAAGGGGAGAAAAACGACCGCTGCCAATGCAACCCGGGTGAGGACAGAGAAATAAGCATCCACTTGTCCGGCCAGGTATACACCGATCAAACTGAAAGAAAATGCCCAGAGGATTGTGACTGCAACGAGATAGATCATGATAACTCCAGAATTTATTAGATATGCGGTGGAGTAGAATAAAACAGTTTTCCGGCCACTAGTCAACCGTATAAAATATTAGGTTGACTAGTCGCCGGAGAGAAATTAATGGACCGAAAAAATCTATCCTTAATAAAAAACCCTTGTAAACCAATGGAATAGACTCCATTTGAGAGGCTCTAGATAAAAATCAAGACTTGACATCGGACGATAGTTTGTTGCATTTAATGTAGAGAAATAGCCTTCTCGATAAACGGAAAAGATATAAATTTAAAATGAATGCAATCTGGAAACCAATACTCAGCCAGCAAAAAAAACAGCACCGTAACCGGCGTTTGCTTTTGTTGGTCGTTATATTCTCTGTTGTGGGGTTGGTGGGATATTATTCTGTTCCTGCTTCTCCAGTGCCAGAATTGACTAAAACAGCTGTACAGCTTCAAGACAAGCAGACCGATACCAAAAAGCCGACCGAACTTCTTAACCAGGAGATTGCTTCAAGCGATAACCTGAAGAGACCAGTTCCTGACCATATTCTTAAACGCGCTATTCTTCCTGGTGATAACCTGAGTACCATATTTGATAGTGTAAAGATCAGCCAGACGGTGATGCTGCAGGTTGTTGCAGCGGATGAATCACTCCTGGCGTTGGATATTTTGCGGCCTGGCAATACCCTCACTTTTACCCTGGATGAAGAAACCCGTCAGCTGATGAAAATGGTGCTGTTTATTCACCCCGCTCATCAAGTTGCCTATCAGAGGGTTGATAACGACAGTTTTGAATATGAAGAGATTATCCTCCCAGGAACCTGGGAATCTCAGTTGCTTGATAGTGAAATAGAGGGGAGCTTTTACCAGTCAGCAATTGCTGTTGGTTTAAGTAGGCAAGAAACTGGAAATATTACCTATTTGTTCAAAAACAAGCTCAAGTTCAGTCGAGATCTTCAAGCCGGTGATCACTTTCAAGTTGTGCGTAGTCTACAAATATTAGACGGAAAACTAACCGGACAGAGCCATATCGAAGCAGTGCGGTTTTTTACCCGAAAACATCATTACAGTGCTTTTCTGTTTGAAGATGGAAATTTTTACGATGAAAAGGGCGAGAGTTTAGCCCGGGCTTTTCAGCGTTATCCTTTTAAAGGACGTCACCGGATCAGTTCCCCCTTCAACCCTGCTCGCCTTCATCCTGTTACTAAGCGCATCTCTCCGCACAAAGGGGTCGATTTTGGTATGCGGGTAGGTACGCCGATCTATTCAACTGGGGACGGTATCGTCACGCGGGTTAAAAATCATCGTTATGCCGGGAAGTATATCGAGATTAAACATGATGGACGTTATCTGACCCGCTACATGCATTTGAGTCGAATAACGGTCAAACGTGGTCAAAATGTTAAACGTGGAGAGCGGATTGCTTTATCGGGGAACACCGGACGTTCTACCGGGCCGCACCTCCATTATGAAATACATATCAAAGGGCGTGCAGTCGACCCTATCTCAGCCAAAATCCCGATGGCCGTATCAATTCCAAAAAGTCAATTCAAGCTGTTTCAGCAACGCGTCACAGAGCTTGTTTCTCTGATGGAGCAGCCGATCTTCGATCTCGTCGGCACATAGCTCTTCTCTGCTATAACAGTCGAGTTCTGATCCTCTTGTCAAAATCACGTCTTTTTATTATCCACATATCAATTCAATCAGATTATATTAATTTCCTCGCACGATAAATGCTTTAATTCCAGCAAGTTATCAAAGATTGAATCCTTTTGGCACAGTTTTCGCCTATGAATGTCTCCGGGTTCAAATCAAAAACCACCGGAGGTGTGGATGCGACATCCAAATCAGCTTGTAAAAATTGTCGGATTATTGCTGTTCTTGTTGCTCTTTTTTATGAGTGTGACAATGACCGTTCAAGCGGCAGATCCAATCACTTTGCTCACTATGCAGAAAGAGGAAAGTCCGAGTTCTACCCGGATAACTTTTGAATTCTCCACCCTGCCAAAGTTCATAATGGAAGCTTCCGGGCAACGGGTGGATTTGCTGTTAAGCGATGTTCAGCCGTCCACAAAGTTGCACACACTTTCAGAAGACGAAAAAATCGTTAAAGTTCTGCTGACAGAAAAGAAACAGGATCTCATGGGGTCAATTTTGCTGCGGCGGCTCCCAAAGCAGGTTGTTACAGAATCAAAGCAAAGCCCACCCCGGGTGATTGTAGATATTTACTGGGCTGCCGATGAGGCTTCCCGACCCGCGGTGGCTTTCAAAATTTCTGATATGCCGCCCCGTAAAGCCGGGAGAAGGGCTACCCGGTTTCAACAGGAATCTCCCTGGAAAGATCATTGGGATAAATTTTTCCGTGATTATCGAACCGATTGGGAATTAGAACTCCCCCTCAATTACACTCTGCCACAACTTCCTCCTCTGATTAAGGATGAAAAAACCCCTCTCTGGCCGTTGCAGCAGCACGCAGATAACAACATGTTTCTCAGTGTGATCCAGACGGCAACAGGGTTGACTCTTCTTGATCCTCAGCAACTCTACCTGCGAGATATTTTTGTAGCAGAAGCCCAGCTACGGACTGATGCTACAGAAGCTGGCATTGCTCGACTTGATTTATTACGCAGGAAAGAGGGATCAGAACAGCCGCGTGTCGAATATTTGACAGCCTATGGACAAGCACTTGATGGTCAACCTCTCGTTGCTCAGCTCTCTTTGCTGGAGTTATTGCCAAAGCTTGCCGAAAATCACCCCTTGCTGCCATTTATTCATTTTCTCTATGCGGAAACGGCATTAGCTTCAGGTCAGGATCGTGTCGCCCTTGAACACTTACAAATTCCGGGGCTGAACTGGCCGGATAGTTTACTGGTGCCGCTTGAGATGCGGATTGCCGATGCCCGTTCCGGCCTTGGTGAATTGGATAAAGCGGTTGCGATCTATGAGGGTTTGATTGAAGAACCCGGTCTATTTGATTATTACCGATTCTCCCTGAATCGGGCTGCTTTCAGCGCATTTAAAAATAAAAATTATAAGCTTTCCAGTCGTCTCTATCGTCCCTTGGTAGAGCCATTAAAAGAAGAACCAGGAGACGGTCTTCTGCTGTTTGCAGCGGGGTCGTCAGCTTATGAAGCGGGAGATCTGGGTTGGGGAATGATCGGCTTACAAAGAGCAACCCTGGATCGTCCCGATACCGAAGGGGGGGATAGAGCTGAGCTGCGACTGATTGATCATAAGTTGATCAGCGGTGGAGACCAGAAACTGTTGCAGGTTGCGGAAGAATATTTGCAACTTGGGCAACGCTCACAGTTTCGTCTGGTTCGTGAAGAGAGCTGTTTTAAACATGCTCTGGCACTTTTTCTTGCTGGGGATCACCGAGAAAGTGTCGAAGTGTTGATGACCTTCCGGAGAGAATTCGGTAACTCTGAACTTGTTAGGGAGGCTGATTTTCTGATTGTGCAACAGTTGCCAACGGTTGTACATCGATTACTTGAAGAGAAAAAAGATTTACAGACCGTTGTTCTGGCTGAGAAGAATCGTAAGCTTCTGCAGCGGAGTGGATTTCAAAAAGATTTTCTTGGTGATCTGGCAACTTCTTTTGATCGTCTTGGACTCTATGAACGAGCCAGTCGGGTGCTTCTCTATCTGTTTGATCGCACCAACGGAAAACCAGAGCAGAAAACTATCTACCTGCCACTGGCACAATCATATCTAAAGCGAGAAGAGTACCAAAAAGCCAGTGGTTATGCCAGTCGCTACCTGGAAAAGTATCCGCAGGGTGAGGATGCAGCCAGTTTGTTTGGGATTCTGCTGGATGCTTTTGAACGTGAAGGAGAGCAGGATGAATTACTGGCTTGGCTGAGCCGGGAGAATCGACCCAGCAGCTCTGAACTGGAAATTAGAGCGGCTCATATTTATTGGCAGGCGGGTCAATTGGAATCTGTGGTTCAAAGTTTGGAGCGGGTACGACAAGCTGGGGAACCTTTAAAAGTCAAAGAAATGGCACTTTTGGGGGAGGCTTACTATCAATTAAGAAAATATAGTGCCGCTGCTAAAATTTATCGGCAGCTGCATAAGGATCCTGATTTCGGAACGCAATCCCGCTACCGGACAGCACAAATCCTACTTCAACAGCAGCAACGCAAGGGGGCACTTAACCTTCTAAACCAACTGGTCGAAACAGATGGAGGGAGTTCGTGGGGAAAGTTGGCTCAGGACTTGCTCATTCAAGAAAAACGTTGAGATTTTCAATTTTAGAGTCAGAAATTGGTCAGGAGTAAATCATGGCAGATATCAGAATCGCCGATCGAACCATTGCGGCATTACAAAAGAGTCTCGATTTGCGTGCGCAGAAGCAGCAGGTGATTGCCGGAAATATTGCAAATGCTGAAACCCCCGGTTACTCAGCACGCAAACTTAGCTTTGAAGACAATTTGCGTCAGGCGATCAGTAAACCTGGGATGGCTGGCCGAAACACCAATGCGAAACATTTCCCCATCGGCTCAAGTGGTATTTCCAATGTTCAGGGAACGATTACCAAGCAGGTCAATTCCAGTCCTCTAGGCGATGGCAACAGCGTTTCAGTTGATGATGAAATGTTCGATCTGGCAGAGAATCAGATCCTTTTCGAAGCCGCCAGTCAGATTATTAAAAAGAAATTTTCAATGCTTAAGTTTGCCGCAAGCGACGGACGTTAGGAGGTTTAATGGATATTTTCACCACGATGAAGATCAGTGCTTCGGCACTTAAAGCGCAGCGGATTCGGATGAATGCCATCAGTTCTAATCTGGCTAATATCGAAACGACACGTACCCCGGATGGTGGTCCATACCGGAAGCGGGAAGTGGTTTTTCAAAGTAGCCAACAGGATTTTTCCGCTACTCTTGATAGTCAGATGCGTGATGCAGCGCAGGGGGTTAAGGTTTCTCAAGTTCAAGCGAGCAGTTTGCCTCCTCGGATGGTCTATGACCCGTCTCACCCCGATGCCGATGAGCAAGGTCAAGTTGCAATGCCAAATATCAGTCTGGTGGAAGAAACTGCCGATATGATGTCTGCATCACGAGCCTACGAAGCAAACGTCACAGTCGTCAAATCGGCGAAACGGATGGCATTAAAAGCCCTGGAAATAGGACGGTGAGATAAATGATAAGAAATGTTGCTGATATTACGATGAATGCCCATCTCAAAGGGATGTCCCAACCCAAAACGAACCCGGTTCAAAGCATGGGGAATAAGTTTGGGGAGATGTTGAAAACATCTATTGCTGAGGTTAATCAGGCGCAGATCAGTGCTGATCGTGCTGCCGAACAGATTGCCGCTGGCGAGACCAAAAATCTGCATGGGGCGATGATCAAGCTGGAAGAGGCGGATATCTCTTTACGGCTGATGGTGCAGGTGCGCAACAAAGCAGTTGAGGCATATCAGGAAATTATGCGGATGCAGGTCTGATGGCGTCGCGAAAATTCCGACCTGCGGTGTTGTCACATTTTTTCAGGAGCTTGACATACTGGGGTATGCCTTCACCTCTGAAAAAACACTCCGCCTTGCAGGACGAAATTTTGGCTTAGCCATCGATTTTGAATGAGCGTCTGCTCTGAATTGTTAAAGTGAAATAAGTAGATTAACGCAATCGATCCCGGAGGAAAATTTCGATGGCTGAAGAAGAAAAAGAAGTGACTGCTGAAAAGAAGAATATGTTGGATGTGATCATGGAATGGTCGCTGGCGCGCAAGTTGAGTCTGATTGGGGCGACGGCGGTGAGTGTTCTCCTGTTCAGTTTGATTATTATGCAGTCCCAAGTCGCTGATTACAGCCTGTTGTTTGCCAACCTGCCGAGTCGGGATGCGGCATCGGTCATTGAATGGCTGAAAGGACACAAGGTTCCCTATCGTTTGGAAGATGGTGGACGGGACATTATGATCCCGGCAGATAAAGTCTATGAAGCGCGTATTGAACTGGCTGGTTCCGGTTTGTCTGCAGGTGGAGTCGGCTTTGAGATTTTTGATAAGCAGAGCTTTGGTATGACTGATTTTGCCCAGAAGGTTAATTATCGACGTGCTCTTCAGGGTGAGTTGATGCGAACCATCACCTCCCTTGCACCGGTTGAAGCCGCTCGTATTCATTTAGCCCTACCGGAAAAGAGATTGTTTCGTGAACAGCAGCAGCAGGCGACGGCATCGGTGATCGTTAAGCTTTCGTCAGGTCGTTCTCTAAAAGAATCACAGTTGCAAGGGATCGTTCATCTGGTTGCTGGTAGCGTCGAAGGGTTGGATGCAGAAAACGTTACGGTGGTTGATTCGAGTGGTAAAGCTTTATCCAAAAGTCATGGCGACGAAATGGCCGGGCCGATGACTCCGGGGATGCTGAATTATCAACAGACCATGGAGCGGCGCTTAGAAACACGTGCTCAGTCATTGCTGGATCGTGCTCTCGGAGCAGGAAACTCTCTGGTTCGGGTGAATGCCGAAGTTGATTTTGATCAGCGGGAAAAAGTTGAGGAAGCCCTCGACCCCAAAGGTGCGGTTATCGTCAGTGAACAGAGCAGTATCGAGGAGGGAGGGACGGAAGCCTCCAGCGGGGTTCCCGGGGTTGTTTCCAATCTGCAAGGGAATGCGGCAACAACAACGGCAGGAACCCCAGCCAGTCGTTCTGACGAAACAGTTAATTATGAGCTGAGCAAGGTGGTGAGTAAGACGGTCCAATCGGTTGGCACATTGAAAGCCCTGTCGGTTTCAGTTCTGGTTGCCGATCGGGTGACCCCTGGTGCTGAAGGGGCAGATCCAACCAGTACGCCACGGAGTGCTGAAGAAGTTACGGATATCGAACAGATGGTTCGTTCAGCACTGGGTATTAATGATACCCGTGGTGATTTGATTTCAGTGGTTTCCATGCCGTTTGAAAGTGGTTTCAGCGATGAAGCGTTGCCACAACCATCACTGACCGACAAGGTTTATTCTTTTATGCCGATCATCAAATACAGTTTGTTGGTGATTGCCTCATTATTCGCTTACCTGTTGTTCCTCAAACCTTTGATGCGCACCTTGCGTGGGGCATCTGAGCAGACCCAACCGATGAAAACAGTCGAAGAGCTGGAATCCGAGATGCGTGGGGATGACTCAACACCATTGCTGGGCGGTCCAAATGATCCGTTAGCTCAGATTCGCCAGGAAGTATTGGGCGGTGACATGATGCCGGTGCAGGTGGTGAAAAATTGGTTACGTGAAGAGCCGGCTGAATCTTAAAAGCAGCAAGACAAGGTTGAAGGGATTTAGGTTGTAGGGTTAATAACCAAATAAACCCAATTTGAAACGCCTTCAGCCTAAAAAAAATCTGTCTAAACAGTTTTAAATTTGGAGTGATTTGTGAAAAAAGCAAAACATCTGTCTGGAGCAAAGAAAGCGGCCTTGTTACTGCTCTGTCTTGGAGAAGAGGCAACCGCAAAGGTATTTGAGACTCTGGATGACTCTGAAGTGCGTGAAATAAGTCGCTGTATGATGGAGATCGATCATGTCGATCCTTCTCTTGCCCGGGAAATTCTGGAAGAGTTCAAGGAGGCTCGCACTGGTGATGTCGGCGTTTACATCCGCGGTGACGAATTTGCCAAGCATGCCATTCTTGGGGGTGTTGATAACCAGCGGGCACAGTATCTTCTGGAGCAGGTTTCATCGGGGATTGAAGGGCGGCCGCTGGAGACCATCTCCAAAATGCATCCACGCATGGTTGCCGGTTTGCTGGAAAATGAACATCCACAGACGGTTGCATTGATTCTGTCAACCCAGAAAGAAGATCATACCAGCCGTATTTTGGCAGAACTGCCGGATGATATGCGTGGCGATATCATGTATCGCATTGCCAAGATCGATAATGTCTCTCCCGATGTCATCAACCAGATTGAAGAGGCTTTGCAACGTGAAGTGGGTGTCGTGGTTGGCAAGGATCGCAAACAGGTTGGTGGAATCGAGAAGGTGGTGGAGATTCTCGGCAAAATGGACAAAGGGGCTGATCAGGTGATTCTGACCAGTATCGAGGCCACTGATCCCGATCTGGCAGAGGAAATTCGTCGACGGATGTTCACCTTTGAGGATCTGGCTGCGATTGACGGCCGTGGCATGCAGGCGATTCTGCGCGAAGTCAGTACTGACATGCTGACCCTGGCATTGAAAACAGCAAGCGATCCGATCAAGGAAAAAATCTTCGGTAATATCTCCCAACGCGCTGCCGATATGATAGCAGAAGACCTTGAAGCGATGGGTCCACGCAAGCTCTCTGAAGTAGAAGCAATGCAAATGGAAGTGGTTAAGGTTGCCCTGAAACTTGAAGAAGAGGGGAGTGTTGTGATCCCAGGAAGGGGCGGCGGTGGCGATGAACTTGTCTAAAATTTATCGGGGAGCTGAAACCAGTGGTCTTAAAGAATTTCAGTTCAGATCATTCGGGGAGGCGGAACCAGGTTCTCCCCTGGAAGCTGATGGATTTACCAAGAGCCCAGTGGTTGCGGCATCTACAGCAACGACAGCCACTGGACATTCATCTAAAGAGATCGAAGATGCTTACGCTCGCGGACGCCGGGAAGGTTTGGATAGTGCCGATAAAAATCTGGAGACCGCGGCACAAGCGTTAGCTGCCGCAGCAGAAGAGATCAGTCGTTTACGGGAATCTCTGGCTAAACATAGCAGTCAGGATATGTTGCGGCTGGTGATGGCTATCTCCGAACAGATTATCCGCAGAGAGGTTGCCGCCGATCCTCAGGTTATTTTGACTATTATCGAAACAGCTTTGCAATCTTCGGTACATACTGATCAATACCGCATTCAAATTAATCCAGCCGATTTTGAAAATGTCACCCAGCAGAAACCTCTTTTTCTTGCCAGTATCAGTGGCTTGAAAAATCTGAGCATTGAGACTGATGCTGGAATTTCCCCCGGCGGTTGTCGGATCGATTCTGATCTTGGTGATGTTGATGCCACTATTGAAACTCAGCTTGAGGCGATACAGCAGGCTTTAGGTGAAGCAATCACGGATGTTGGATGATAGACCTTGTTGAACGTGTGAAGGCAGTGAACCCGCTCAAAGTGAGTGGTAAAGTGATCCAGATTGTCGGTCTGATTGTCGAAGGGTATTGTCCGACGGCGACAGTTGGCACCCTTTGCCAGTTGATTCCACTGGGAGGTGGGGATCCGGTTCCTGCAGAAGTGGTTGGTTTTCGTGATTCTCGCGCGCTACTGATGCCATTGGGAGAGCTGCGTGGACTCGGTCCCGGCAGTTTGATTCAGGTCGTACGCGACAGTGCTTCTATCCCGGTTGGTGATCATCTTCTTGGTCGCGTTCTCGATGCTCTGGGACAGCCCCTTGATGATCTGCCCCTGGAAGTTTGTGAACATGAGTGTCCACTCTATACGTTACCGGCCAGTCCGATGGCGCGAAAGCCAATTGTTCAGCCCCTTGACCTTGGTGTGCGAGCCATCAATGGTCTGTTGACCTGTGGTTCAGGGCAGAGGATGGGGATTATGGCAGGTTCAGGAGTGGGAAAGAGTGTTTTACTTGGAATGATGGCTAAACATACCCAGGCGGATGTCAACGTTATTGCATTGATTGGTGAACGGGGTCGGGAAGTTCGTGAATTTATCGAACGCGATCTCGGTCCGGAAGGGTTAGCTCGTTCGGTCGTGATTACCGCAACCTCGGATCAGTCGCCATTGTTACGGATGCGTGGAGCCTTTGTTGCGACAACGATTGCTGAATATTTTTGCGCACAGGGGAAGAATGTTCTTCTGTTGATGGATTCCGTCACCCGTTTTGCTATGGCGATGCGCGAGGTTGGTTTGGCAATCGGTGAACCGCCAACAACCAAAGGCTATACCCCGTCGGTCTTTGCCACGTTACCAAAATTATTGGAGCGAGCCGGTAGTTTTAAAGGAAAAGGGAGTATCACTGGCCTCTATACTGTCCTGGTTGAAGGGGATGATATGAACGAGCCGATTGCTGATGCAGTCAGGTCAATTCTTGATGGGCATATTGTCCTGTCACGTGATTTGGCGGCGCGCAACCATTATCCTTCTATCGATATCCTCAACTCTGCCAGTCGAGTTATGCGGGATATCGTCAGCCCTGAACATCTTCAGTTGAATGGTCGGGTTCGAGAAATTATGGCGACCTATAAAGAGGCGGAAGACCTGATCAATATTGGTGCCTATGTTGAGGGGAGTAACGGTAAAATTGATTATGCTATTTCGCAGATAGAAGAAATTACCGAGTTTCTCCAGCAGGGGATGAATGATGCTGTGGATCTGGATGCAACAATTGAAGAATTGACGACACTGCTTCAAGACCGTCGCCAAGGGGCGAGAGCATAAATGGCTGGAAAGTTTAAACTTCAATCGGTGCTCAATTATCGACAGTCGCTGGAAGATCAGGCGCAGCAGGTTTTGACTACCAGCTTGCAGAAACAGAACGAACTTGAAGCTAAGTTACAACAACAACGGCGGAACCTGCAACAGCATGACAGTGAGCTAAAGCAACGGCAGGAGGAAGGGCTGACGGTTGCAGAAATAGATCTGTACGAATCGCAGATCCAACATTGCCGCCGTTTGATTGAAAGTCTCCAGGGACATTTACAGCAGCTTGAGCAGCAGATTGTTTCTGAGCGTAAGGAACTGCTTCATGCCGCCCGGGAACGCCAGGTTATGGAAAAATTGAAAGAAAAACAGGAAGCGGAATACCGGCAGGAACTGTCTCGCAAAGAGCGGTTGATGCTGGATGAAATCAGTCTGCGAAGCAAGGGAAATAACTCATGATTCTGAGAACGATATTGATCACAATAGTTTTTATGTTCTGTTCTGGGGCTATCTATGCGGCAGATTCAGGATTGGTCGATGAGGATCAGATCTCCTCGGTTGAAGAGCGGCGTATCCTGGTATCAATCGAAGATGAGTATGCAAAATTGAGCGAACGGGAAAGCAAAATTGATACTCGGGAAATGCAACTAAAGACCTTGGAAGCAGAAGTCGATAAGAAGCTCGAAGCGATGCAACAGTTACGCAATGAATTGGTTAAGTTGCTTGATCGTAAAGAGGAAACGGAAGGGGAACGGATCGGGGAATTGAGCAAGATTTACGAAAAGATGGATCCTCAAAAAGCTGCGGTATTGATCAAAGCACTCGATTATCAATTGGCAGTTGACCTGTTGTTGGGCATTAAGAAAAAGGTCGCGGGTAAAATTCTCGACAGCCTTGATTCCGAAACGGCAACAGAACTGAGTAAGGCTTTTACCGAAATACCGGTGAAGAATAAATAGGGATATTAATCTAATCCTGAAAAAAATCCAAAAGAAGGGAGGTGAAACAGATGGATGCATTATCAATGGTAGAGATGGGAACGCACACTTCGGATCCTGTTGCTCCAGCAAGAACGGCTGAAAAAAGTGACCAGCAGTTTGGCGCAGTCTTGAATGAAAAACAACAGCCAAGGCAGCAGCATGAAAGCAAACCCGTTAATCGGCAACCTGAAACTTCTGTAGATTCGAAAGATCAGCAAGCTATTGCCCACAACAAGAAAGTGAAAATGAAGGAAGAAACAGCCGGGCAAAAAGAACTTTTGAATGAAGTTGTTGTTGCAAGCAGTTCTCAACCTGAAGGAGAGGTTCAGACTGCCCTCGTCGACCTGATGAAGGCCATTGTTCAGGGTGAGTCAACTGAGAATGTTGAAAGTCCCGGCAGTATCGATACGCTGCTGACGGATCTGGTTCAGCAACTTGAATCGACGGATCTTAACGGAGAGCAGGTGCTGGCAGGAGTCGACTTATCGGTATTGGTTGAGGATCTTCAATCTTTGAACCAATGTTCAAATACTGAAGACGTGTTAGCACAACTGGTAACGCAACTGGAGGAGCAGCTCAATCAAGGCATCAGTTTGCTCCAAAACGTTGAACTGGCGGCTGGTCAAATGGCAGAACCGTCGCAGCAGAATATCGCTCCAGTCGTTATTGAAACTCTGGCGCAGGCTCGACAAGTTTTGCAGAAAGCTTTTGATTCAGTCGTTTCTCAAAAATCGACAGCAGTTGAAGGTGCTGTCGTTGAGCAGCAGAACGGAGAAATGTTTGTTTCGATGGAAGAAACTGCTGAGGAGATCGACCCACGTTTTGCCGGGTTGCTCAAGCCACGGACAGAACAGCGTCCGGTTATTCAACAACCCCAGTCAACCAGAGAGCAGGTTCAACTGCATGGTTCCAAGCAGGCAGGACGGGAGTCAAATGAATCGGTGGATATAGCTTTACCGGAAGAGATGGTAACACAGGAACAGGACAAAAAAACCGTACAGCTTCCAGTTGGTACTGCCGAACAAGTGCTGAAAAACTTGGCTCAGCAGGGACAAAATCATCTGCAATCGCAGGGGCAAGTGCCGATTTCTGGTATGAATGTGAATCAGGCGATGCCACAACCGCAGATTGTTCAATTGGCAAGTGGTCAGCAAGTGGCTGACAGTCAGATTTTTGACCAGGTGGTGACGCAGATTTCCGGCAGTGTTAATGGTGAATCGGGACGGATGGTTCTCCGTTTACAGCCAGCTGAACTTGGTTCGTTAAAGCTTGAGCTGATGGTTGAAGGTGATCGGATTCGTGCCAATCTCCATGCTCAGAGTCATCAGGTTCAGGACGTTCTGGAGCGGAATCTTCCGCAGTTACGCAATGCTCTGGCTGAGCAGGGGCTGAAGATTGATCAGTTTCAGGTCAATATTGATAAAAATAGTGACCAGCAAAGTCAATTTGAAAATCTGGCTCAACAGCAGCAACACAAAGGTTCCGAAAAACAACCCGGTTGGCACCAGCAGAATCTGGAGCCGGAAGAACAGATGATACCCCTTGCCCACTTGATGAAGAATGGTGGCGGAGGCATCAGCCTCCACGTGTAACAGCAATTTAAAGAAAGGAGCTTTACAAAGATGGCAGCAATCAGTGGAATCGATACTGGCTACATTGCACCCTCGATAGCATCAAGCACGAGTGATGTTTCTATGGGGAAAACTGATTTTCTCTTGTTACTGGTGGCTCAGTTAGAAAACCAGGATCCGATGAATCCAGAGGATGCCACGGAGTTTACCTCACAGTTGGCAGAGTTCAGTTCGTTAGAACAGCTGGAAAATGCGAATAAAAGTCTGGAAGGTCTCGCAGCCATGAGCAGTGAAATGGAACGGATCTCAGCGCTCGGTTTGATCGGACAGGATGTGGTTGCTCAAACGGAGCAATTTCATTTCAGTGGCGACCCGGTACAGCTTGGTTATCGCCTAGAAACTCCGGCGGATGATGTCAAACTGTATGTTTTAAACCAAACCGGCTCAACCGTAGCGACTATCACCGCTGAGGAAACCAGTCCTGGCGATTATTTTATCGATTGGGATGGCGTTGGTGATCGTGGAATGCCACTCGACTCTGGTGATTATTCATTAGCTGTCAAAGCCGTTGATGAAGATGACCAGATGGTGCAGACAGAGAGTCTGGTCAAAGGTCGAGTCGAGGCGGTTGACATGAGCGGAATTGTGGCTCAACTGGAAACCGGATCCGGAACTTTTGCCATGAACAAGATAGAGAAGGCCGGAGCAGCATTATGACCGACCGGATAACGATCATCCCGCAACCGATCCCCCCGACCAGACCACAAGGTCCGGCTCGGAATAAGCAACCGGGGGCAGGTGGTGTTGGCAGTTTTGATCAGTTATTACAGAACAAGATCGAATCTGGCGGAGTCAAATTTTCCAGGCATGCAACAGGACGGATGGAGAGTCGCGGTATCAACTTCAGTTCTAACCAGATGCAGCGGTTAGAGTCGGCTGTCTCCCAAGTTAATGCCAAAGGTGGCAGAGAATCGCTGGTGATGCTTGATAATACGGCACTGGTGGTGAGTGTTAAAAACGATACTGTGGTTACAGTGGTTGATCGGGAACAACTGAAAAATAATGTTTTTACCAATATTGATAGTGCAGTGATTGCCTAACCGAACCGGTCCTCTTTGAGGAGGTTCGCAAGCCGCCGACTGATAGACGCGGCTTCCAAACAGGAGTGATAAAATGGGAGTATCAAGTGCTCTTTACAGTGGAGTCAGTGGACTCAATGCTAATGCTAACGCGATGAGTGTTCTAGGTGACAATCTTGCCAATGCCAACACCGTCGGATTCAAATCGAGCCGGACAATTTTCGGCGATCTGCTTTCCAGCCAGATTTCTGGCTCCGGCGGGACATCTCAGGTCGGTCGTGGTGTCGGTCTGTCGACTGTGGATACGATCTTCAGCCAGGGAACCTTCGAAAATACAGAAACCAATACTGATCTGGCGGTTGAAGGGGCGGGCTTTTTTATCGTCAGTGATCCGTCAACTGGTAACGCGTCCAATAACTATACCCGCGCCGGAGCATTTCGCTTTGATGCCGAAGGATTTCTGGTCAACCCGGAAGGGTTCAATGTTATGGGGTACGAGTTGGATGCCAATGGCAATACGGTTGGCGATCTGACCCCGATCTGGGCCAATACCCAATCTTTTACCCCGGCTGGGCCGACGGCCAATATCGATCTGAATACCAACCTTGATTCTGATTCTATAGCAATTTCTGGGGGATTTCTGCCCTCGGATCCAACCGCAAGTTCAAACTATGCGACTTCAATCCAGGTTTTTGACAGTTTGGGCAGTACCCATCTGATGACGACCTATTTTACCAAAACTGCTGACCAGGCATGGGATTGGAATACCGTGGTCGATGGCGGAGAAGTTACTGGTGGGGCATCGGGTGTTCTGGAAGTCGTTGGCAATGGTTCATTGGGTTTTGATGCTAGTGGGGATTTGATTCATATTATTGATGACGCAGGGACACAACATGAGCTTTATACAACTGCTGGTGATACCAGTAGCGATCCGATTTTTCCAAGACCGACTGCATTAACAACTGCTGGAGACCTGGACTGGCTCAATGGCTCAGTTCAAACTCAGCAGGTTTCCATCGACATGCAGACCAGTCAATATGCCAGTCCTTCTGCGGTTGTCTCACAAGAGCAGGACGGTTTCGGTACTGGAACCCTGGTTAAATTGAGTGTTGATGAGCTTGGTAATGTTGTCGGTAATTTTTCTAACGGGACACCGCGTGAATTGATGCGTATTCCTTTGGCGAAATTTACCAATCCGAGTTCCTTGACCAAGACTGGCAGTAATATGTATGCCCAGAGCAATGGCTCTGGTGCTCCGGTTGTTGGTACGATTGGATCGGGAGTTGGCAATATTTTTACCAACTCTCTGGAACTTTCGAACGTTGATATGGCCCAGGAGTTCGTCAAAATGATTACCACGCAGCGCGGTTTTTCGGCCAATTCGAAAACGATTACCACAACTGACGAAATGTTGGCAGAAGTTATCAATCTGAAACGTTAGTTTTAGCAGGTCAAAATCATGACATAAGAAAGAATGCCGCCCTGATTTTCAGTGGCGGCATTCTTTGTTGGAACAATTGTTTATTTTTATTCCATGTAAGTAGTTGATTTTATTTGGTTTTAAATTTATTAAGATATTCCATTAAAATGGCACGTAACCTGCTTGACAGTTAGTCGATACTAAGTTTAGTCATCTTAAAGTCATAACTTTTGAAATCTTTCGCCCGGTTGGAAGTTCTTGGGTGGGATAAAAATTTACGACTGAACAATAATGGGATAGAGGACAGATATGGATCTCGCAACAATTATCGGTTTGCTGGCAGCCATTGGGTTGGTGCTTTCTGCTATTCTTCAGGGTGGTTCTCTGATGATTTTTGTCGATATAGCTTCGATGATAATCGTTCTTGGCGGAACCACAGGCACTGTGCTGGTGCATTTCCCTTTTGGTGATATCCTCGGGGCGTTCAATGTTGCCCGCAAAGCTTTTTTTCACAAAGCCCACTCACCTATCGATACGATTGAAAAGCTGATTACCTATGCAGGAAAAGCACGTAAAGAAGGGATCCTCTCGTTACAAGCGGTGATGAATGAGATTGATGATGAGTTTTTCCTTAAAGGGCTCCAGATGGCAGTGGATGGTCAGGAACCGGAAGCTCTTAAAGATATGCTGGAAAAAGAAATTGAATATGTCATGGAGCGGCACGAGAAGGGTGCCGATATCTTTGCCACCATTGCCGCATATTCTCCGGCAATGGGGATGATCGGTACTCTGGTCGGCCTGGTTCAGATGCTGCAAAACATGAGTGATCCATCTTCTATTGGGCCGGCAATGGCAGTGGCGTTGCTGACAACTTTTTATGGAGCAATTATTGCCAACCTTATTGCCAACCCAATTTCCGGAAAGTTAAAGCTTCGTTCGAAAAGTGAAGTTTTAAATAAAACCCTGGTAACTGAAGGGATGAAGGCGATTTTAGAAGGTGAAAACCCGCGCTTGATGGAACAGCGCCTGCATGCTTTTGTTTCTCCCAAAGAACGTCTGAGTAACTTCAACTAAGGGGGACTGACCATGGAGAAAAAGCATAAATGTCCCCCAGCTGGCGCGCCCATGTGGATAGTCACCTTCAGTGATATGGTGACCCTGCTGCTAACATTTTTCGTGTTGATGCTGTCAATGGCGAATATGGACAAGGTGAAATTTCAACAAGCAAGTGATTCTTTGGCGGGAGCATTCGGGGTTATGGGTAGCAGCGATAAAACCGAAATTACTCAGCCTAAAGTTGTCACTTTTTCACCGGTCAATGATGATTTCACCTCACAGGTTTACCGGCGTCTAAAAACCAAATTACGTGAGTTGAAGTTGAATAAAAAAATCAAGCTGATCAAGGATCGTGGTGCGGTGGTGCTGCGGATAGATGAAGCGGTGTTGTTTAAATCGGGGCAGAGGTACCTGCAACCGGAAGCGGATCCGATCCTGCGAAAAGTTGCAGAACTGGTTCGACCATTGCCGCTGAATCTGAAAATAGAAGGACATACGGATGATCTTGGGGATGAAATGAATAACTGGGATCTCTCGGTAAATCGGGCGATTATCGTCTTACGTTTTTTAGCGGTCAACCAGTTGGTGCCACTGAATCGTATGTCGGCGACCGGTTATGGTTCACAAAAACCATTGTTCCCCAATGCCAGTGAACGTGAGCGCGCATTGAATCGGCGAGTTGAATTTGTGCTGGAAAGTCAAGGCGATCCAAATCAGGAGCTTCCCTATTTGCTGGATGTCAAGGATCAGTCTCCATTTTGAGATCACAAAAAAGATTTTAGTCACGAACCAGGAAGGATAACGTAATGGCAAAAAAAGAAGCGGCTGAACAGCCTGAAGAGGGCGGCGGATCAAAAAAGAAACTGATTATCATCATTGTTGCCGTTCTGGTTTTGCTGGGTGGTGCCGCAGGTGGATATTTCTTTTTTATGGGATCGGACGAAGAAGAAAAAATATCTCCGGAGCAGGAACAGGCTGAATTGGAAAAACAGGCTAAACAGGTTGGTCCGATGGTTACGATCGACAGTTTTATTGTCAATATTATGGATGATCAGGAAAGCCGCTATCTCAAGGCTGCGATCACCATTGAAGTTGATGGTGAAGAGGCCGCAATGGAACTTAACCAGCGGATGCCGCAGGTTAAGGATGCTGTTTTGCTGCTGGTCGGTAATAAATCTTTCGGGGAATTAAGTGATCTCCAGGGAAAACTTCAATTACGTGCAGAATTAATTAATAAAATCAACAGTATCCTGCTTCAAGGTAAGGTTAAACGAATATACTTCATCGATTTTGTTGTCCAATAATGGCGTCGCAAAAAGTCCACTCTATTGCGTTACGGTATTTTTTCAGGATCTTGACATCCACTATGTATGTCTTCACCCCTGAAAAACACCAAGCCTTGTAGAGCGAAGTTTTTGCTTAGCCATTAATATTAATTATTTATGAGTGTATCAACAAAAGGCTCCGGCGTGGAAAAGATACTCAGTAAAGAAGAGATTTCCGACCTTCTATCGGCCGTCAGACACGGTGATGTCGATATGGAATCTGTGGGTTCAGAATCTGACCCAGAATTGGGGACGACCGGTTCTTCTGTGGCAGAAACCTGTAATTTGTTTAAGTCTAATGGAACTGAAGGGTGGAAACTCAAAAATTATGATCTGATTCTTGACAGTTTCGCGCGGAACTATGCTCTTTCACTCTCAACCCGCTTTCAGCGCTCCGTCCATATCAAACTTGAAGCGATGGAGTCAATGTCCTTTGATGCTCTATTACAACGCTTATCTGGGCGTGGAGCCATTGGGGTACTGCAGCTAGAACCCCTTAATGGCGGGGGGTTGCTGATTTTTGATGAGCAACTCTCTTTCTCCCTGGTTGAAATGGTTCTCGGTGGGACATCAGATGATCAGGCTCTGGTTCCCAGCCGGGGAATGAGTGCTATTGAGCTGAATGTTATTCGTGATGTTATCAGTTCGGGTTGCCCGGAGTTAAACAAAGGTTTTTTGCAGCTGCAGGAAATTAAAGCATCTCTTATTGAGGTCGTTAGTAACCTGCGGCTCCTTAATTTTGTCACCCCTGAAGTTGGTATTGTGGCAGCGCGGTTCAAAGTTACTATCGATAGTCTCGAGGGGGATATCACCCTGGTCATCCCCCATACCGCATTGGAACCATTGCAAAAGCAACAGCAAATTAAGGCTGTTCCGGCCAGTGCAGTGAAGAACAGTAAGTGGCAATCACTGGTTTTCGACGAACTGGATCATATGGAGGTTGAACTTGAAGCCCAGCTGGCAACCTTGTCGTTGCGGGTTCGAGACATTTTAAATTTTCAGGTCGGGGATGTTATTGACCTTGGATGTAAAGCGGATGCTCCACTGAAAGTTATGATAGAGAAACGGCCGAAGTTTTTTGGTATGGCAGGGGTTCAGGGGGCTAAAAAAGCAATTCGTATTATGGGGCGAGTTCCCAATGGAGGATAGATGATGAGTGATACAAATCTGGAAAATGGACAATCTACGGACACTGCTGTTTCCAAGAGCGATTTTGACGAGAGGGGAATTGATCTGCTGCTTGATATCCCCCTGGAGGTTTCGGTGGAAGTTGGTCGATCCCGTATTCTGGTTCGAGATCTGTTGCAGCTGCAGGAAGGATCACTGATTGAACTTGATAAACTGGCGGGCGAGACGTTAGATCTTTACGTCAATTCACGCCTTATTGCTCGCGGTGAAGCCGTTGTCGTCAATGAAAAATTTGGTTTGCGATTGACCGACGTGGTCAGCCCCGCAGAGCGAATTGAAAATTTAGGCTGATTGATGCGGCTGTCAGCATTTTTATTTATATTTGTCGCTCAGCCAGTTTTTGCTGCCGATACGATCGCTGAGCCAAGCTTGCTTGGATCTTCCTTGAAAATGATGGCCGCATTAGCCGTTGTGATCGGGATCCTGCTGCTTCTTTATGCTGCCAGCCGAAAAGGTTTCAAGGTATTGCCGCAGAAAAAAAATGGTTTGATTCAAGTATTAGAAACACGACCTTTAGGGGGGCGCAAATTTCTTTGCGTAGTTAAAGTTCGTGGAGAAGAGATGCTGCTTGGAATGAGTAACGACCGAATCGAATATCTAAGTAAAGTGCCATCGGGCGACAAATTTTCTGAAACTTTGCAGCAGGTGGAAGGGGAGCAATCATGAAGCTGAAACTGGCTTTCTTATTGCTGTGTTTGTTGTTTCCTTTTAGTGCTTATGCTGCAGGGTTGCCGACAATTACTGTTGGGATTGGTGAAGCAACCGATCCGGGAGAAGTTTCTACCGCCCTACAAATTCTGGTTGTTCTGACGATTCTTTCCGTTGCTCCAGCGATCCTGTTAATGACTACGGGTTTTACCCGGATTGTCATTGTTCTATCGTTCATGCGTCAGGCTCTGGGAACCCAGTCTGCTCCTTCCAACCAAATTGTGATCGGTCTGGCACTGTTTTTAACTTTTTTTGTTATGGCACCAGTTTTCAATCAGATCAATGAGCAAGCGTTACAGCCCTATCTGGACAAACAGATCAGTCAGGAAAAAGCTTTGGAAGAAGCACTGCAGCCGATGCGTAAATTTATGTTTTCCCAGGTTGGGGAGAAGGATCTACAGCTGTTGGTTGATATTTCCAAATCACCACAACCGGAGAACCAGGCTGATATCTCCATGATGACTCTGATGCCAGCATTTATGCTTTCAGAACTGAAACGTGCTTTTCAAATGGGGTTTCTTTTGTTTGTCCCTTTTTTGATGGTCGATATGATTGTTGCTTCGATTTTGATGTCTATGGGGATGATGATGTTGCCACCGATTATTGTATCCCTGCCGTTCAAGATTCTTCTGTTCGTCCTGGTCGATGGATGGTCGCTGGTGATTGGTTCATTAGTTAAAAGTTTTGGTTGAAATCAGGAACAAGGGAAAAGGTGCAAGGGAAGGTTTAAAAGACCTTGAACCAACCTTGGATCTTAAACCTTGAACCTTGGTTCCTCAAATCCAAAGGATTTTTTTATGACTCCTGAATATGTTGTCAGTATTGGGCGACAGGCTATAGAAACAACTTTGATGTGTGCTGCTCCTATGCTCCTCGCAGCACTGGGTATTGGTCTGGTGATCAGTATTTTTCAGGCGGCGACTCAGATTAACGAACAGACTATGACCTTCATCCCTAAAATTGTCGGGGTGTTTGTCACCCTGCTGATTTTTGCCCCCTGGATTTTGCAAAAAGCCACCGCTTTTTTAGTCACTATCTTTGATCAACTACCGACTATCGGTCCCTGACCAGGATCATCACAGATGGAATTACCAAATTTATCTCTCCCTTTAATTCAGGGTTTTCTGATCTGCCTGGCACGGGTCGCAGCAATGTTTGCCGCTATTCCAGTATTTAGTGGCGGACAGATTCCACCGCAGCTGCGGCTTGGAGTTGCGGTGTTGTTCGCGATGCTGACCTATCCGGTGGTCAAAGATTTTATCCCCGCACAAACTTTTTCCCCCCTGGAATTGGGGATGTTGATTGCCTCTGAAGTGATTCTTGGATTATTGGTTGGATTTTTAGCTCAATTGGTGTTCATGGCAGCAGAGTTTGCCGGTTCTCTGATTGGTTACCAGATGGGGTTTGCCGCCGCCAATATATTTGATCCGTCCACCCAATCACAAGTTGCCCTGATCTCTCGATTTCAGGGAGTATTTGCTATTCTTTTGTTTCTTTCTCTCGATGTCCACCATCTCTTTCTTGAAGCAATTGTCGCCTCTTTTGAAATGTTGACACCCGGAAGTTTAAACCTGTCGGGTGGAGCTATTCCAATGATTGTCGAGGTGGCAAACCATTCCCTGATCTTAAGTGTTCGGCTGGTGGCACCAATTCTGGCACTTTTGATTCTATCCACCTTGACTCTCGGAATAATGTCGCGGGTTTTTCCTCAACTCAATGTGTTCATGATCTCCTTTCCTGTCAATATCGGCATCTCCTTTATCGTTATGGGTTTGACCTTCGGTGTGGTGACAAGTCTTCTTCGTGAAGAATTTTTCTCACTCCCGGAACGATTCTTGCGTCTCTTCAACTTTATGTAGTTTTTTTAACGACGTTTGCCAAAAATCCGACAGATATTCTGAACCAGCGGGAGCCCACAGGGGGACTCCCCTACGAGGGAAAGAATATTTTGTAGGGGCGAGCCCCCGTGCTCGCCCGGTTCAATACTGGGAGGAGCAACCAGATGGCTGAAGATTCAGGTCAAGAACGGACCGAAGAAGCAACGGCAAAGCGGCGCCAGGATTTTCGTGAAAAGGGTCAGGTTGCTCAAAGTAAAGAGGTTGCCACCGCAGCGTTACTAACCATGTCGTTATTGTTCTGGGTCTTTTACGCAAGCCGTTTCTGGACCAATCTGGAAACAATGTCTTCAGCTCTATTACGGATGATGGCTGATTTTCGAGCGACCCCACTGGAAGTTACCAATCTGGCTTGGGAGATGGGTGTCGTGATGGCAAAACTTCTCTGGCCGATTTTTCTGTTGACGTTGCTGGTTGGTTTTTTCTCTTCATTTCTCCAAGTTGGACCGCTTTTGTCGACCAAGGTTTTTCAGCCCGAGCTGAGTAAATTTAATCCGATTAAGGGGATGGCTAAATTTGTTTCCAAGCGATCCGCTGTCGAATTGGTTAAGTCTCTGGCTAAGATAGCGTTGATTGGTTTTGTCGCCTATAAAACTGTCGCCAATGAATTTGATACAGCTCTTACCCTGGCACTACTTGATTTGAACCAGACGCTGATTTTTCTTGCCCAGGTTGCCTTTTTGGTTATCGGGAAAACTTGTGGAATCATGATTGCTCTGGCAGCGATCGATTTTGCTTTTTCCCGCTACGAAATGGAACAGAAGATGAAAATGACCAAGCAAGAAATAAAAGAAGAGTTCAAAGAGACCGAAGGAGATCCGCAACTTAAAGCCCGGGTGCGGTCAGTACAGCAGGAGATGGCACGTAAACGAATGATGGCAGAGGTTCCCAATGCAGATGTCATCGTCACCAACCCAACTCACCTGTCGGTCGCCATTTCTTATCAACGCAGTGAGATGGATGCTCCCAAGATCGTCGCTAAAGGTGCTGACCATCTGGCATTCAGAATCCGAGAAATCGCTCGTGAACATCAAGTTCCTATCATCGAAAACAAGCCGGTGGCACGAGCCTTGTACAGGCAAGAGGTAGGGGATGAAATTCCCGAAGAAATGTTTACCGCTGTGGCTGAACTTCTGGCCTATGTTTATGGTTTGAAGAAGAGTTAACTCATTGGTATTTATAGTTTAAAATGATTTAGATAGGATCTTCAAAGGGTTTTTTCTTAAGCCAAAAGCTTGACAGCCCCTGTCAGAATTCAGTCTTGATGGAGAAAATATGGCAACAATAGATGGAATTATCAACAATCGCTGGCGAGAAGCACTATTGCGTAGTGATGTGTTAGTTGCAGTTGGTCTGGTACTAATTTTGATGTTGATGATATTACCGGTACCGCCAATGCTGCTTGATATTTTTCTATCCTTGAATATCACTGTTGGATTGTTGATTCTGATTATTACTCTCTACACTCAGAGAGCCCTCGATTTTGCCATCTTTCCGAGTATCTTGCTCATTACAACCCTGTTTCGCCTCTCTCTCAATGTTGCCTCAACCCGGCTGATTCTTTTACATGGTGATGAAGGCCCGTCAGCTGCTGGCAGTGTGATTCAATCTTTCGGGCAGTTTGTTGTCGGTGGAAACTATGTCGTTGGGGTGGTTATCTTCACGATTCTGGTGCTCATCAATTTCATGGTTATTACCAAAGGTGCCGGACGGGTTGCTGAAGTTGCCGCCCGCTTCACCCTGGATGCGATGCCGGGTAAGCAGATGGCAATTGATGCTGATCTGAATGCTGGCTTGATCAGTGACGATGAGGCGCGTACACGGCGTAAGGAAGTTGCCTCTGAATCAGATTTTTATGGTGCAATGGATGGTGCCAGTAAATTTGTCAAAGGGGATGCTATTGCCGGGATCATTATTACTCTGATCAATATTGGTGCCGGTTTTGTCATTGGTGTCATGCAAAAAGGGATGCCGATGGCTGATGCTGCTGCTAACTACACTATTTTAACGGTTGGTGATGGTTTGGTTGGTCAGATTCCGGCTCTGATTATTTCGACAGGCGCCGGTATCATGGTGACCAGAACTGCAGGTGACGGTGATTTTGGTACTGAAATGAAGCGCCAATTCACGATTCATCCACGAGCTCTGTGGGTGGTGTCAGGAATTCTATTCGGGTTCGCTCTGATTCCAGGGTTGCCACAACTTCCTTTTTTCCTTCTTTCAATGATTGTTGCCGGGGTTGCCTGGCAGGTACAAAAAAATCAGGTTCAGGAAAGTGAAAAGAGAGAGCTTGATGATGCTCCAGCACCCAAGTTGCTGGAAGAAGAGAATTATGAACAGATGTTATCTGTCGACCTGCTGGAGATGGAAGTTGGCTATGGGTTGATCCCGCTGGTTGATAATGCCCAGAACGGGGAACTATTGCCCCGGATTAAGTCAATTCGGCGCCAGTTTACTCTCGACATGGGATTCATTGTTCCACCGGTGCATATCAAGGACAACCTGCAACTCAAGCCTAACGAATATGCGATTGTCCTCAAGGGGGTGAAAATCGGGGGTGGAGAACTTCTCCCCGGACACTTTCTGGCGATGAACCCCGGCACTGCAACTGAAGTGATTAAAGGGGTCGAAACAGTTGAACCGGCCTTTAAATTACCCGCGGTCTGGATTTCCGAGGACAAAAAGGAACGTGCACAGATTTCAGGTTATACCGTTGTTGATAACACCACTGTTGTGGCAACCCACTTGAGTGAATTAATTAAAACCCATGGTCATGAGCTGCTTGGACGCCAGGAAACCCAGAACCTGCTAGATAACTTGGGCAATGAATATCCGAAACTTGTGGAGGAACTGGTTCCAGCTCTTCTAAGCCTTGGTGTGGTGATGCGTGTCCTGCAGAATTTGCTCCGCGAAGGGGTTTCAATTCGTGATCTTAGAACTATTTTAGAAACTTTGGCCGATTGGGCACCAGTTGTGCAAGACCCTGATCAACTGACCGAACATGTACGTGCCATACTGGCTCGTTCGATCAGTAATAGTTATAGCGATGATGGGCAGGTATTAGAAGTGATGACTTTTGATCGGAATGTTGAAACGCAGATTCAGGAAGCTCTGCATACCACAGAACAAGGAGCTTACCTGGCTTTGGAGCCTGGTTTTGCTCAGGGGTTGATCAACAGTTTGACCAAGGCACTACAGAACGCTGCCGGTGCAAATCCGGTATTGCTCTGTACGCCAACAATCCGACTCCATGTCAAAAGGTTGACCGAACGCTACCTGCCGAGTCTGGCAATTATCTCTCACAACGAGATCGCACCTCATCTGAAGGTGAGGTCGATAGGAACGGTGACTGTCGATGTTGGTTAAAAAATTTGAAGCGGAAAGTATGGCGTCTGCCCTCAAACAGGTAAAACAAGCTCTCGGTTCTGAGGCGTTAATTTTATCGACCCGAACCCTGGGGAAAAAGGGGTTGGGTGTCCTTGGCAAGCAGATCATTGAAGTGACTGCGGCAATCGAGTCACCGGCAATGAAAAATGGCTTTCGCAAAGCGGTGCCGAATGTTGAACCGAAACCAGCAACTCTGGGGAAGGCTCCAGCAGCTTATGGTCGCCGGGTCGAAACTTTGGAAGATGAGCAAGTCTCTTTGTCAAAAGCAGCGACCAGTCAAAAGATTGAAGTAAAAAGCAATCCACTGGAAGACGAAGTTCGTCAACTGCGCTCACAACTGGAATCCCAGAATGTCAACCAACTGCAGGCTGAGATCAATCAGTTGAAAGATCTGATGCAGCAGTTGTCGAAAGCGCAACAGGAGAACCAGATTGAACCAATCGTTGCTTCAGAGCCACAGCATGTTCTGCCGGCTCAGGAAGTGAAATCAGAATCAACAGCTACGCTGCCCCATTGGAAAACCCCGGCGGAACATTCCCTTGAAAATCTGCTTGATCTTCTGGTTGAGCGGGGTATCGACCGGGAATCAGCTGCAACAATTGCCCGTTTTGCTACGCCACAGATGAATGAACGACAACGTCAGGAGCCGGAACAGTGTCGTGAGTTTTTGACGGCAACAATTGCCAAACTGGTGCAGACCACCGGGCCGCTCTGGTCATCGGGCGATCCGCAGAAGCGTATTTCTCTGATTGGTGCCACCGGCGTTGGAAAAACGACCACAATTGCCAAGCTGGCGGCGGAAGCAATCACCCAAAGTGGTGCACGAGTTGCATTGGTTACCATTGACACTTACCGGATTGCAGCGGTTGAACAGCTAAAGGTCTACGGTGAGATTATGGGATTACCAGTTGAAGTTGTCATATCGCCAGAACAGTTGCAGGAAGCTTTCCGCCGCCATCGTGATAAAGATCTTATTCTGATTGATACTGCCGGCCGAAGTCCACGCAACCAGGCACAAATCGAGGAGTTGAACCAGTTTCTCGGTAAAGGGTCAAAGGTTGAAAATTGTTTGGTGCTGGCGGCTCCCACCGAAGAGCGTTTGCAACAGAAAACTCTGGAATCTTTTGGTTCCCTTCCCCTGTCCCGATTGATTTTTACTAAAATAGATGAAACCGATCGTTGTGCAGCACTGATCAATGTGCCGATTCAGTGCAATCTCCCGCTGGCTTACCTGACCAATGGTCAACAGGTACCCGAAGATTTGTTGCAGGCAGAACCGAAAAATGTTGCTGAACTGGTGATGGGGACGGCTGAAGAATTACGGAAGGTGGCAGTATGATGAATGGAACCTTAGACCAGGCAGGATCCCTACGCAATATGCGGGAGCAACTCGATGAGTCTGCAGCTGAAATACAGATGCCGGCAACCCGGGTTCTGTCAATTACCAGTGGCAAGGGGGGCGTTGGTAAGACAGCTGTCGTTTCAAATATTGCTGTTGCTTTAGCCAAACAGGGGAAAAAAGTTCTGGTTATCGATGCCGATCTGGGGTTGGCAAATATTGATGTCGTACTTGGTATTTCCCCAGAATATAACCTCAACCATTTTTTCAACGGTGAGCGAACTTTGGAAGAGGTGATGGTTGAAGGTCCTTATGGCTTGAAAATTCTTCCCGCCGGATCTGGTATCCAACAGTATACCCGTCTTGATGGTCAATTAAAGATGCGGCTGATCGATTCACTCGATGCCCTCGAAGAACATTTTGATGTGGTCTTGATCGATACCGAAGCGGGTATCTCCGACAATGTTACCTATTTCAATGTTGCCGCTCAGGATATTCTGGTGGTAACGACTCCGGAACCAACGGCTATTACCGATGCCTATGCTTTGATGAAACTCCTTTCAACCCAGTATCACCAGAAACGTTTTTTGTTGGCGGTTAATTCAGTTCGAGGGTTGGATGAGGGATTGGATGTCTTTGAAAAGTTAACGATGGTTTCGGGACGATATCTGGATATTTTTCTCGACTACCTTGGTTGTATCCCCTTTGACAAGAAAATGCATGAGTCGGTACGCCAGCAGCAGGTGATGGTCGATCTCTACCCCGATCATAGGGTGGCAAAATCATTTAACACCTTAGCGGAAAACTTGATTGATACTCCATCTGATAATCAGGCTCAGGGAACTCTGCAATTTTTCTGGAAGCAATTTCTCGGGGTTGGTACGGAGGCGAGCTGATGACTTTCAGTAACGGCTATGGCCCGCCAGGAGCGGCGGAACGGGAGAAGATGATTGAGTCTCATCTGTCTCTGGTCGACTTTCTGGTTGATCGGATGATGACCCAGGTTCCTGCCTTTGTTAGCCGTGACGATATCCGCAGTGCTGCCTTGATGGGGTTAATGGATGCCTCTAATCGTTTTGATCCACGCCGTGGTGTGTTGTTTAAGACTTTTGCTGAACGGAGAATTCGCGGTGCCGTTTTCGATGAAGTGCGGCGCATGGACTGGTTCTCCAGATCCTTACGAGAAAAACAATCGCGGTTGTCAAAGGTAACGGACTCTTTAGGAAAAAAACTTGGTCGTTCCCCCGAGGATCCGGAACTGGCGGAAGAGCTGGATATGAACCTGGATGATTTTCGTGAATTACAACTTCAGGTGAGTCAGCTTGGGACAATCAGCTTGAATGAAAGTCTCGATAATGATGAAGATTCGGGAAAAACCTTCATTGATAACCTTGAAGACAACAAGCAGGCCAGTGTTCAAGAACGGATGGAGGCAAATGAGCTGACTGGTGAACTGGCTGAATATCTTGACCAGCTCTCCGAAAAAGAGCGCCTGGTCGTAGCTCTTCTCTATTATGAAGAGCTGTCACAAAAAGAAATTTCTGAGGTTCTTGAGCTTTCGGAAGGGCGCATTTCCCAAATACACAGTCAAGCTTTGGGGAAACTCAAAGCTAAAATGAAGCGCAGTATCAATGCCCTGCGTTCGGTGGACTAGAGATGGTCACCGGGCAACTGCCATTATTGTTGGTCGGATCAATTGCCCTGTTGGCATTGTTGATCGGACTCTGGCAGGGACAAATCTCGCGAAAACTGGGTCGTGAATTGGGTGAACTTCGCCGGCAACTAGTGGAAACAGAAGTTATGCAAGAGCATAAACCCAGTTTCTCAACCAGTCTGGATCGGGTTGAACGGGAACAAAAAACAGTTGAAGTTCCCCGCAGTAGTGCTGAAAAATATCGCTATGTCGCTGCTCTGGCTAATCAGGGAGTCGATGCGAAAGAGATTGCCGCAGCACTACAGATGGCCCCGCTAGAAGTTGAACAACTGCTCCAGTTGGCACAGTTGAAGCAGCGGGTGGAGAGTTAAAGATTTATGGTTGGCAAGTCGACAAGCAGACATCGGTTAAAAGAGGAGAAGCAAGATGTCAAGCGGTAAATACGCAGCAATATCAGGAGCGGTTGCGCGAATGCAGAGGCTGGAAAATATCAGCGAACATCTGGCTGCAGCAAAAACTCCCGGTTATAAAAAAGGGATGGTCACTTTTGAGGCCAAACTTGGTGAAGCGACGTCAGGTCTGGCAACCAAGGGAACCAATTATAGTCGTTTGACCGAGCAGGAAATCGATTTTTCTCCCGGGCACATTGAATTCAGCGGTGATCCTCTGGATCTGGCGATTAATGGTGATGGGTTCTTTCAGATTCAACGCCCAGATGGCGGCTTCGGTTATGCTCGTAAGGGAAATTTTCAGCTTAATGGTGAGGGGCAGTTGGTCGATACCAATGGTTTGCCGGTGATGGGAACCGCAGGTGGAGAGATTATTCTCCCCCATACTGACGTCGATATCGGCCCGGATGGTTCGATCTGGGCCGGTCAGGAGAAGGTTGGACAGGTTGGACTGTTCCAGTTTGCCGATACTAAGGTTTTACAACGCGCCGGTGGTGAAATGTTTCAGCCCGTTGATGATACGCAACCGGAGCTACACCCCGATCCTCAAATCGTACAGAAAAACCTTGAAGCATCCAACATTGACATGATGAAAACCATGGTACGGATGACCTCAAATTTACGGGCATTTGAAGCAACTCAAAAAGCATTGAAAATTTATAGCGATATGGACAGCAAGGCCGCTGAACTCGGTCTGGTCCAGTAGAAAGTTTAAGGCGTAAAACCCGCCAGGAAAAAAGGAGTCAGATATGATCAGAGCACTTTGGACTGCAGCAACCGGGATGCAATCACAACAGGTCAATATGGATGTGATTGCCAACAACTTGGCTAACGTGAACAGTTCCGGCTTTAAAAAGAGCCGAGCGGACTTTCAGGATATTCTTTATCAGACCAGTCGTGCTGCAGGAACCGGTGTCGATGGTGGGGAAGTCCCCACTGGTGTGCAGGTCGGGCTTGGTTCCCGAGTTGCTGCTGTACAGAAAGTATTTACCACCGGTGATTTTCAACAGACCGAAAATGAACTTGATCTGGCGATTGAAGGTCCTGGTTTTTTCCAGGTCAGTCTTCCTGATGGAAGCGAGGCCTACACCCGTTCTGGAGCAATGAAAAAAGACAGTACCGGTCGACTGGTCACTTCTGATGGTTATCCTATCATCCCGGAAATTGTCATCCCTGAAGGTTCCACATCGATCTCCATCGGTAGTGGTGGCACCGTTGATGTGATGCTGGATGGTGAAAGTACTTCGACTCAGGTGGGAAATGTTGAGTTGATCCGCTTTGGCAATCCTTCTGGATTGAACAGTTTGGGACGCAATCTTTATGCGGAAACTCCTACGACCGGAGCACCACTTTCAGGCACCCCTGGCGAAGAGGGTTTCGGAACCCTGTCGCAGGGCTTTCTGGAAGGATCCAACGTCAATATTATGGAAGAGATGGTCAACATGATTGCCGGGCAACGTGCTTACGAAGTTAATTCCAAGGCGATAAAAACCGCCGACGAAATGTTGCAGATGACGACTCAACTGGTTCGATAATTGATTGTATCAAAGGATATATGATGAAATATCTGCTGTGTCTATTTCTTGTTTTATCAACTCCATTCATGGTTTACGGGGCGACTGGGCAAGCTTCTGCCAAAACCAGTCAGCTGATTGATCAGCGGGAAATGGAGCAGATTCTTGGCGATTATCTGGTGGAGCAATCGAAGTTGTTGCCGCATGTTGATCTTCGCTTTAAATCGATGACCTTACCCAAGGCCTACCAGGTTCCGGCAGGACGGATTGACCATCAGATCATTCCCGCCAAGCCCGGTACTATCGGTAGTCGTCGCATGACTCTGATGACCCGGGTTGACGGGCGAATCATCAGTAATCAATCGGTGCGAGTCGAACTGGAAGCACTGGCTGAAGTGGTCGTCATTACCGGAACCTTGCGGCGTGGAACTATTCTTGACGGTGGTGATGTTGAACTGCGCTATCAGGATATCACTCGGTTGAAAGCACCGCTATTCTCGGTTGCAGATGTTATTGGTAAACGTTTGAAGCGTTCGGTTCGACTGGGTGAACCATTACAGCAACAACAGGTTGAATTCCCCCCGGTTATAAAGCGGGGTGAGCGAGTCGTTATCCAGGCACGCAGCAACGGTTTGATGCTGACAGCGGCAGGGGAAGCAAGGCAGGATGGCCGTACCGGTGAGGCGATCAGAGTGATGAACAGTAACTCTCGTAAAGAGGTTCTTTGCCAAGTAGTCGCCCCCGGACTGGTAAAAGTGGAGTTTTGAAATGGTGAAAAATACGTTGTTATTATTTACGATAGTTCTACTGCTAAGTGCCTGTGCCGGGCCGGCATCCCGGGTTGATTTAAGTGACGTTGAGCCGATTGCTCCGATTATAAATGAACCGGCACCTCCGCAGACTGCCGGATCTCTCTGGACTGAAAGCCGTGGTGGATTGTTTGTTGATATCAAGGGACGGACTGTTGGCGACATCATAACAGTGGTCATCATTGAAAATGCGAGTGCCAGTAAAGAAGCAACGACAGAAACTGATCGCAAGAGCACCATGTCGGCAGGGATTACCAATCTTCTGGGGCTGGAAAAATATATTGGTCAACTGGGCAATGATGCAATCAATAATGCTTCTCTGATTAGTGCCGCAACAGAAAATGATTTTGAGGGTGGAGGGAAAACGGCACGTAAAGAAACTTTAACGGCAACTCTCACCACCCAAGTGATTGAAGTTCTGCCCAATGGTAATTTGAAGATCGAGGGGAATAAAACTGTCACCGTGAATAACGAGATGCAGATTGTTAAACTCAGTGGGATTGTTCGTTCTACAGATGTGTCACCACGCAATATTGTTGATTCAAAAAATATCCTCAATGCCCGAATTGCCTACGTTGGTGAAGGGGTTATAAGTGATAAGCAGCAGCAGGGCTGGCTGGTGAGAGGCTTGGACGCAGTCTGGCCGTTTTAGTAGGGGCGCCGCTTGCTGCGCCCTCATCGTTTTTTGATTTTGTTAGAAGGGCGCGGCAAGTGGCGCTCCTACGCGGGGTTTGGTATGAAAATTATTACCCATAAAATAATTATTGCACTGTTGATTATTTGGGGAGTTGTCCTCATTTCAACCGCAGAGGCATCCCGAATTAAAGAACTCGCCAAGTTGGAGGGGGTGCGTTCCAATCAGTTGATCGGTTACGGTCTGGTGGTTGGCCTCAATGGAACCGGTGATAGTGCCAGTACCCGGTTTACCATTCAGTCGCTGGCCAGCATGATGGAACGCCTCGGGGTAACCGTCAATCCTGATACGCTCAAGGTAGACAATGTGGCTGCCGTTGTTGTTACTACTGAACTCCCCCCCTTTTCTCGGGCTGGTAACACTATTGATGTTTCCGTTTCTTCAGTTGGCGATGCTGATAGTCTCGCTGGCGGTACCTTGCTGATGACCCCACTGAAAGCTGCAGATGGAAAGTATTATGCAGTTGCTCAAGGAGAATTGCTCGCCAATTCCCTCGCTTTTGGTGGTAAAGCGGCCAAAGTACAAAAAAACCATCCCACGGTAGGCCGTATTCCAGGTGGGGCATTGGTTGAACGCGAGGTTCCTTTTGTTTTTGGCGAAAAACGTGAGTTGAATTATCGTTTGAAGGATTCTGATTTCACGACAGTGTCGCGAATGAGTAAGGCAGTTAACAAACACTTTGGCGGTTCTCCGGCTCGTTCCCTTGATGCTGGACAAATGCAGGTTACAGTACCAGAAGCTTATCAGGATAGAGTTGTTGAATTTGTTGCTGAATTGGAACATTTAAAGGTTATTCCCGATACTCTGGCTCGAATCGTTGTGAATGAAAAAACCGGCACCATTGTCATGGGTGAAGGGGTCAGGATTTCTACTATTGCGGTCTCCCATGGTAATCTTAGTCTGGTGATCAGTGAAAAGAGCAACGTTTCGCAGCCAAATGCATTTTCCGAAGGCGAGACCGTTGTCACTCCAGAAACCGATGTCAGAGTAGCAGAAGATACGGGGGAACTGGTCGTACTCGAACAGGGGGTCAGTATTGGTGAAGTGGCATCTGCACTGAACGCCATTGGAGCCACCCCACGTGATTTGATTGCAATTTTTCAGGCAATTAAGGCAGCAGGTGCATTGTATGCGGATTTGGTGGTTTTATAATGGAGCACCGAATCGATACCGCGCAAATATTCAGTCAAGCGACAGCTCAAACTCCTGATGCTCAAAAGGGACAGAATCCCGAGAAGCTGAGGGAATCCGCTGAGCAGTTTGAAGCTATTTTTATTCAGCAGATGTACAAAGAGATGCGCAAGACAATTCCTGATGATGGATTGATTCAACGTGGTAATGCCGATGATGTTTATTCCCAGCTACAGGATCTGGAAGCAGCAAAGGTTACTGCCCAGCGTGGCGGGATCGGCCTGGCTGATCTGATGATGCAGCAGTTGACTAAATAGGGTTAGGGTCTAATTGTAATCAGGTTTTAAGCGAAACAGAATCAGTCCGCACAGCACCACCAGCCCGGCACAGATAAAGAGGGCTGTGAATCCTGCCGTTTCACCGATAACTCCCAGAATAAAGGCTCCACAAAAGACCCCGGTATCAATCCCGCCGGTAAAAATCCCGGT
>JAYEME010000085.1:0-16069 GCA_034717915.1 Thermodesulfobacteriota bacterium
CGATTCCCACTTGGATCAGTGATATGTGTTGCCCTGATTGGGAATATTTGGCCGGTTTTCTGCTGTATCTGCCAACTGTTAACCGCTTCATGGTTGACAACCACTTCTATCTGTTGAATAAACTGTGAATTTTCCCGTGGTTTAAGTTGTAAAAAATAGTCCCCAGCTTGATCAGTTTTCTCCGCAGACCAGTTAATCACAAAATCGCGTGACAGATTGCCGAGACCGCTGAGGAAAGTGACCGGGTTTTGCCCCTGTTGCGCATTAAGCTGGCTGATATCACTTTCGATGACCTGACGGTTTTCTGGAATATAAACCCACATGATCTGACCATCTGAAATGATCTCCTGAACACTTGGCTTACGATATTCCCAGCGAAATTTAGCCGTGGAGGATTCACCCTCTAACGACGCCAGAAACTTGAAGCTAACCATCCCCTCTCCCTGCTGAGTTCGATCAATCGACGCAATATGGGATTCCTGCAAAAAATTAGCGGTGAAATCCTGAATCCGTTCTGAACTTTCAGTTTGACTCTTGAACGGAGTTTCTAATGCGGTAATAACATCATTCAATTCGATCTCAGCTGTCGCAGCGATACCCGGAATAAACAGCAACAAAACTAAGCATGTGAACAGCCCTTTTAACATGGAAGAACTCCTGTTTCGACAGAGAGATAAAAGAGAATAAGTTTAGCAGACATTAACCAGTTGGGACAAGGAGGGGGGAGGCTATCTGCTTTACAAAATTTAGTCCCGATTTTGAAGTATTAAAAACCCTACTCCGATTGTTGAGGATTAGTTTTTGAGGCTTTTCGAACAAACCCAATCTCCAAACCGAATGGTTTCCCGACAATGTTTAGTGTTTTCAGGGTTGGATTCCCCTTTTCTGTCTCGATGGATTGGAGGGCATCGTGGCTGATTTTCAAAACTTTTTCTGCATAGTCTCTTCGATTCATCCCCAGGGTTTTTCGCATACGACGCGTTGCATCACCAAGACTCAAGGTGCCGTTATCGATCCCTGTAAACAGCTCTTGTCGTAATTGCTGCATTTTCTCTTTATCCGGACGTTTCATTGTCCAACCTCACGCAGGCTTCCTTCCAGTTCAGTGATCCTTCGAGCCATTTTCTCGACAACTTCATCATCCACTCCGCAGGTACGCATCATTTCCGGCAACTGCCGTACCTTAACCGCTTCCTCCGCCAGCCAGGCACGCAGCTCTGCGGGAGCAATCACTTGTCCAGCGACGGCCGCAACGATTTTCCCAAAATCAGGCATGCCACCGGGAGTTTCATGGTTCCATCGCGAGACACGGGGAATCCCTTCCGGGTCGAGAAACATCGGCGCAAAATCAAAGAGTGGCGACAGCTCGATGCTTCCATCCGGTTTCTTCAGAAGTGCCGTGTTACGCCCATGATTATCGGTATTGCCCAGTGCCAGATTGAGGATATCCCGCCGGATATATTCCAGCAACTCTGTTTGTGGATTACTGACATGGCGACAGATTACCTGGCATATATCATCATTGACCATGCGTGCACCGAAGGTATTTATTCCGCATAACGAAGTGATCGACTCCATACCATACCTGTCAACGCCACCGCTTATCACGTACCGGTCAAAACGCCGAATAAAGAGAGCATCATCTTGATATTCTAAAGCTGCACCGGTTCTGATCCCGAAAATCCGCGCAACCTCGTAATACGGGGCTTCATTTCTCAAGACTGTCCGATCGGCCTCTGTACGGCCTCGCGGAAACTTGACCAGCCAGTGCTGCCTCACCTTCGAATCATCCAGAGCACCTTCGGCATGCCAACGCCCGCTGTCGTCCTGTACCAGCAAAAACTTGGGAGCCTGCCCCTGCACGCTCGATGCCCCGGCAATGATCGCTCCTTGCGCTTCGGCATAATCGATGAAGTCAATATTTCGCTCGACAATCTCCTCGCGCGTAAAACCAGGGTGATCGCTATTTCGCTCTATAACCGAGCTGGCTATCCGGAGATTACCCGGCGAATTTCCTGCGGCAAAGCAAAGCAGAGGCCAATCCGCAGTCTCATCGTCCTTCAAGCCGATCCGCTTTACCCATGCGTCTCGTGCCGCTCCAGCCGGCAGGAGATCAAGCAGAAATGCAGACCAACCGTTCTCCTGATAATCAGTGAAGTTGATCGGATAATTCATCCCGACGCGCATCAATGGCAAATCGGCATCCATGTGGGCAAGAGCATAATCAATATCGTAGCTCAGGCTTGCACCGCTTTGATAAGTAGCCGCAAGATGCCAGCGGCCGCCATGAAAGATTTCGATAGTGATCTGATTCATTTATTAGCTCCAAATATTTTTTATATGACTATAGACGCATACAAACTACACTGTCCACAAAAAAAATAGGTCTATAGTTATCTATTTTTATAGTGCTTCTAATTTTCATCTTCAAACACAAAGCAGAAAGTCCAGAAAAACTGGGGAGTGTCCCTAGTTTAAGCGGCGACAACAATGCTGACACATGGGGTTTGCATATATTCTATAGGAGAGTTGAAAAGAGGGTGGTTAGTTTCATCATAATAAGAGGATCAGGAGACAGCTTTCTTTCGAGCCATTTTTTCTGCTTCGATAAAAACTCGCTTAACCCTTGGAAAGCGCGCCTTGATTTGTAAATCTAACGCCGCAATTTGCTCTTCTACCGTATCTGCAGAGGCACTATCGACAAAATCGGCGCTCATGGTGACCAGGATAAAGTCTGGCCCCATGTGCATTGTCAGGATTTCATTCACCGCTTCGATGATTGCGTTTTCTTGCACAATCTCATGGATTCCCTGCACAATCTGCGGTTCCGCACTTTCACCAATCAGTAGTCCCTTGGTTTCACGCGCCAGCCAGATCGCTGTCCCGATCAGGATCAAGCCAATCAGGATAGATGCGCTGCCGTCAAAGTAAAAATTTCCGGTCAGTTGCGTCAGAGCAATACCAATCAAGGCGACCAGCAAACCAAGCATAGCGGCGGAATCTTCGAACAGAACGACAAGGACAGAGGGATCTTTGGTCTGATTAATGGCATCAACATAGCCATTATTTCCTTTAGTCCGCCTGAATTCACGCAGAGCGAATAACCACGCGACCCCTTCAAAGATAATCGCCAGCCCCAGAACAAGATAGTTGATCAGGGGATTCGTTGTCGGTTGAGGGTGCAGCAAATGGTGAATTCCCTCATAAACAGAAATCCCACCACCCAGAGCAAAAATAAGAATGGCAACCACAAAACTCCAGAAATAAATTTCCTTGCCATGGCCAAAAGGGAAATTTTTATCTGCTGGCTTCTTCGCCTTTTTCATGCCGTAGAGCAGCAACCCCTGATTGCCCGTATCGACCAGAGAATGAATCGCTTCAGAAAGCATGGCTGAACTGCCGGTTATAGATGCTGCGGTAAATTTAGTAATAGCAATTAGTGTATTTCCCGCGAGTGCGGCAAAGATAACTTTTTTAGAACCAGATGCCATCTATTTCTCCCCCTAACATGGTGTTGAAAAACGTTTTCAACGCAGCAATCGCAACGCAGATAGTTTTTCAACAGCCTGCTAAATGATTTATAGGGATTCTTATACCACAGATGTTCATCCTCGGGGGCGTTCAAACAGAGATTGCAGATCGAGGAGAAAAATTATCTGCCCATCGCCTAAGATGGTTCCGCCACTACAGCCACGAACCTGATCAAAAGGAGCGGGTAAACGTTGCACAAAAACTTCCCGCTGACCAACTAATTGGTCAACGACCAAACCAATCTTACGTCCCTGAACCTCGGTAATAACCACAGGAATTGGATCAAGATGAGATCCTTTAGCTGTTTTTAGAATTTTGCGTAACGACAACATTGGCAATAGCTCATCCTGATAGTGGATCATCAATTGCTTGCCGCTACTTTGAACTTCTTCGGGGGCAACTTCAACGGTTTGGACAACCCGGGCAATTGGCATCGCCATTCGGGTTCCAGCACATTCCACAATCAAAACCCTGATGATCGCCAGAGACAACGGCACTTTGAGAGTTATTCGTGCTCCCTCTCCCGGAACGGAATCAATCAGCAGGATTCCGCCGACCCGCTCCACTGCCGTTTTAACCACATCCATCCCAACACCACGACCGGAAATTTCACTGATCTCCTCGACGGTAGAAAACCCGGGCTGACAGATCAATTGGAAAAGATCGTAATCACGAATTGATTTTGCCTGAGCTGGAGAGAGTAACCCTTTTTCCAATGCCTGGTGACGAATCGTCTCCGGATCAATCCCACGTCCATCATCAGCAACTTGGATCAGCACCTGATCCCGTTCTCGCCAGGCCTTGACAGAAACTGTCCCACGCCGCTCAACTCCGTGATCAACAGCATTGCGAACCATGTGGATAAGGGGGTCTGTCAGTTCTTCGACAATCGCCCGATCCAGCTCAATCTCTGTCCCTTCAACCTTGAAAAATATCTCTTTACCACTACTCCGAGAAAGATCATGAACAGTACGGGACAAGCGCCCGGCCAAGCTTTCCAACGAGACCATCCGCACTTGTAGAACCTGGTGATGAAGGTTTTTTACCAACCGCGCCAACTGTCCGACCCCATCATCCACCGCCTGCCAATTGTGCTCTTTAACCCCATTTTGCATTTGATAGCGATTGGTAATCAGTTCTCCGGTCAAGTTGATAAGATGATCTAGCAACTCGGTACTCACCCGTACCATTTTACCCGGCGACTTTTTCTTATGTGGTTTTTCTTCTGCAGTTGCGACAGGAAAAGTGATCTCCCGTATTTCACTATATTGTTGCAACTGTTGATAGATCTGTTCCTGCGAGATTTCAGCGTCCAGGCGGATCAACAGATGATCCGGATCTTCACCTTGCAAAAGTGCTTCCATCGTGGGAATCGACTCAAGGATGGTTCCAAAATCGGCCAAACGCTTTAAAAGAATCAGAAATCGTGGTCCCGGTGCAATAACCGTCTCCTGTAACTGCAACTGAATCAACACACCTTCTCCCGTCATTGCAGGATCTGCCGTTTTTTCTTCTACAGTAGTGCTAACTTCTATGACAGGTTCCTTTGGGATACTGGCAATAAGATTCTCGACACTCCGTTCCGGTTGTTCATTACGGATATCATCCAGCAATAACTCAAGCAGATCGACAGCCTCCAGTAACCAGTCAATGTCACCGCCACTGATCCAGCCAAGTTGTCGACAATCATCGAGACGATCTTCCAGATGATGTGCCAGTCTCGCTGTTTCAACATGTTCCATGGTTGCCGCCATTCCCTTAATCGAATGGGCTTCACGAAACAATGCATCTATTCCATCCTGATCTTCAGGATCGCTATCCAGCTGCAGCAGAATTTCAGCCATCAATTCAAGATGTTCAGCTGCTTCCGCCAGAAACATTTCTCTGAATTTAACAGTATCCATCAACTGCAACCTGCAACAACACGGTTAACGACCTCAAGAACCTGAGCGTTCTGAAAGGGTTTGACAATAAAATCTTTTGCTCCGACATTGATTGCATCCAAAATCAGATCTTTCTGACTCAGAGCACTACAGACAACAATGCGTGCGGCAGGATATTCTCTCAATATCTTTGTCAAAGCATCAATTCCACCCATCTCCGGCATCACAATATCCATGGTGACCAGATCGGGCTGATGAATTTTATATTCCTCAATCGCTTCCGCGCCAGTTTCAGCCTCCACAACAACCTGCCAGCCAGCCACTTCAAAAATATCACGCAGCATGGTGCGCATAAACAGAGCATCGTCGACAATCATGACACGTTTTGACAATTCAACCTCCTGTTTGGACACAGAGCGACTCAAGCTTTAACTGTAACTGGTCAAGATCAAATAGACTGATCATCTCCCCCCCCCAGTTAACGACATCACTAATATAGTTCCGCTCAGCATAATTCTGCATCTGATTTGTCTGATTGATCTCAATATTGATGATTGGGTGAACCTGATCCACCCCCAACGTAACCGGCCCCCGCTCATTAGTCAGGACAATCAGTCGTTGACCGATCTTTCCAGCAGGAAAATTAAGTAACTTTGCCAGATCTACAATGGGGACAATCCTCCCATGAAAACCGATAGCTCCAGCAATAATTTCAGGTGCCCCGGGAAAAGGATAAATCTTCCGGTTTTCAACAATCTCCTGAACCTCAACCAGTTCCAGAGCATAAGTTTCATAACCAACCTTGAAGGGTAGAAGTTGCTTGATCAACGCCCTTGCTCCTGACCGACCCCAAGATTGAAACGACTGACAGAAACCAACAGTTCATCAGCCAAAGTGGAGAGTCGCTGTGAAGCAAATGTCATCTCTTCCATCGCTGCCGTCTGCTCCTCCGTCGCAGCGGAGACCTCTTCGGTTGAAGCTGCGTTATCTTCCGTCACTCGAGCAATTTCTTCGATAGCGGTAACAATCGCCTGGGCTCCAGAGCTCTGTTTTTCGGTCAGATCGCGGATACTGGCAGCCTTGACCTGTGCCGCTTCCGCTTTGTCAATAATGGCTTTAAACGCATGATCGGTGATATCAACAGCTTCACGACCAGCATCGATAGATTTAACACTCTCGTTCATCGCCTGTTGTACTTTTAAACTCTGTTCACGAGTTCTTTCGATCAGCTGAGTAATCTCACCTGCTGACACGCTGGTACTATCTGCCAGTTTACTGATCTCTTCTGCAACTACCGCAAATCCATGACCATATTCTCCTGCCCGTGCTGCCTCAATCGTCGCATTAAGGGCAAGTAAATTAGTTTTCTGGGCTATTCCTGTGATGACATCGATTATCGTCCCGATTTTTTGCACCTGCTCACTAAATGAGACAAACATACCACCACTCTCTTCGATCTGGCTGAGCACCTGCTTCAAATTTTCCAGCGCAGTCGTTGTCATCCCTTCACCCTGACGAGCGGAAAGGGTGGTTTCTTCTGACGTCAGAGAAAGATCACCTGCTGAAGAAGCAACCAGATCGATTTGTTCTGCCATTTCCCGGATAACTTTAGAAGCACGCTCAACCATTTCAGCCTGAGTTTCTGCCCCCCGGCTGATCTGTTCAATTGATCCTGCCACCTCATGAGCAGTCGCTGTCATCTCTTCAGCAGTTGTCGCCTGGGAGAGTGATAATTCGTTGACATCAAGAGAACTGGTTCTAATCTGCCCAACCAGATTGCGTAAACTGGCAACCACCAGATTCAAAGAATTGGAGAGATCCTCGGTTTCATCAGAAAACAACCCTTTGCGCAGACGCACATTTTTACTGAGATCGCCATCACTCAGCCGTTCTGCCCCTTGATTCAAAATCTTGAAATTTGCCGTAAATGCCTTGGAAAATATCCAGCCAAAAATTAATCCGACCAGTAGAGCCCCAATGATCGTAATCCATTGATGAGTCCATTCCGGGATATTCATTTGAGGAATCAACAGATTCATTAAAACCACAGAAGCGACAACAATAATAAACCCGACGACAAATTTGTAACTGATTTCAACACGCATTTTCTGCTCCTTCAGCTTAACCCTCCCCCCACCCTAACCCTCCCCCATAAAGGGAGAGGGAATATAAGCTCCTTCCCCTCTTGATGGGGAAGGTTGGGATGGGGGTGAAAGGTTCTGAACTAAACGTACAAATAATATAATTGAGAAACCCGATACGAACCATTAAGATTTATCCTGTACCGGTAACCGCTGGTAGATTCTTTCCGAGGGATCAATACAAACAAACATTTTACGACAAGCCGAAGCCATGGTTTCAGCTCTGCCCAAAACCAGATACCCCCCCGGTAGCAATGCTGCAGCAAGAATGTCCACAATTTGTTGCTGTTGCTCGCGGGAAAAATAAATAAGCAGGTTTCGACACAGAACCAGATTCGCCCGGTAGAAAGGTTGATCCGTCAGAATATCATGGCGAAAAAATTGAACTCTTTCCCGAATCTGCTCAATCACCTGATACTGCTGGCCACTGCTGATAAAAAAATCTGCAAGCATCGTGCTCGGAACATTCTGCACCCGCTCAGCGGGAAAAAGTCCCCGCTTCGCTCGTGTCAGAGCCTCCGGACTCAGATCTGTTCCAATAATTGAGAGCAAATCCCCTTTAAGCTGCTGTTTTTGGCAGAGCAAGGCCAGGGAATAAGGCTCCTCACCATTTGCACAACCAATGCTCCAGATTCTCAGCTTACTTTTATTGTAGCGCGAACTTTCCAGCAATTCCGGTAGTATTTGTTTTTCGAGCACATGAAAGACACTATTATTACGAAAAAAGTGAGACACATGAACACTCAATGCGGCCAACAAATGTTCCTGTTCGCGAATATTTTCCTGCAACAGTGCAACATACGCCGTTGGATCCTTGTAACCAGCCGACCTGATCCGTGCCGCCATGCGCCGCTTGATACATAAGGTTTTGTAGCCTTCCAAATGGAAGCTCTTCTGTTCCCGCAAAATCTCAGCGATCTGCTGATAAACCGTGTCGTCAAGATCACTCCCCACACATGGAGTAGAAACCGGTACGGTTGCTTCCTCTAAAGCTTCAACTCCCTGACACAGATCAGAAATGGTAGCGGATAACTCTCCATTGGGATCAGGTAAAGTGGTCAAATCCACCTCTTTGACATTGATAAATGTCACCATCTTTTTGGTGGATACGAAGTCCTGCCACCTGGCTGATTATACCGATCTGCGTCACAACATGGCTTTTGTCGATCTGCGTATCCAGGTCTTTCAAGGGTGAGGTAAAAACTAACTCGTAATCTTCCCCGCCAGCGAGGGCCAGATCAATCAGACCTGAACTTTCTTCCAAAGCCATCTTAAACGGCTTAGAAAGGGGGAGTTTGGACATTTCAAGATCTGCCCCAACTCCTGAGGACTCCAAAATGTGCCCAAGATCAGCCAATAGTCCATCGGAGACATCGAGCATTGCGGTTGCTAACTGTCGCTTGGACAACACCTGTCCCAGAGCAACTCGTGGCGTTGGGGTGTGAAATCGCTCCGCTAAAAAATTATCTGGCTGCTGACCATTCTGCAACAGATGAAGGGCAAGAGCACTATCGCCCAGAGAACCCGAAACATAGATGGCATCTCCATAGCTGGCACCCTGACGACAGATAGCTTCGTCTGTTGTCACCGTCCCCTGAACGGTGATCGAAATCATCAGTGACCCCGGAGAAGAGCAGGTATCACCACCCGCCAGAATCGCACCATGAATCTTTATTTCTTCCAGAAATCCCGACAAGAACTGTTCAAGCTCCCCATCGCTGAGCTCTTTTGATCGAGCAATTCCCAGGAACAACGATTGCGGAGTTCCCCCCATGGCTGCGATATCACTGATATTGACCGCAGCCGACTTACGCCCCAGATCAAACAAACTAGTCCACTCCCGCTTGAAGTGCACCCCCTCGATCAACAGATCAGTACTGGTCAACAGATCCTCACCTGCCTGTTGCGGTTGGATGGAGCAATCGTCACCAATCCCCAGAGAAAGGTGGCTTCCAGAACCAGCTTGCTCTTGAATCCAGGCGATCAAACCAAACTCGCCCAAGCTGTTATTTTTATTAACCAACATAAAATTTACCAAGCGTTAATTTTTGTGTGTTAATTATTATTTTTTTCTCACTTTTTGTCAAGAGAAGTGAGAAAAATAAGACAAAAAAAGCGGTCAGCACAAGCTGACCGCTTTTTTTTATTGAATTTAATTCCTTCCCCGCTTGATGCACCCAAAGTGCGAGCATAAAGGGAAAGGTTGGGATGGGGGGGTGAACCGTTGTCATTCGCCCCTCTCCCTAACCCTCTCCCACGCCGGGGAGAGGGAATCTCATCCAGCGGAAAATTCGTTTCTACTCACCTAAACCTTCGGCCCCGCCTGGGTAAAATCAAAATCATCATTATCGGAAATATACTTCTTGAAGTTGTCCACAAACATTCCAGCCAGTTTGTTGGCGGTTTGATCAAAGTTATCCTTGTCTGGCCATGCATTGCGTGGATTCAACAACTGAGTCTCAACTCCAGCCAGTTCTTTTGGAATATTCAATTTAAAGAAACGGGTTTGTTCGAACTCGCAATTTTTGATACTGCCGTCCAGAATTGCATTGATGCAAGCACGGGTCGCTTTGATGCTCATCCGCTTACCAACACCGTAACCGCCGCCAGCCCAGCCAGTGTTCACCAGATAAGCATTAACATTGTATTTATCCATCTTTTCACCCAGTAATTTGGCATATGCCGTCGGGTGAAGTGGCAAAAAGGCTTCGCCAAAACAAGCAGAAAAAGCCGCCACTGGCTCGGTAATACCCCGCTCGGTTCCGGCAACCTTGGCCGTATAACCAGAGAGGAAGTAATACATCGCCTGCTCTTTGCTTAATTTAGAAACCGGGGGCAACACACCAAACGCATCGCAGGTGAGGAAAATAATATTTTCCGGATGCCCCGCCCTGAGGGTTGGCTCATGATTTTCAATATGCTCGATCGGGTAAGAGACCCGGGTGTTTTCAGTCTTGGAGCTATCAGTGTAATCGATGATTCCATCTTCATTGTAGACCACGTTTTCCAGCAGTGCATCACGCTTGATCGCGTTAAAAATTTCCGGCTCACTCTCAGGTGACAAGTCGATGGTTTTTGCGTAGCAACCACCCTCAAAATTGAAGATGCCGTCAGCATCCCAGCCGTGCTCATCATCTCCGATCAGTTTCCGCTTGGCATCGGTCGACAGAGTAGTTTTCCCGGTTCCCGAAAGACCGAAGAACAGACAGACATCGCCATCCTTACCAACATTAGCACTACAGTGCATGGAAAGAATTTTTTCCAGCGGCATCCAGTAGTTCATCATGGTGAAGATCCCTTTTTTCATCTCACCGCCGTACCAGGAACCTCCGATAATTGCGACGTTCTTCTCAATGTTGAAGATAACGAAAACCTCAGAATTCAGACCATGCTTTTCCCAGTTCTTATTACTGATGCTGGCGGCATTATAAACGGTGAAATCCGGGGTAAAGCCATCCAATTGAGCTTCGTCAGGACGGATGAACATATTCTTGATAAAATGGGATTGCCAGGCGATTTCCGTAACAAAGCGGATCTTGCGCGTCGTTTGCGGGTTCGCACCGGTGAAGCCATCAGCAACATAGATATCTTTGCCGGAAAGATAATCGATCACTTCAGCATGCAGTTCATCAAAAATAGCTTCGGAAACAGGCTGATTGATATTCCCCCAGGCAATATTGCCCTGGGATGGATCTTGCTTAACAAAATATTTATCCTTGGGGGAACGGCCGGTAAATTTACCGGTATCGACCATCATGGTTCCGTTAGCCGAAAGGGCTCCCTCGTTATTTTTTGTTTCGTGCTCAAACAGCTCATCATAACCGAGGTTATGATAAACCTTGCCAACACTCTTCAGCCCCAATCCTGCTGCGGTCACATCACTCATCTGTGTTTCCCCACTTTCTTTTTGTTAGTGTTATCTATCTAATAAAATACAAAAATCTAACAATTTAAACATCTGTTAAAAACATATATCTGCTGTCTCCGGCCGCTAAACGGCCGAACTATAGCCTAAACATTCATCCTGAGCAACCCTAAATATAACCCGTTTTGTATTTTAAAAAACCGTCGTTCTATCAAACCTGGTGATATATTCAAGCAAATGGTACACAAAGGGGTAATCTCTACACTCAAGTTATTCTCTATCCCCTCCCCCCAGCGTAGGGGAAAGAGAAACTCTGCTTAATGAAGAAAACTGGAAGACAAGTGGAGACCAAAAGCCTTTTCTCAAGGAGCAATAATGAAAGTTTTTATCACCGGTGGCAGTGGATTCGTTGGTCGGGAAATTATTCAACAATTACTTGCGGCAAACCATTCGGTTCGCGCTCTGATTAGAGAAGCTGATTCCCTTAACAATTTCAATGGCATCGAAACTGTTCAGGGTGACACAACTCACCCTGCAACCCTGCGTGATCAACTCTCCGGCTGTGATGCGGTGATTCATCTAGTCGGCATCATTCGAGAGTTTTCCGGGAAGGGAATTACTTTTCAAAAACTGCATGCAGAATCAACTGAGAATATGCTGCAAGCCGCAGAAGAGCAGGGAATTAAGCGCTACATCCAGATGAGTGCCAATGGCACCCGGGAAAATAGTGTCAGCAACTATCACAAAACGAAATGGGTCGCGGAGGAGATGGTGCGACAATCCAACCTGGATTGGACCATTTTTCGGCCGTCGTTGATTTATGGCCAGGATGATCAATTTATCAACATGTTGACACGATTGATCAGATACCTGCCGGTGGTTCCGGTGATGGGAGATGGGCAATATCAGCTACAACCAGTCAGTGTCATAGACGTTGCGACCGGTTTTGTAACCGCTCTGGACAAACCGGAAACTTTCACCAAAACCTATCAGTGCTGCGGGTCAGAAACCTTCAGTTATGATCAACTTCTCGATCTCATTGCCCAGGCGTTGGGACAAGTAGCAGGAACACGGAAAATTCACCAACCACTCTGGCTAATGAAACCAATTGTTGCAGTGCTGCAAAACATCTCGATATTCCCCATGACCAGCGATCAATTGCAGATGCTCCTGGAGGGGAATACTTGTAAAGATAACCGTTGGATAAATGATTTGTCTTTGGAACTGCACGGTTTTTCCAGCAGCATCAAAACTTATTTGAATCCTTCTCCCGGCGTGGAGGAGAGTTAGTATGGGAACTCGCAAGAGCTAGTTTAAGCTTTATTACAGTAAACTTGGGACTGTCCCCAGACCCATCGGGGGCTGTCCCGAAAGTTTACGATCCACGAAGAACTGCGGTGGCTCGCACTGCAAAAGCCTGGGACAGCCCCCGTGCGGGGACAGTCCCGCTTTTGCTGGGGGGAGGGAAACTGCTGTAGAAATCCCCCTCAATCCCCCGTTAATAAAGGGGGAAGCTTCAAACACCCCTCTTTGGCAAAGAGGGGCTTGGGGAGGTTCGACACGACTGGATATTTTTGCACCACAAACAACAAAGCCCCCCAGAAAACTCTGGAGGGCTCTAATTTATCGAAAAATAAAAAATCAAACCATTAATAGACATCCAGTTCTTCATTCAGTAATGATTTACTGGTTGCTTCTCCCCGTGCGTGAGCCATACTTTCAAGCAATAGATTTCCACCGATAGCGGCAGTCTTTTTTACCAGAGCTTCGGCCGCTTTTCCATCATGACGGCGAAAGGCATCAAGAAGCTTGTCATGTTCAGCAACAGAGATTGCCATCCGCCCATCCACTGAAAGTGATGCCATCCGCAAGCGACTGAACTTCATCCCCAGCTGTTTAATCAAATCGTAAAGCTTGCTGTTATCCGCTGCCTTAAGGAAGGTATCGTGAAAGTCATGATGGATTTTGTAAAACGTTTTAACATCACCAGCATTAGCCAGTTGCTTGAGCCTATTGTTAATCGATTCCAGCTTTGCTAATTCTTTCTCCGAAAGATTCTGCGCCGCCAGTTCTGCAGCATACCCTTCAAGGATACTCTTGACGGCATAATACTCCTGGACATCACGCTCCGAAAGAGCGGCCACAACAGCCCCTTTACGTGGAATAACTGTCAAAAAACCTTCGGATTCCAACTGACGAAAAGCCTCACGGATCGGGGTTCGGCTAATACCAAAACGTTCTGCCAGTTCAGGTTCAGCCACTTTTTCACCCGGCTTAAGATCTCCCTTAAGAATTGCTTCACGGATTGTTTCCAGAATCTTTTCCCGCAAAGTTTGATGGTGCTCAATCTGTTTGCTTTTCACGGCAATTCTCCCATTTAAAATTTATTGAATTGTATACTGTATACACTTGTTGTCAATCTTTATTTACACGACTAAAATGGTACGAAATAAACGGCTGATTTCTTGTTTTTTTTTCGGGAGGCCGCTATCATCAACGGGTTTCGACTGGAGCAAGCATGGATTCTCTGAAAAAAATTAAATATTCTCTGGCAACTTTAATCATACTTATCGGTGGGGGAACTTTCGGTTATTCTATTATTGAAGGCTGGGGTGCTTTCGAAGCGCTCTACATGACAGTCATCACTCTGGCAACGGTCGGATACGGCGAAGTTCATACCCTGTCACATGAAGGGCAGATATTTACCATTATCCTGATTGTTACAGGGGTTGGAACCATCGCCTACACAATCAGCTCGATGATTCAATTTATGGTGGAAGGGCAACTTTACAAGCTATTGGGGAGAAAAAAAGTGCAAAAACGGATCAGCCGCCTGAAAGAGCACTACATTATCTGTGGTTACGGACGCATCGGTCGTCGGATAAGTCGCGAATTTGCCGCCAAGCCAATACCTTTTATCGTCGTGGAAAATGATCCCAAACTTTGCCAACGGCTGGAGGAGGATGGACACCTGTTCATAGAGGGGGATGCCACTCGCGATGAAGTCCTTGAACAAGCAGGGATTCGCCATGCAAAGGGCTTAATTACCGGCGTTACCTCCGATTCGGCCAATGTCTACATTGTGCTGACTGCTCGTGGCATCAATTCCAATCTGTTTATCATGGCTCGCGCCAGCGAAGAGGAAGCCGAAATCAAGTTAATGCGTGCCGGGGCGAATAAAGTTATTTCTCCCTACACAATCGGTGCAACCCGCATGGCTCAGGCAATTCTTCGGCCGGCAGTCGTCGATTTTATTGATATTGCAATCGGTCGAGACAGTATTGAGCTGCAGATGGAAGAAATCCCGGTCGCTCCTGTATCAAGGCTGGTTGGAAAAGATCTGTTTCAGTCCGGGATTCGCAAAGAACTGGGGCTGATTATTATTGGCATAAAAAATAATGAACAGATGATTTTTAACCCGGCAGCTAATACAATTATTGAAGCAGGTCATATTTTGATTGCTTTGGGTGAATACCCTGATATCCAAAAACTGGAACTTATTGCAGCGAATAAACACTTATGAACTCATCATCACTCTATATTTATATTCCAGCACACCTGCTTCCGGCACGGCTACCCTTTCTGCTCAATCGAAAGTTACAACCTGAAGTTGCCTGTCAAGACGTTTTATTGGAAAAGCTAGATTTCGACCTGCTTGGTGATTGTGCTGTTCAACTGCAAGAACAGGGGCTCAGCACAACTTTACATGCCCCGTTCAGTAATTTTAACCCCGGCAGCAGGAAAAAAAGGATTCGTGACTCATCTCTGAAAACAGCTGCTAAATCATTACAGTTGGCGGAAAAACTCCGTGCCAAACGGATTGTTTTTCACCCCGGCCTGGCCTATGGCAATGATGAAAAAAAACTGGCTCTCTGGCTTGAAAACAATCTGACTTTCTGGCCGGAATTTCTTGCCCATGCCGCTGAAATTAACTGTACTATCTGCATTGAAAATATTTATGCAACCACCCCGGATATCTTTGTCCGCCTGTTCTCGATGATAGATTCCCCCTACATGGGGCACGTATTTGATATCGGCCACTGGAATATTTTTGGGACGGGAAAACTGCTACACTGGTTGAATGAAACAGCTCCCTATTTGAAGCACATGCACCTGCATGACAATCATGGTGAACGTGATGAACATCTTCCTGTCGGGCAGGGTTATGTTCCCTTTTCAATCCTGTTTGAATGGCTGAAAGCAGCTGATACTCCCCCAACCATCACCCTGGAAAATCATAATCTGCCCGATGTAGAACACTCCCTGAAAACCCTCCAACGACATTTCCCAGAGCTCTAAAACATAAAAAAGCCTGTTGCAATGTTAGCAACAGGCTTTTTATCTTATCTTTCTCAGTTGATCAGGATTTTCCCAACAGTCCTTTACCTTCATGATTCTCTTTGGCGTTGTGAAGCCAGATGTGACATTGGTCTAATCCGTAGAGGCTGAGTCCAACCAGCAGGACAGGGAGGAAGTTAGCTGCGATAGCACCGGAGAAGCAGTAGAAGGCGAAGAAGACAGAACGATAACCGAGATGATTCCACTTTTGGGTCGGTTTGGCATCGTTGGCTATAGCGGTCAAGGTCAAGATGGCTGAGGAGAAACAATAAACGGCCAGAGCAACACTGATCAGATAAGCTGGAGGTGGG
>JAYEME010000086.1:0-4112 GCA_034717915.1 Thermodesulfobacteriota bacterium
GCCAACCATCTGCAGAGATTTTAATCAGATAGCGTGGAACCCTGTTCCACTGCCAGTTATAGCCAAGGCTCTCTGCCCCCTGCATCAAACCAAGATAGCACCCGGTCAGGAACAACAAGAAGGCACTGAATTGCAGCAGAATTGAAAGACGTATTTGGGTTAAAACCCGGAACGAAAAAATAGTCAGGATCTCCTGGCTAATCAGATTTTTGTTTCAAAAAATATTGCTGATGGTACCCTTCAGCCCGCCAAAATGGCCCAGCTTGGGTGATTTCTGTCACAACTGGAAGTAAATGAATTCTCAAGACATCAAGAGCAGCTTTTGATTCTTCAGCTTTCTGACGCTGTTCATCATTGTAATAATAGATAACCGAACGGTATTGAGTGCCATGATCCACCCCCTGAAAATTGAGACTGGTTGGATTATGAATAGTCCAGAAATGTTCAAGCAATTGGCGATAACTGATAATCGCCGGATCAAAATTGATATCAACCACTTCGGCATGGCCAGTTGCACCGGTACAGACCATTTCATAAGTCGGATTCTCAGTCGTTCCACCCATATAGCCAACGGTTGTCTCAATCACTCCATCCAGAGTTCTAAATGCTTCCTCAGTTCCCCAGAAGCATCCGCCAGCAAAAGTAGCTCGTGCCATTATTCACTCCGTTTCAATAATTGTTGTCCAACCCAGTAACGGGAAAATTGTAAAGCAGTCCTCCCGCAACGTTTACTTTTATCATGCGACCACTTTAAGGCGGCATTAAATAATTTATCATCCAGAACAGGATTCAGCTGGTGTTCAAGAGAATATTTTTTGACCAACTGACCAACCAATTCAAAATATTGATCCTGGCTGAACATATGAAACGGCACCCACAGACCAAAACGATCAGATAATGAAGTTTTCTCTTCAACTCCTTCCCCGGCATGGAGTTCATTATTGACCATTTTAAAACCGAGGTTATCAGTTTCATATTCGGGGAGGAGGTGGCGCCGATTTGAAGTAACATAAAAACGGACATTCTCCGGCGCTGCATACACCGCTCCATCCAAGGCACTTTTTAACACCTTATAGCTCGACTCACCTGGCTCAAAAGAAAGATCATCACAGAGGATAATAAAACGATATGGCTCCCCTTTGATCGCGGCAAAAATATCAGCCAGATTAACCAGATCATCCTTATCCACCTGAATAACCCGCAGCCCTTTTTCAGCATAAGCATTCAGCAGGGCTCGAACCAGAGTTGATTTCCCGGTGCCACGGGTTCCCCAGAGAAGCACATTATTGGAGGGAAATCCCAGAACAAACTGCCGGGTATTTTCCTCTAGGATCTGTTTCTGCTTATCGATTCCGAGCAGATCATCCAATCTCACGGAATCAAGTTCATTGATCGCTTCCAGATAACCAGCAAACGAGTATCTGCGCCAGTTGGCTGCCCAGTTTTTACTCCAATTGACCTTATCAACCGCTTTCGGTAATAATTGCTCGACCGAAGCCAACACCCGCTGCAATTGAGCTTTTAGATCTTCATCAGCGAACATAAAGAGACAGACCTTCCTTGTTGATTTATGAAATGTACTCTATCCAACACTTTTTCTAATCTTTTCTCCATAAAAAAATAGGATTTATGAGAGCCGAATCACATCAACTGAAAAGCAAGGATGTTGACAAACCCGATCAGAAAACCGAGAAGAGCACCGAACAGATTGATATATTTGAACTGTTCCTTCATCACCCCCATCAGAAGCTCTTCTACCTGCAATAAATCGAGGCTATTCACCTTTTCCTCAACCATCCGCCGGACATTGATGGTTTCTACCAACCGAGGTGCTTCTTTTTTTAACATCTCTTCAATTAACTGGCAGGTGCCACCCTCAATCTCCTGACGTAAATCTCCAGGCAACCGGGCAGACAACAAACCAAGGTGTTTATGGTAAATCCATTGATTGCTTTGCTCAATAAAAATAGTTTCAAATACGGCTTGCGTTTGAGGTGAACGAATAAGCTCTAGCAACTTATCAGTTAATTTCTCTCGGCCAAGATCTAAGCTATCTTCCGGCAAAGCTCTTTTCAATAATTCCGCAAAGGGGCAGTCTTTGAGACGATCAACGGCACTTTCAGTCAGGATAAGGGCAGTATCGATCGTTTTTCGCGATTGGACCGTAACAATAACCTGATCTTTTATGAACTGGCGAACTCCTTCTATCTTTTCATAGGGCATTTTCTCAACGTAACTAGCTAAAGAGCGATCCAACAAACTATCGGCTCGTTCTCGCAACAATTTTGCCAGTTGTTGTTGAGTTTTTGCATCTTTCAGCCAGTCGGCAACTTCATCCCCCGCTTTATCAAGAAATTCAGGAATTTTATCGTAGATTTTATTCAGATCCATAAACCCGCTGAGGAGCCCGGCCAATCCTCCGAGAGAGTCGAGGAAAGAATCAATTGCTTGCTTCCCTTTTTTCACCATCCGGGTACGAAATGTCGGGTCATATAGCATGCCGCCAAACTTTTCTACCAATGGCGGCATCTCTTTTTCTAGCTGGGTCAGGAGCAATTCAACCAGATCAGCAGGGAGAAGTTCGCGGAGCGGCAAGTCAGTTGCCAGCAGCTGTCCGGTTTTACGATCAACATAATCGCCAACCATCCCAGCGGTTCTGGGTGACTGGAAAAACTGACAATATTTATCATCCAGATGTTTTTGTGCCGCTTGATACTGCGTTGGTGTTAAGAAACTAGCAAGATCCCGTGACAACAGCTGCTCAGTTTGTTGCTGTAGGTAGTCGTGAAATTTTTGTTCAAATTGTTCACTCTGGAGATAGTCAAAGATTAATTTGACTATTTTCACCTGAAAGAGGCTGATAATCTCACGAAAACGAGGCCGAAAGTGGCTGGGAACCAAAGACTCTAAAGATCCAAGTTCACGATCCAAAAAAGAACCAAGCTTATCGGTTACGGTTAAACGGAGTTCTCGCTGGATAGAGTCCTTGGCGAAAGCACGTCCAACATCATCAGCAGTCAACAGATGTTCGCCGACCATCTCTCCCATTCTGATTGCTAGTTCCCCTCGTTTAGACGGGATAATCCCCGGGGTCAACGGTACCCGAAGGCCCAGAATTCTCCAAGCGCGTAAAGGTCTGAATAACATCCGGATAGCGATGTAGTTGGTCACATAACCGATTATCCCCCCAAGTAGCGGTGGGATGAGATATGGGAGATATTGCTGATAATTCATTATGATGATTATACCTTATTTTATACCAAATCATTTTAACGGAGAGACGGAGAGTTGGAGAGATCGCGGGAAAAAGCCAGAAATCTAAAATAGCCACCAAGACTCCAAGTTCGCCAAGAGAACCACAGTCAAAAGCACTTTTTAGGTTTTAAAAACCTAAAAAAGAAGATTTTCTTGGTGCTCTTGGTACCTTGGTGGCAAATTAGTTGTATGAACTTGACTTGGTTTCTCTTCTTCTCTCCGTCTCTTCGTTGAAAATTTTTATTGATCCATAACGATATGCGAATGGTCGCCGATATTCATCCGTCGTGGCGATCCAAGCAGGTTGACCGAATCTCCGAGCAGCGAGTGTTCGAGGATCAAATGGCTGACAATATTATCAGTATTAATTATTGAATCGCTGATGACACTGTTTTCTATCACACTTCCAGCAGCAACAGAGACATTCGGTCCTACAATCGAATTCCTTATCACCGCGCCGTACCCCACATGAACCGGTTCAAGCAGAATACTGTCCTGAACCTCGCCATGAACATGGTGCCGCCCTTTGAGCAGATAGCGGTTGGTTTCGAGCAAGGTTTCCGGTTTACCACAATCGAGCCAGGCATCAATCTCTGGTGCCTTGAATTTGTGCCCAGCACCGATCATCCGCATAAAGACTGAAGGAAGGTAATATTCACCCTTCACGGTTTCCCCCGCGGCAATCGTTGCTTCGATAGCACCAATAAACCCGGCACCATCTTTCAGGTAATAGAGACCGACCTGAGCCAACCGTGAAATTGGGGTGTCAGGTTTTTCTACCATATCGACAATGGTCTCCCCCTCAAGAACATTGACCCCAAAGCGTTGGTAATCTTCAACCTCTTTTGAATATATTA
>JAYEME010000087.1:0-12898 GCA_034717915.1 Thermodesulfobacteriota bacterium
TGATTGCAGAGCGTTTGATATCTTGCAACATGCTCCAACGGGTTGATTTGCCGAAGTTTGTCCCCAGCTTATCGATGATTTCTATTAAAGTGACCTGTTTGTTGCCCGTTGTTGCAAGGCGATAAAGCTCCTCCAACGACTCAGTCTGATGGATGAGCAAAAATTTCAATTCCTCTCCTGACAAGGTGCCCTGCTCGACCAGTAACAAGGCTGTTTCAATTCCGACAGAACCGCCACCGACAATAACAACTCGCTGATCGGTGAGTACCTTCCCCGCCAGGACATCCCAAGCCTGAACAACATGCGGCAGGTCATCACCCGGGATCTTTGGGAATATGGGAATTCCACCGGTTGCCAAGATCAGGGCATCCGGTTTGTGCTCATTCAGAAGCTGCTTATCGACTGTTGAATTGAGGACAATCTGCACTTTTAAATTTGCCAGCTGACGTTGCAGATCGTCCGCAAGAACTGAAAATTCTTCCCGCCCCGGAGGGGCTCCGGCAAGATGAAGTTGCCCACCCAAATTCAGCTTCTGTTCGTGCAGAGTAACCCGGTGACCCTGCTCAGCAGCGGCAATTGCGGCACTCATTCCAGCAGCACCACCACCTACCACCAACACTTTACGGGGATGATCCGTCAGTTTTGTAGCTGTCTCAACTTCTTTTCCCACACGGGGATTACAAAGACATTCCACCGATTTCATCTTGAATAGATTATCAAAACAACCTTGAGCGCAGGCAACACAATGGGTGATCTGTTTTTCCCGATGCTCATGAGCTTTATTGGGCAGTTGCGGATCGGCAATCAAAGCTCGACCCATGGCAACCATATCGCAATAATCGCTTTTAAGCAGATGGCGAGCCGTAGCGGGATCGTTGATCCGGTGGCTGGCAATCACTGGAACCTTGACTTCGTTACGGATGTCCCGGGCAAGATAGGCAAAAACACCCCGAGGAACTTTTGTAACAATCTGTGGAACCTGGGCTTCATGCCAGCCGACATTAATACTGAGGGCATCGGCGCCAGCTTCAACCAGTTTAGCCGCAAAAGTTTTTAATTCGGCGCGGCCGATTCCACCCGGCATAAAATCGTTGCCATTGATTCTCACCAGCAGCGGAAAGTCATCCCCGTTTGCCACCTTGACTGCCTGAACAATTTCCAAGCCAAAGCGCATCCGGTTTTCCAAGCTACCGCCATACTGATCCTGACGCTGATTGGTCAGTGGAGATAGAAATTCGCTGATCAGGTATCCGGTTCCAGCGAGAATTTCCACTGCGTCAAAACCAGCGGCCTTAACCCGCCCCGCGGCATCGGCAAAGTGTTGAATTATTGTGCGAATATCTTCCTCTTCCAGTTCTCGTGGCGTTTCCTTGGTCATTCGTGAGGGGATTGGTGATGGTGCCACCGGCTTCTTCCCACCAAGAAAAAATGAAAAGTTATACCGCCCGGCATGATTGAGCTGAACGCAGGCAGCCGCACCTTCCTTTTTGATGGCTGTCGCCAGTTTCGTCAATCCGGGAATAAACTCATCCTGATGAGCGCCAATGTTTCCCGGGAGACCGGAAAGTTCATCAATTGTTGCATAGCCAACACAGATCATGCCGACGCCACCCTTAGCCCGCTCAATATAGAAATTGATCAGCTGGTCGGTGACAGTAAACTTACGGCACATATTCAGATGCATAGCCGGCATCAGAATTCGGTTTTTCAATTTCAGATTGCCAATAGAAATGGGATCAAATAGTTGATCTGACATCATTGAGTTTTCCTCTTCATCCTTGCATCAGGCAATGGCCTCGGAGAATTTATCCGCAACCGGTAAAAATAGATTATTATCGTTCAAAACCTTATGTAAAAGCCCTGGCTCAGCAAGAAAATCGCGTAAAAAAACAATTTCAGAAGCCTTTAAATAGCTGACAAAAGGGTGGCTGGTATCGTCTTTGAACAGCTGCGTCACAATCTCTGCAGCACTCATATCATCTGGCAGCTTATTGATCCGTCCTGCCCGTTCAAGCAGTTTACTGACATAGAACAACAGGCAACTGTCAACACTGTCGATCGTTTCCCGATGTCCGGGTAAAATCTGCATATCACGCAAAGTCACCAGTTTAGCCAGACTTTCACAATAAGCGACATAGTTTTGAAAGCGTTGTCCGGTGAGCAGATCAACGTCAAGAAGCGGTGTTTGAAAAATCCCCTGCAACATAACATCGCCGGTGATTGCCCAATCGTTACCAATCAGCACCATATCACTCTGAGAATGACCGGGGCAGGGAAGTGCCGTTAAACCCAGTTGCCGGGGAAGATCTTCTTCAATAACTTTGAAATTCTCCGGCAAAGGGGGAAAAACTGTCCCATCATCCATATTGCCCCGGAACCGCTCGAGAAAAACAGGTTCAAAACCGATCTGCAGCATCAGGTCATACATCAGTTCCAGACGTTCGGCATGTCGGGTAATTTTCAGATGGTCACGAAACGGCAGATAAATTGTTGCATCAGTTTCATGTTCTAACCAGTTGACCAGCCCATAATGGTCTATATGGCAGTGGGTAACGATGACGTGCTTAAGTCGATCAAGTTCCAGATTTTGCTGTAAATACCGTTTAGCCTCATCAGTCGGTGGGCCGGTATCAAAAAGAACCAGATCACCGTTGATTTCAGCAGTGTAGCAGTGTACCGAGCCGACAACATATGCGGTATTTATGGTGTGTTGAGTGGGGGTCATATAGGGTTATTGTCCAAAACGAAATCCGGGAGCCCACAGGGGGGCTCCCCTACCAAACAAATAGATATAAACAACCATATCAGGGGCGGGTTCCTGTGCCCGCCCGGAATTTCCGATCAGAAAATATACTTTTCCGCTTCACTGGCTGCTGCAGCCAGAGTTCGCTTGGCTTGTAGAAGTCCAGTTGCATCGTACTTGGTAAATCGGCGCACCCCGGAAAGAATCATCGTCAGAGTATCTCCCTCCTCGACCATATAAGCACCTTTTTTTGCTGCACTAGCAGCTATTTCGGTCGCATTAAAGGTAGCAACCTTGACTGCGGCCCGTAGCTGCTCCTGTTTGGCAGGGCTCAATGTGTCGATAATTTTTTCCGCACGAAGAACAGCACTCTCCATGGCAAAAATCTGGATGGCGATATCGGCTGCCGCCATCATGATTTCCTGCTCATCGGCCAGTTTCTCCATATATTTCTGCACCCCCGCTCCCGCCAGAATCAGGAACAGAGTTTTCAGGTTTGCGATGGTGGTCTTTTCAGCAATAAATGGAATTGATTCATCGACTTCGTCAAATGATGGGGTCATCAGCGATTCAAACGCCTTCATCGACTCCGCTTGCAACGGCAGTTCCCCTTTCATTGAACGCTTCAGAACCATCCCGGTTGTCAAGAGTCGATTGATTTCATTCGTCCCCTCAAACAGCCTGTTGATCCGTTCGTCACGGTAGTAGCGTTCAGCGGAGTATTCGCTGACAAAACCATAACCGCCATGGATCTGCACCACCTCATCCACCGTCTTTGCCAGCACATCACTGCAGAAAACTTTGGAGATACCACATTCGGGTGCGTACTCCTCAATCGCTTTCAGGTACTGCTCATAATAGTTATCAACACCCTTGTCAATTGTAGCGATTTTGCCATCCAGCAGACCGGACAGCCGGTAAACCAGCGACTCTGAGGTATAAATGGCCGCAGTAACATCAGCAATTTTCTCCTGAATTGCACCAAAAGAAGCGATAGGTCTACCGAACTGTTTGCGTTCATTGGCATAGGCAATTCCTTCTGCCAGTGCCATTTTAGCCGCTCCGGTGACCATTGCACCGAGCTTGAAGCGCCCGATATTCAATGAATTGAAAGCGATTTTATGCCCTTTACCAATCTCTCCAAGAACATTCTCGACCGGCACCTTGCAGTTATCAAGAATAATCTGGGTCGTCGAACTCCCCTTGATCCCCATCTTTTTTTCTTCAGGACCGACAACCAGACCGTCAAAATTTTTCTCAACCAGAAACGCGGTGAAATGTTGCTTGTCAATTTTGACAAAGATCGTAAACAGATCGGCAAAACCACCGTTGGTAATAAATTGCTTGGTTCCGTTGAGGATGTAATGCTTGCCGTCCTCCGACAAAGTCGCATTACTCTGCACCCCCAAGGCATCGCTACCAGAACCGGGTTCGGTCAGACAGTAAGCAGAACACCACTCTCCAGTCGTAATCTTTTCCAGATATTTCTCTTTTTGTGCTGGAGTTCCATAGTAGATCAGCGGCAGAGTACCGATACCAGTATGGGCTGCGAAGGCAACGGAAAAAGAGCCACTGGTCGCAATTTTTTCCCCGACCAACATTGATGAAGCCTTGTCGAGCTCCAGGCCACCCTCTTCTTCGGGAGCATCCATCATCAACAGACCCAGTTCACCGCACTTCTTCATCCCTTCAACGATAAGCTCGAAGTTCTGTTCCTCGATCTCATCAAGATGTGGCAGTATTTCGTTTTCGACGAATTGCTCGGTTGTCTCAGCCATTGCCCGCTGTTCGTCACTGAAATCCTCAGGAGTAAAAATGTCCTGACAATCGCTCTCGGCGATCAAGAATTCGCCACCCTTCATAATTTTTCCAGCCATAATAGTTACCTCGTTGTTATCGATGTATTTAATTTATGATGTAGGGGCGAATCTTGTATTCGCCTTGGGCGATCACAAGGATCGCCCCTACAGTTCACATTTTCTCAAAAATTCCAGCGGCACCCATACCTCCACCGATACACATGGAGACCATAGCGTAACGGAGTTCGCGCCGTTGTATCTCGTGCAGCAGAGTTGCTGTCAGTTTGGCTCCCGTACAGCCGAGTGGATGACCCAGGGCAATAGCGCCACCGTTGACATTGAGGATATCCATACTCAATCCCAGCTCTCTGATCACTGCGAGGGACTGTGCGGCAAAAGCTTCGTTCAGCTCGATCAGTCCAAGATCGCTCTGTTTCAATCCAGCTAATTTCAGGGCTGCAGGAATGGCTTCAATCGGCCCGATTCCCATGATTTCCGGCGGGACTCCCTTAACCGCAAAAGCAACAAAACGAGCTAAAGGCTCACCACCGATTTCCTTGAGAAACTCTTCTGAAACAACCAGAGCTGCCGCTGCGCCATCGGTCATCTGTGATGAAGTTCCGGCGGTCACTGACCCTCCCTGTTTAAAGGCAGGCTTGAGCTTGGCCAATCCTTCAACTGTGGTATCGGCACGGACACCATCATCGATGGAAACCATTTCAGTGCTTTTTTGAACTTTTCCTTTAACAATAGCGGTTTTTTCAATTTCAATCGGGATTATTTCATCAGTGAACCGCCCTGCTGCGATTGCCTCAGCGGCTTTCTTATGACTGCCAACGGCAAAAGCATCCTGATCCTGGCGACTGATCTCATATTTGTCTGCAACCAGTTCTGCGGTGATCCCCATGGAAGCAAATGCCTCAGGCCATTCGGCCACCAGTCCGGGATTGGCACTGTATTTATTGCCGCCCATGGGAACTGTGGTCATCGATTCGGTACCACCAGCAATAATGCAGTCGGCAAAGCCGGCCATAATTCGCTCAGCAGCCAGAGCAATACTCTGTAGTCCAGAAGAACAGAACCGATTGATCGTCTGCGCCGGAACCTGGTAAGGGATTCCTGCCTTCAACGCTGCAATTCGTGCGACGTTCATCCCCTGTTCCCCTTCGGGAAAAGCGCAACCAAGTAGGACATCATCAATCCGCATTGGATCAATTTTGGTACGCTCGATCAGCCCGGCAAGAGCGGCTGCAGCCAGATCATCGGGGCGCATATCTTTGAATTTGCCTTTATTAGCCCGGCAACCGGGGGTGCGGTAGGCGGCAAGTATATAAGCTGTTTTCATTATGTATTCTCCTTCAAATTGGATTCGTAGGGGCAGGCCCCTGTGCCTGCCCAGGGCGACCACAGGGGGGCACCCCTACAGATTCAAATTTAATTCCGCAGCGGCTTGCCTTTTTTCAGCATGTGTTGAACCCGCTCGGCCGTCTTTTTGTTGCCACACAACTTAAGGAATGCCTGCCGCTCCAGTTGGAGCAGATAATCTTCCGAAATTGGAGTTCCCGGCAGAACGTCTCCGCCGGTAATGACATCGGCAATAACTCCGCCCATCTCTGCTTCATACTCAGTAACAAACCCGCCCATCTTCATGTTCCAGAGTTGACTCTTGATACTGGCAGCAATGCCACGACCCGGAGCCGGAATATTTTCAGCCGGTCTTGCGGGTCGATAGTTGGTTGCCAGTGCCAGAACTTTCTGCTTGGCGTCAGCAATCAGCCGGTCGATGTCCATACTGATGCTATCACCGTTACGCATGTAACCCATTCCGGTCAGTTCGGCTGCCCCCATGGAAACTTTTGCCATGCCGATCTGCTGGAAATTCTTAAACAGGAAAGGGGTCACATCGATATCGAACTGGCTTGCCAGTTCGACGGCCCGCAGACACATCTCTTTGGTGCCGCCACCAGCTGGAATTAATCCAACCCCTATTTCTACCAGCCCCATATAGGTCTCTGCGTAGGCATTGATGGCATCGGCATGCAGGGAAAACTCACAGCCACCACCCAGAGCCATTCCGAAAGGTGCCGCAACAACAGGAACCTTGGCATATTTCACCGCCATAGTTGCTTTCTGGAAAGCACGGACACTCATATCGATATCCTCGTATGCTCCTTCAGCCAAGGCGACGGCTAACATCATCAAGTTGGCACCAACAGAGAAGTTTTCTCCCTGATTACCGATCACCAGCCCGACACCCTCTTCTTCCGCACGCTTGACCGCTTTGTGGGTCATTGAAAGAATATCAGCACTGATGGAGTTCATTTTGGAATGGAACTCCAGACCGAAAACTCCATCACCCAGATCAACCAGCGAGCAGTTGGAGGTTTTCTCCACCACATCCGTGGTTTTTTTGAGGATCTGCAGGTTGATCTGACCCTCTTTTTGCGGTACCAGATGATAGGTTTTTTCCAGTAAATCGTAATATTCCTGCTGCCCGGCATCATTGTAGCGGTAGAAGGTCTCTATCCCTTCCAGACTTTCCGGAACGGCAACGCCATCTTTTTTCGCCCGCTTGACAAAATTCTGGACACCAATCGCATCAAGCATCTCGAAGGGGCCGATTTCCCAATTAAAGCCCCATTTCATGCCGTTATCGATATTAATAATGTCATTGGCAATTTCAGGGATGCGATTGACCGTATAAATCAAGGAATCACGCAGTGAACGCCAGGCAAATTCGGCTCCTTTGTCCTGACCATTGACCACCATTTTGACTTTCTGTGCCGGGTCATCAACCATTTTAACCGCAACCACTGAAGCAAATTTTGGTTTTTCGGCTGGCTTGAATTCCTCGCTATTGTAATCGTAATAGTAGATCTGTCGTTTCCCGTCAATCTGCTCCTTCTTGTAGAAACCTTTTTTGCTTTTGTTGCCGAACAGCCCGTTTTCAAGCATTCGCCCCATGAATTCTGGAACTTTGAAGGTGTCGCGGCTCTCGTCATCTGGCAGCAACTCATAAGTATTGCGACAGATATGGGCGAGAGTATCATTCCCGACCAGATCACAAGTGCGGAAGGCGGCTGATCCCGGTCTGGCAGTGGCTGGACCTGCAACGCTATCAACCTCTTCAACGGTCATCGCCAGATCAAGCATGTGCTTGACCCCATTGAAAATGGAGTAAACACCGATCCGGTTAGCGATAAAGTTGGGAGTATCTTTTGCGTACACAATTCCCTTGCCCAGACGGCGACTGATAAAATCGGCCAGACCCGATACAATTTCAGGATCTGTATATTGGCTGGGGACAATTTCCAGTAAACGCATGTACCGTGGTGGGTTGAAAAAGTGGGTCACCAAAAAGTTTTTACGTATGTCTGTGGGTAGCATCTCGGCCATTTCATTGACTGATAAGCCGCTGGTATTGGTCGACAGGATAGCTCCTTCAGCCAGATTTGGGACGACTTTGGTCAAGAGATCTTTCTTGATCGGCATATGCTCAATGACGACTTCAATAACCCAGTCACAATTTTTCAGCTTTCCCAGGTCATCGTCAAAATTGCCGATATTGATCTGTCCTGCATACTGCTTCAAGTAGAGCGGCGCTGGTTTCATTTTCAGCAAGCCCCTCAAACCCTCACTGGCAATCCGATTTCGCACTTGCGGACTTTCCAGAGTTAAGCCTTGTTTTTCTTCTGCGCTGGTCAGTTCGCGCGGGATGATATCGAGCAATAAAACTTCCAGACCAGCGTTGGCGAGATGGGCAGCAATTGTCGCCCCCATAACTCCGGCACCAAGTACTGCAACACGATTAATCTGCCTCATTTATTCCTCCATTTTCTGATTGTGGCTGGCACTCTGTCCGGCGCCATTGTGCAGATAAAGTTCTTCGATTTTCTTCTTGTACATGTCGTAAATAACCTTACGTTTCAGTTTCATCGTGGGAGTCAATTCACCCCCCTCAGTGGAAAACTCGCGTGGGAGAACCACAAATTTTTTGATTGTCTGGTAGGGTGGAAGGTTCTGGTTAAATTGTTCGATTCGTTCAGCAAATAGTTGTTGTACCAGATGATTTGCAACCAGGTCATCGACCCCTAAGTAGTCGATCTGCTTACTATGACCGAATTCAATCACTCTTTCCATGTTTGGTGTCAACAGGGCGACCAGGAAGGCTTTTTTGTCACCGTGGATATAGGCCTGAGAAATATATTTATCCAGCTTGAGTGAATTTTCCAATGGCTGTGGCGCAATATTTTTACCCCCGGCGGTGACGATAATTTCTTTTTTCCGATCGATGATATAAACGTAACCTTCTTCATCAATCCGGGCAATATCGCCGGTTTTAAACCAACCATCCTCAAAAGCGGCAGCGGTGGCCTCTTCATCGCGATAATAACCGCGCATAACCACTGATCCCTTGATCAGCAACTCACCGTCTTCGGCCAGCTTGAACTCGACATCCCCCAGAGCTTTTCCCACAGAGCCAAAGCGGTTTGCATCCAAACTGTTCAAGGTGACAGCCGGACTGGTTTCAGTTAAGCCATAACCTTCAAAAACCGGAATGCCAATGATCCACATGAATTCATTGACAGTTTTGTCCAACGGCGCACCACCACAGATGAAAAGTTTCAGATTTCCACCGAAACGATTGCGAATTTTGCGAAAGACCAGTTTGTCGTATATTTTGTATTTAAGCCCAAGCAGCCCGGTTGGCTGATGCATGGTGTACTTTTGGTGAATATACTCGCGACCTACTTCGATAGCCTGGTGGAACATCTGCCGCTTCAGTGGGCTCAACAGGTGGATACTTTCGTAGATGCGTGAATAGATTTTTTCGAATAACCGCGGCACACTGATCATCGCTGTCGGTTTAACCTCAACAATATTTTCGACAACTTTGTTGACATCTTCGGCGAAGGCGATATGTCCGCCACCCATCAAGACTGAATGGTATCCAGCAGTACGTTCCAAAACATGACTCAATGGCAGAAAACTCAAAAATGTTCCGGACATTTTGTCTGGACCCGCAAGTTGAACGCCGTCCCAGGCATTAATCACCATGTTATGCTGGGTCAGCATGACCCCTTTAGACTGACCTGTGGTTCCTGAAGTGTAAATAATAGTGATTAGATCCTCAGAGCTAATGGAATCAATCAGTTCCTCGATCTGCCGTTTCTCATCATCCGTGATTGGATAAGAAATTTCTGACAGCTGGTAGAGGGTATGAACCGGTAGCTGTCGTTCGCCTAGAAATCGCTCGAAAGAGACGACGAGTTCAACCTGAGGAATTTGCTCACGAACCGCCAGCAGTTTTTCATATTGGAGCCGATCAGAAACAAAAACGATCTTTACGTTACTGTGGTTGATCACATAAGCGGCCTGGGCTCCGGTGTTAGTTGCGTAGATAGGTACGCTGATACCTAAGGCTGATTGAATTCCCAGGTCGGCAATAACCCAGCCAGCACGATTTTCAGAAAAAATTGCCACTTTGTCGCCCGGTTGCATCCCCGCCTTGCGTAAACCACGTGCCGTCATCAGAATTCGGGTATAGAGCTGCTGATAACTCAGAGTCAGGTAGCCACCACCTTTTTTAAAGCTGATGGCGGGATGGTCGGAATATTTCTCCGCATTGATCCGTACCATTTTTGGAATTGAGCGATAAGGGAGGCTTGCAGTCTCAGTTTTATTCATCATGGCAGCTCTAGCTATGGTTTGAATTTCACGTTTACGTAAGACTAAGAATAACAGACTATCCATACTAGCGATAGAAAGGCGGATAAAATGTTGATTTCTACCTTATCTATTATTCTACTTACTTTTACGTTCAGGTCAACCAAAACTAAAACATATTTCTATTTTCTATAACAAATCCCCCTCATTCCCCCTTTAGCAAAGGGGAACGTGTAAAAACTCCCCTCTTTGAAAAAGAGGGGTTGGGGGAGATTTTAAAAAACTGGACTAAACACAGCCGCTTTTCAGTTATACAAATCCTTAATTGGTCTCAACAGAGGTCTTTTCTGTTTTTGGCAGCAGGAAATAAGCCAGTGCCGGGAGTAGCAGGATTGCCCCGAGCATATTAACCAGGAACATGAAGGTCAGCAGGATACCCATATCGGCTTGAAATTTGAGGGGGGAAAAAATCCAGGTCGCAACGCCGATAGCCAGAGTCACCCCGGTAAATACAACCCCGTTTCCGGTAATTGCGAGGGTATGCAGGTAAGCCTCCTGCAATGTTTGACCCTTTCTCAGGTAGCTGCGCAAACGACTGAAGATATAGATACCGTAATCGACACCAACACCAACCCCGAGAGCAACAACGGGCAGAGTGGAAACCTTCAAGCCGATCTGGAGAATACTCATCAACGCATAAGCAAGTAACGAGACCAGACCAAGGGGAAGGATGATACAAAGCACTGCCCTGAGCGAGCGGAACTCATAAAAGCAGAGGAGAATTATCGCTCCAAACACGTAGAGTAAAATCGGAAACTGTGCAGCAGAAACCTCTTCATTGGTTGCCGCCATGACCCCGACATTGCCGGTTGCCAGCCTGAAGGTAACATCGTCTCCGCTATGTTGCTCCCGATATTTTTTCACTTCTGCAACAATACCAGCAATGGTTTCGGCTTTATGATCTTTGGTGAAAATCATTACCGGCATGACACTACAATCAGAATTCAATAAACCACTACTGGTTGGGACATAGCCAACCGCTTGCACCATGGTCGACTGGTTGCGCGGCAACACCCGCCATTTCAGACTACCCTCGTTCCAGCCAGCATTAATCACTTTAGCAATTCCAGGTAGCCCGATGACCGACTGTACCCCATCAACATTATTCATGTGCCAGGCAAAACGATCAATGGCAGTCATAATATTGTAATCGATGCACCCGTCCGGTTTGGTTTCAACAATCACCGTAATCAGATCAACACCAATGGAGAATTTTTCGGTGATCACTTTACTATCCTGATTGTAGCGTGAATCTGTCCGCAGCTCGGGAACACCTTGGTGCATATCCCCAATTTTTATATCGGATCCCTTCCAAAGACCGAAAACAAGCAGTACAACGGCCACAGCAACAATAACAGCTGCAGATCTTGGCTCTGCTGCCTGCTCAAAGAAACGCCAGACTGGTTTCAAGAGTTGCGTTTGATGATCAACCTGACGCTTGTAGCGTCGCCCGGTTTTAACGTAGGAAAGGAGGATTGGCAACAGAATCAGGTTGGTCAAGATGATAACCGCGACTCCCAGGCTGGCAGTCACTGCCATCTCCTGAATAACTCTGATATCAATCAAGTGGATGGTAATAAAACCGATGGTGTCACTGGCCAGGGCAATCGATCCGGGAATAAGAAGTTGTCGGAAACTGGATTTGGCCGCCTCCAGGCGATCAGCGCCGGCACGAACTTCAGCCGTATTAGCGGTAATCATCTGCACCGCATGGCTGACGCCGATAGCAAAAATCAGGAAGGGAACCAATAACCCCATCGGATCGATCCCATAGCCGAGAATTGGCAACAACCCAAGTTGCCAGATAACCGCAATGAGGGAACAACTGAGGGGAATCAGGGTCAAAATCCAGGAACGGGTGTAGAGAAAAACCAGCAGAGACGTAATCACAAAGGCAACAAAGAAAAACAGAATGACCCGTTTTGCACCGTCAGCGATATCGCCGATAACCTTGGCAAAACCGATGATGTGAACATCGATCTGATCGCTCTGATATTTGTCCCGTATCTGCTCTTCAAGCAGGTGTGAAACCTTGATAAAATCGAGTTTTTCTCCCGTTGCCGGATTGATCTCCAACAAATTGGCACTGATTGCCGCGCCAGTGAAATCATTAGCAACCAGACGTCCGATAATTCCTGCCTTAAGAATATTTTTCCGAACCTTTTCCAAACCTTCGGGAGTTGCTTCAAAATCGGCAGGAATCACGTTGCCGCCAGCAATTCCGTTCTCAACAACCTCAGTGAAACGGACATTGGGAGTAAACAACGAACGTACCTGGGTGCGATCAACTCCGGGGATAAAAAAGAGATCATCTGTGGCACTTTCCAGGGTTTTAAAAAACTCCGGGGTAAAAATATCGCCCTGTTTTGCCATCAGAGCAATCAAGAGCCGGTTGGCACCACCAAATTCCTTGCGGTGTTCAATGTAGGTCTGCATGTATTCATGTTTGAGTGGCAGCAGCTTGCTAAAACCGGCATCAATCCGCAGATTGGTGACCGAATAAGCCATGAGCAGGGTTGCCAGGATGAAAAAACCTAATAAAATAGAACGGTTGTTAAATATAAGCTTTTCAAGCCCCGATTTTAAGGAATCAATCTTCATCTAATTCTCGCTGGTATTTTCCCTCTCC
>JAYEME010000087.1:12998-15851 GCA_034717915.1 Thermodesulfobacteriota bacterium
CCCTCATGGAGAAGGGTTGGGAGGAAATCCGTTTCTACTGACGAATACTTTCTGGAGACAATTTTGTCACACCAAAGTCTCCTACAGCAACAATGCTGCCATCAGCTGCCTGTAACAACTTACTGAACCCCTTGCGGTCAGGATCTTGATGCAGGACAAAACTGTTACCATTGTCCTGGCTGGTTAACAGTGCTCCGGCCAAGCCGGTAATCACCAGAGTTCCATCTTCCAGACGCAGCCCACTGGTTAAACTTGCCTCTGTTCCGGTTTCAACCTGACTCCAGCTCTCCCCGGCACTATCTGAACGAAACAAGTGTCCGCGCAGACCAAACAACAACAGACGGTTCTCCTCCGCAGGAAAAACACCAAAAAAAGATCCGTGATAACCAGATTCCAATAAAATCCAGTTCTGCCCATCATCCTCCGAACGATAGGCAAAGCCAGCCTCAGCAGCGATAAACAAATGATCACCCATAGCTATCATCTGGTTCAGGTGGAAATCATCCTCGCCGATCCAACGACCTTTCCAGCTGCTGCCACCATCGAAAGATTCCAAAAACTGGCCGTATGCACCGATGGCATAACCATGCTTGGAATCAAGAAAGAAGACATCCAGAAGCGGACTTTCTGCCTCGGCATTTTCGTAAACCAACTGCCACGATTTGCCACTGTCTTTGGTTCGCAGGATCACCTGATCATGACCGACAACCCAGCCATTCTGGCGGTCGATGAAATAAATTGCGGTCAGGGTTGCACGGGTCGGAACCGGCATTTGTTTCCAACTAGTGCCACTGTCCTCACTGAGCAAAATATGTCCGCGTTCACCCACTGCTATCAAATTATCCCCAATACGTTGGGCATCAAGCAGTAGAGAACGATTCGAAAGGGGAGCAATGACAGAACTTTCACTTCCGCTTGCGGTGGCAGCAAAACACCACAAGACAAGCAGAATTACAGCAACAAACAGTTTCAAATGAGTGTATCGGGTAAAATCATTTTTCATATCTGACCATTTTATCGATTTGAAAGCATGAAAAATGGCCGAGCCGTTACCGACTCGGCCAGTCATTTACACACTTACAGTAAATTTGGGACTGTCCCCAGCTCTATCGGGGGCTGTCCCGAAAGTTTACGGGCTATGAAACTCCAGTGGTTCGCACCGCAAAATCCTTGGGACAGCCCCCATTCGGGGACAGTCCCGGTTTTGCTATTATTGCGACGCCAATTAGCGACGACCGGCGCGACGTAATGCGCCAGGGGAATAATCTTTGTCGGTCCGTGTGATATCAAAATCATACATTTCAGATTCATTATCAAGACCAAGAGCCAGATAACGCCCGGACTGTAGATCGTAGTGGGTTTCTAATGTTGTCCAGAAAGTCGGAACTTCATAGTAATTAATCGAGTGGCCCTCAGAGACACGCCACAACTGGTCACGGTTGTCATAATTGTCTGCAACCATGATCTGCCAGGAATCTTCATCAACGTAGAAAACCCGCTTTTTATACAGATGGCGAGCTCCTTCACGCAAAGTCGCTTCAACAACCCAGACACGGTGCAGTTCGTAACGCAGATATTCCGGATTGAGATGCAGCGGGGTCAGGATATCTTTGTACTTGAGTTTATCGCTATGCAACAGGTAATTGTTGTAAGGGATATACATCTCTTTTTTGCCAAGTAATTTCCAATCATAGCGATCTGGAGCACCATTGAACATGTCGAACTGATCAGAAGTCCGTAAGCTGTCGGCAGCGGTTCCCGGATTATCATAAGCAACATTGGGAGCACGACGAACCCGCCGTTGACCGGGGTTATAAACCCAGGCAGCACGAGGCTCTTTGACTTGATCGAGAGTTTCATGGACAAGGAGAACATTGCCCGCCAGCCGTGCCGGAGCGGTGACTTCCTGCTTGAACAGCAGAATTCGGTTTTTCAATTGCTCTTCGGTCATCCCCGCCTGTGAATAGATCAGACTCATTTCATCTTCAAACTTGACCAGGGTATAGCCACCACCACGGGTCATTGGTGCCTGAGCAATATGCCTGGTTGTAGCATCTCCCCGGTAACGAAGCATGTGATTCCAGAGAACCTCGGCTCCATTTTTTGGAATCGGAAAAGGGATACCGTTGACAGTCCCCACAACACCATCTCCACCATTGATCAACTCTGCAGTCTGAGCCACCTTTTTGGTCATGTCGTAGATCAGTTGTGGTGAGGAAGCACTGCGATGGGTCGGATAGATGTTCATCTTAAATGTATCGTAAGTTTTGAGCAGGGTCTGATGACCGACCGTCAGTTTGTCCTTATACTGCTCCATATTGGCAGCAGTAATGGTCACTTGAATTTTGTCAGCAGAATAGGGATCAGGATGATGCATCCCCTTTTCATAGCCAGCTGGCGGTGCAGTGATTCCACCGTCCCAGGCTGGAATAGTGCCGTCAGAGTTACCGGCTTTTTCAGCGCCAACAGGGGTCAGATCGTTGCCCAACCGGGCAGCATCATCCGCACTAATAGCGGAGAAAGATTGGCCTGCCAGACCCGTGACCAGCAGTATGGCAAACACCCATGTAAATGCATTTTTCAGCATAATATTAGCTCCCTATATAATTAGAATGAATATTTGATGTTAAAGGCCACAAAGTCACGATCATTGACCAGGTTGTAACGACCAGCACCAAAATAGTCTGTATAGCTTAGATCAGCAGTCCACTGATTCAAGTAATTGGCACCAAGGCCTAAAGTGACAGCTTTGCGGTCTTCGATAAAGTTACCACCAGGGCCAGGAGTAGTTCCAGAAACATCATGTGCCCAGGCAATCCGCGGTGACAGCGTTACTGCGCCGATAGCGTTGTT
>JAYEME010000088.1:0-4048 GCA_034717915.1 Thermodesulfobacteriota bacterium
ACGATAATCAAAATAAACAATCGAAAAAGCACCAAACAGAGAAACGACTATCTTCCCGATGGTGATCCCACTCGCCATGATAAAGGAGTTAAACAGCTGGGTCCCAAGATCCCCCCGGTTCCAGGCTTCACTGACATTATTAAACAGCTGATCCCCGGGAATCATCGACATGGGGACGCGGGACACCTCTTCAATCGACAAGGTTGCTGCAATAACCGCATACAGAATTGGGAATCCGACAACGACAATTCCCAGAATCAGGGAAACGTAGGTGAAGGTATCGAGTACTGGAGTTTTTTCAACCATCATAATTTGTGTCCAGTGATACGCCAAATGCCGTATTCAGAGTCAAATGGCTATTGCAGGGCTCACTAGCCCATATATTGAACTTTACGTTCTACATATTTGAATTGCAGAACCGTAATCAGAATAATCAAACCCATCAGAACAACTGATTGCGCTGCGGAGGAACCGAGGTTCAGACCGATAAATCCATCCTGATAAACCTTGTAAACCAGAATATTGGTAGAGCCGCCCGGCCCACCTTGAGTGACCGCATGAATGACACCGAAGGATTCAAAGAATGAAAAAATGATCGTCATGACGGTGACAAAGAAAAACGTTGGTGAAAGCAGTGGAAAAGTGATGGTCCAGAAACGTCGGAACGGGCTGGCTCCATCAATGGCCGCCGCTTCAATCAGTGACTTGGGAATAGCCTGAAGTCCAGCGAGAAAAAATACAAAATTATAACTGATATTTTTCCAGGCACTGGCCATAACAATCATCAACATGGCATTGGAACTTTTCAACAGGGGATTCCAGTCGATACCGAACCAGTTTTCCAGACCGATCGCCACGACACCGTAAGAGGGATGGAGCAGAAAAAGCCACAAAATGCCGGAAATAGCCGGGGCGATTGCGTAAGGCCAGATCAACAGAGTTCGGGTCAACGTTGTAAGTTTCAAAACCCGGTTGGCCATACTGGCTAGAAACAAACCAAAACTAATAGATACAATTGCAACTGATCCACTGAATAACAGGGTTGTTAGAATCGATTTCAAATAGAGCGGATCACTGAACAGAGCAATAAAATTATCAAACCAGACAAACTTGGTGCGGAAGCCAAACGGATCGCTCACTTGAAAAGAGGTAATGATTCCCTGTACCGCTGGCCAATAGAAGAAAGTCAACGTGATCAGAATTTGCGGCAAGATCAGCAGGTAAGGGAGGGAGCGTGTTTTAAAATAGGAGCGTTTTCTTATCATGGCGGAATAGTATCACCGATTCGGGGGCATCCTCAAGAAAAGGATACCCCCGATTGAAGTTAAATGAATATAGAAAGAACTATTTGTAGATTCTTTCAAATTCACGCAGCTTCACGTTACTTCTTGCAACCGCGTTATCCAGAGCCTCTTGCGGAGACTTGCTATCGTTCCAGACCAGCTCAAGTTCTTCGTTGATAATGTTCCGAATCTGGATAAAGTAACCCAGGCGCAGACCACGGGAAATCTCAGTAGGAATCCTGCGAGTCAACTGTTTGATACCGACTTCCTGAAGCGGATTGGCTTTGTAGTAACCATCAGCTTTAAGTTTGTCATAAGCGGTCAGGGTAATCGGGAAGTAACCAGTTTGCTTGTGCCAGTAGATCTGTGATTCGTTGCCAGCCAAGTGTTTCAGGAATGCAGCGACCCCAGCATAATCTTTCTTCGGTAGTCCCTTAAAAATCCACAAGGAAGCGCCACCAATAATACTGTTTTGTGGCTCTTTCATCCAGGATTCAACCGGCAGCGGAGCAACATCCCAAGTGAAGTCTTTGACAGCTTTTTTCAGCTTGGCAATACCACTGATTGAATCGATATAAACACCGGCATTCTGAGCGATAAATTCAGATTTTGGCCCTTGATATTTTTGTCCACCATAATAAAAACGCTTATCTCCCATCCAGCTCTTCAGTCGAGCAATGTGGTTGACAACCTTGTCGTTATTGATCATCAACTCAGTGTCCAGACCTTCATAACCGTTCGCTTTGCTGGCAAAAGGAATATTGTGAATAGCGCTGTAGTTTTCTATCTGGGTCCAAGACTGCCAAGCAGTCACCAAACCACCATCAACCCCTGATTTGACCAGTTTTCCAGTAATTTCACCCAGCTTATCCCAGGTAATTGGCTTGTCCTTGGACAGCATGGGGATACCGGCTTTTTTAAACAGATCGACATTGTAATACATAACCGGGGTTGATGAGTTGAACGGCATCGACATCAGATTGCCATCAGCGTTCATATAGTAGGAAAGAACCGGTTGCAGGTACTGAGACCAATCGACTTTATAGCCTTTGTCAGCCATAAGCTGATGAACCGGATAGATAGCACCAGAGAGCATCATAGTCTGGGTGCCAACTTCAAAAGACTGGAGAATATGTGGTTGTTTACCCGCTCGCACAGCAGCGACCCCGGCATTGACAACTTCGTCATAAGCCCCTTTGTAGGTCGGTATCACCTTGTAGTCAGACTGAGAGTTATTAAATTGATCCACAATGTGCTGTACAACTTCGCCACGTGCCCCACGCATAGCGTGCCACCAATGAATGTCGGTCGGTTTTGCAAACGCTGATCCGGCAAAACTGATCAGCATACCTACTGCCATAACCAGCCAGAAACATTTAATTTTTGACATGTTTTCCTCCTGAAATCGGTTTAGAGTATGGTCATTCTCAACATAAGTTCTTGCAAGCGACTGTTTGATGGTGCAAAGTATTCGACGAACACAAATTTATCTTGCGACACTACAAGTAAAGACCAATAGAATCGATTCGTCAATGACCCGATGTAAAAAAAATATTAGCCCCAATAGGGAACAATCGATAGATTGGCGACTTCTTGCAGAAAAGATTAATTTATAATAATTTTAATGACTTAAAAGTTTCCTTTCCTGGTGGAGTTTTTGTTCATGGCCAATGTTATTTTAAAAGATATTTTCAAAAAATACGGCAAGCTGGAAGTTGTCCACGGAATTAATCTGGATATTGTCGATAAAGAATTTGTAGTTTTTGTCGGCCCATCTGGCTGTGGCAAGTCGACTGTTCTGAGAATGATCGCCGGACTTGAAGATATTACTGCTGGAACTATTGAAATTGCTGACCGGGTAGTCAACGAGGTGGCACCGAAAGACCGGGATGCTGCAATGGTGTTTCAGAACTATGCCCTCTATCCCCATATGAACGTTTATAAAAACATGTCCTTTGGCCTGACCTTGAGAAAAATGCCCAAAGATGAAATAGAAAACCGGGTTCGGGAGACGGCAAAAATTCTTGAACTCGAAGATTATCTATTTCGCAAACCTCATGAGCTATCGGGAGGGCAGCGGCAGCGGGTTGCGATGGGACGAGCTATTGTTCGTCGCCCTTCCGTTTATCTGTTTGATGAGCCTCTCTCCAACCTTGATGCCAAATTACGTACCCAGATGCGACTGGAAATCAAACTGCTGCATCAACAGGTTCAGAATACCATTATCTATGTCACCCACGATCAGGTTGAAGCGATGACTCTGGCAGATCGGATTGTGGTTATGCGTGACGGTTACATTGAGCAGGTTGGCTCGCCGATGGAAATATTCCAGAACCCTGCCAATGCCTTTGTCGCCGGCTTTATGGGTTCTCCACCGATGAATTTGCATTCGGCAAGTATTGTCGGGGGCAGCGATGGGCGAAAGATCAAGCTCAGCGATCAACTCGAAATTCCGATCCCAAAGAAAGAAAACAGTCAGTTTATAGAGGGACAAAAAGTTATCTTGGGACTACGCACCGAAGACCTGTTTATTGTCCATGCAGACGATGAGAAAAAAGCAGAATTGACTTTTACTACTGCTGGCACAGTTAAGATTGTTGAGTTGCTGGGCAATGAAACCAACCTTCATATGGATTTGCAGGGAGCGAACCTGATCGCCAGAGCGGAAGGACGGCACCATTTCTCCATCGGCGATGAATTACAGGTAGGTCTTGACCTTACCCATCTACATATCTTTGATGCGGAATCGGAGTTGTCGATTTATT
>JAYEME010000089.1:0-4032 GCA_034717915.1 Thermodesulfobacteriota bacterium
AAACCTCCTCCTGAGTCACCCGCAGGATTTCTTCTACCGTTGTCTGCCCGGCCAGAACCTTGACTAATCCTGCTTGCCGCAGAGAGCGCATCCCCATTTTCAATGCCTGCTGACGAATTGTCGCTGCATCCGCATTGTTGGTCACCAGCTGTCTAATCGGATCGGATACTTCCAACAGTTCATACACACCAGTTCGTCCCAGATAACCAACCTGCATACAGTGACTGCAACCACGCCCACGATAGAAAGTTACCTGCTGCGGCACTTCCGTTCCATCAAATAGTTCGGCCAGTAATTTCTTGTCAGGTTGATAGCTGATGCGACAGTGCGGACAGACAGTTCGTACCAATCGCTGCGCCAGGACTCCAACCAGTGCCGAAGCTGCCAGAAAAGGTTCAACCCCCATATCCACCAAACGTGCCAGTGCCCCGGCAGAGTCGTTGGTGTGTAGGGTGGAGAAGACCAAGTGTCCCGTCAATGCTGCCTGAACAGCTATTTTTGCCGTTTCACTATCGCGAATTTCGCCAACCATAATGACATCTGGATCCTGGCGTAAAATTGATCGTAAACCTTGAGCAAAAGTGAGGTTTATTTTTGGATTGACCTGGATTTGACCAACACCTGGAAGTTGATATTCGATCGGATCTTCAACGGTAATGATATTCTGCTCATGGGAATTAATTGCCGACAGTGCCGAATAAAGGGTTGTCGTTTTACCTGCCCCGGTCGGTCCAGTGACCAGAAAGATGCCATGATTTTTTTCGATCATCGCCTTGATCTGCGGCAGCATCTCAGCATCAACACCAATATCTCCCAGCCCCAACACCCCTGAACTTTTATCCAATAAACGCAGAACAATTCGCTCACCAAAAGAAGTCGGTAATGTCGATACACGAACATCTGCCTGCTTTCCAGCAATACGAACCGAGAAACGCCCATCCTGGGGGAGGCGTTTTTCAGCAATATCCAAATTGGCCATAATTTTCAAACGAGAAATAATATTGGACAAAGCACGGTGAGGAGGGCGTTGTATTTCGTAGAGAATGCCATCAACCCGATAGCGAACGATCACTTCAGTTTCAAATGGTTCGATATGGATATCACTGGCACGCTGCCGGTAGGCCTGAGTCAATAACCCATTGACATAACGGATGATCGGTGCCTCATCGCTGGTATCAAGAAGGTCTTCAATCTGGATAGACCCATCCAGATCCAGATTCTCCTCACCAATATCAGAAATAGAACTGTCTCCGCCACCAGACAGAGTCTCATAACCCAGGTTGATCGCTTCAACTAATCTATCCGGTTCTGCCAGGCAGGGGATAATTCGACAACCCGTTAAGACGGAAAGATCATTCAAAATACGGTTATTGCTCGGGTCAACCACGGCCAAACGGATCGTCTGCCCATCAATATCTAAAGGAACCGCCAGATTTTCTTTGGCGTAACTGATCGGAATAGTGGTCAACAGATGTAGAGCACTGGTTGCTACCTTCGGCTCTGCAACATATTCCATTCCGCTCTGAGTTGCCAGAGCTTCGGCAAGAGTGATTTCTGTCGCCGCACCCTTTTCCTTGAGAATATCCCCCAATCGCAGGGAACTGGACTCCTGCTCTCGTAATGCTTGACGGACAATATCCTCAGAGAGCCCCTTGTCCTGCACCAGAATGTCCCCAAGTTGGCGCCACTTCAACGGTCGCATGGATTATTCCCCCGCTGCCGTTTCTGGTTTCAACACATTCCCCTCTGGATCTTCCAGACCAAAAAAACTATTGGAGCCGCCTTCTTCGCGGAATAGATCAAGACTGTCCCGATTTTCCTGGGTAATTCGTTTCAAATCCTCACTATCGCGGATCACCCGGGGGGTAATGAAAATCAGCAGGCTGGTTTTATTTTCAACATCTTTTGTCCGCTTGAATAAATGTCCCAGAATAGGGATATCTCCAAGGAGTGGAACCTTGGTGGTCGATTTAGCGAGATCTGTCTGAAACAAACCTCCAAGAACAACCGTTTCGCCATCGCGAGCCACGATTGAGTTGCGCAGCAAGGTCTTTTTAAATGTCGGACCAACCTCATCAACTGTTCCGACAGATTCAGTAACATCGCTGATTTCCTGGAAAATTTTCAAACGAACCAGATTTCCTTCAGTGATCTGCGGGGTAAAACGTAAAGTGAGCGCTGCATCCTGACGCTCAACCGAATTGATTGGATTACCGGCATTATCGGTCGATTTTGAGGTGATGATGGGGACATTCTTACCAACGACAATCTCTGCCTCCTCATTATCTGAGGTCAGCAAACGCGGTGCGGAAAGAACATTAACATTTGAATCGATCTGAGAAAGGCCAATCAAAGCTGAGAGAGCCGGAATTGTTACCTCGGTTCCGTTGACCACAGTGGTGATCGGATTAAACATCCCGCCAAGCAAAATACCGTCAACTGCTTGAGCAAGGACACCTGGAACTCCGTCTGTTATCGTTGCAAGGCCTTTTCCTCCGCTATTACTGCTGGCACCAAAAATCAGACTGTCGCTACCGGTATCAACTGCACCCTGCAAAGAGGTTCCCAGATCCATCAAAGCATCCATCGATAGTTCCAGAATCAAGGCTTCAACAAAAACCTGTTTCCGCTTGATATCAAGCTGATTAATCAGGCTCTGAATCCCTTCATAGTCTTCCGCTGTTGCATTAACAATGAGTGCATTGGTGGGTTTATCTGCTGTAATTGTGACCTCTCCAAAAATTTCACCAACTGCATTTTCCTGCTTTGCCGAGGCAGCTTTTCTTGTCCCCACAATAATTTTATTCAGAGTTTCAGATAAACCCTCCGCTTCAGCATGTTCCAGATAATAAACATGGACACCAGCTCGACCAAGATCCGTTTTTTCATCCAGTTGAGCAATCAGCTCTTTGGCACGTAAGATAAATTTATCATCACCCATAAGCATCACTTTATGGGTTCGTTCATAGGGGATAATTTGGCCTAAAGTTTTTTTACGGGTTGTTGTGCCAGGTCTCTTCCCCCGAACCGTTGTAGCGCCACCTTCCAGCACCTGCATCACCAATTTGGCAGTTTCATCAGCATCTGAAAAACGGAGATCAACAATCTCCATTTTCTCAGCATCCCAGGAGTGATCCAAAGAAGAGATAATCTGGGATAGACGTCTGATGTTGGCAGCGCTATCTGTGATGACAACGGTATTCGTTGCGGCATGGGCAACGACGTGGCTGGTTTTGGGCATGAGCGGGCGCAGAATTGTGTCGACAACAACTGTAGCATCCAGATTTTTTAGCTCAATAAGGCGAGTGATAAATTGTTCACCAAGATTTGTTCCGCTACTGATTGGCAGATTTTCTGCTTTTGCAGTCCGAATCGAGACAATTTTGTTCACTTTCCCTGAAGGGACAATGGTAAAGCCCTTGACATTAAGAATGGTGCTGAAGAGCCGATAGGCCTCATCCACAGTAACCGGCTTCGGCGAAACCACACTGACCTTGCCGCGTACCGACTCATCATAAACAAAATTTTTACCTGTCAATTCACTGATTGTTCCAATCATATCAACCAGCTCGACATTCTGAAAATCGAGCGTGACTTCAAGCGTCCCAGTCACCTTCTTTTTCTGTGCCGCCAGAGGCTGAGAAACTGATAGAACCACAAGCATGCATATCAACCACAAAATATATGTGGTGCGTCGAATGACCACGATCAACTCCTATTCAAAACTATATTCAAAAGTTTTCGGTTGCCCATTTCGCATCAACCCGAGAGTGATATTGTTCGCTTCGCGAACCTGTTGAAAAATCTGTAGTGCTTTTTCCGGGCTGTTCAGTTCAACTTGATTGATTTCAACAACCAAATCGCCAACCCGCAAACCAATCTTCTCCAATAATGACCCTTTTTCCAACTCCACCATCTTGAAGCCGATGGTTTTACCATTTTTAATCTGAGGAATCATCCGAGCAGTCTGCAGTAATGAATTAAGATTCGCCCGAGCATTATCCGCTACAGATTTTGAAATCTTCCAGCGAC
>JAYEME010000090.1:0-15771 GCA_034717915.1 Thermodesulfobacteriota bacterium
AACTTTTAGGAATCGGGGCAGAGAAACCGCCATTCTCCACGCTCCATTGGAATCAAGGTAGAAGTAGACACTGCGCCCGGTATCATAATAGACACTGGTGTCCGGATAATAGCGGTAATGGTGTTTGACCCGTAGTCCATGAGCTTTGGCGTGGGGTGGTGGACCATGTTTAATCTGAGGATGAGCCGGTGGAGTGCTATCTGAATAAACCACTCTGCCAGATCCCCCTTGAGCAGTGAGCAGACATCCTGATAATGGCAGGCTGAGCAAAAGTAAGAATAATAATAAAGTGAGTTTGTGGTTAGATTTCATTTTTTATTCCCCTGTGTAAATGGTTATTTGTTGCATGATTATCTTCCAGTTGGCAGATTATCTCAAACCTTTTTATGTGTCACTTCTCATCGTAGAGATGTCGGAAAACTTTACACTCCAGATACTCGCTGTAAAAAGTTCCCTCTCCCCGACGTGGGAGAGGGCTAGGGGGAGGGGGTAAGTCTTAAAATGTAATAACCTGATACCCCTCTTTGATGAAATTCGAAATATAATCTCCAACGAAAATAATATTGGCTCCTTTTTCCTCAAGTAACGGGGTAATCTCCATATCATCAGCGACGAATTTGCAGTAAGCCGTATTATTGTTCTGCAGCAATTCAAAGGTTTCGGGGTGTTCCAACATGAGCCGCTCGCTTTCACCAAACACGACGAATTGAACATCGTCGACCCAGCCAAACTTTCTTGCATTTGTTCCGTAGAGTATCCCGGGTTGTAACTTTTCAAGATCTCCGGAAGCCAACCAGATAAGAACTTTTGCCATGATGTGCTCCTATTGTTGTAGTTATCAGTTCTGTAGTAATCTCGGGACTGTCCCCAGCTCCATCGGGGGCTGTCCCAAGAGTTTACGATCCACGAAGAACGGTGGTGGCTCGCATCGCAAAAGCCTGGGACAGCCCCCGTCCGGGGACAGTCCCGTTTTTGCTGGAGATTTTCTTAATCGAGCACCACCCTGTAATCATATCTAACTCTGGATTTATAATTCCCATCCCCAATATTCCAGAAAATTTGCAAAATTCCAGAGATCAGACTTTTTCCATGCCCAGAATTTGAGGCTGGTGTAAAAGGTTGTTCCCGTTTCCTCTCGGGGGCCTAAATCTTTGTCTTCACCAATTCGCCAATCCATAGACCACCAACTCATTAACAGCCGCTCGAAGGGTTTATGGCTGTTGCGGACGTACCCTTTGCGGACCCCTGTGGTTTCGAAAAAAGAGATTTTAGAATCACCAAAAGGGAGCTCGCGTAGGCTTGTCATCGGTTCTAAAGTTGCGGTAACAAAATCAGCAGGGGAGGTGAGATCACTTTTAGTTGATAGGTCAAGATGCATCACACGATGGGTTCCACCCCTGATTGAAAAAACAAATCTATGCTGTGCATCAACCGAACCTTTCATCTCTATAACGCTGGGCAAATATTCTCCAAAGACATCCTGTTTGCCAGGAAGCCAATTATCTGGATAGGATTTTTTAGGTAGATGGGAGGTTGGAATAATCGCCAAATAACAACCGCAAGTGTGAACTGTAGTGACCAGCAGCGGTTGATTGTTCTGGTTAAGGGTGACGATAAAAAACAGGCCTGGATTCCTACCAGCGGTGAGGTGTTTGTAGGGGGTTTTTTCAAAATGAACCCGATAGATGAGATTTGTGTAGTTTCCACCACTATCCTTAAATTTTTGTTCCATTGCATAAATGGTTGGCTTGTGTGGATCGACATAAACGTCCGGGTGACCATTTTTATCTTCACGTACGGCTGGGGTTCCAATCTTATTGTAGCTCTTGGCGGGATCTTCAAGGATGAAGATGGGGGCATGTCTGGTTAAGAGCGAGTTATCTTGATCAACAGCGACATATTGTGGAGGAACCGCCACAACCCCTTTCGTCTGATATATTCCTGTGCAGGAGGCCGATAGAAATAACAGAATCGCAGCAATAAAATGTAAGATCAATCTTTGTGGGCGCATAAAAACAGTTCCAATCAGTAGTGTCCGGTTAGAAAGTTGCAGGTTTTGAATCTGACATAAAAATCCCCCTTAATCCCCCTTTGTTAAAGGGGGAGGCTCAAAAACTCCCCTCTTTGGCAAAGAGGGGCTGGGGGAGATTCGAAAATCGGGATTAAATTTCAGTTTTTTTGTCTATGCAAATTCTTAACCGGACACCACTGAAGATTTCCACCTTTTTCAACTATCTTGTACGTATCAAAGAGTAGGAAACTATTCTACAAATCGTGTTTTTCAGCGTGACTTGTTCTATCTTTCTCTTCCCTCTCTAATAATATCCACTATTTCTTGCGTTGTAATATTCGCTTTAATTGATGGAATATCTAAAGGTGAAGATGCAATCTTTTCAGGAACTAGTGCGAAAGTTCTGCCGTCTTTCCTCCGAATTAGTATTTTCCCAGTATTCTCAGCTTGCTCAAGAACCATAGCAAGCTTTTGTCTGGCTTCTGAATATGTATAAACTTGCATTTTAAACCTCCATAGTTTCAATGTTGAGATTTTGAGCAGCTCTCTTTAGTTTTTGATCCAATGTTAATAGCGGTGCTTTATGTTTAATAGCACAATCCAGAAAATAGGCATCGTATGCATACATGTTGGCTTGTTTGGATATTTGTAAGGCATTAACAAAATCTGGTTTTATATACCGGAGGGGAATATCATCGAAAATTATAAGACCCTTCCGAGCTTCATCAAGTGTCAACCTATTCTGTTTAAACATAGCCGAAAAGGCATTGCCAATTTCCCATGGAATAGAACCAGGTCCAATAAGTGTGCTCCCAGTAGTAAGCTCAACAATCCTATTACGTTCAGGCTCATTAACAATAACTGCAATCAATGCAGATGTATCAACTACAACATTCATATTTACCTCCAGAATATGTATTTTTGACAATTGTACAAAAGTAAATTTGTTTGTCAAGTGTCAAGAGGTATTTACAAGGTTTTCAGCTTGAATCAGGAATGAGTGCCTGATCACACTGACCTTCTGATATAATGTCCAAATTTGAATCTGCGCCGCTCGACTGGTGTGACTTTTTTTGTCATAGTGGTATTTTATTCTTGATTCATCTATCAAGCTGAGTTCAAAGGGAGTTTCCTCATGCGTGAACATGGATTGGCAAATTATGCCGCTCATAGCAATAAAAGCCTTGGCCGCGAGTATGCAGAGCCGTTCAAGGATGAGCGGTTGGCATTCGAGCGAGATCGGGACCGGATTATCCATTGTGCGGCGTTTCGTCGTCTTGAATATAAAACCCAGGTGTTTGTTAATCATGAAGGTGATTATTATCGTACCCGTTTGACCCATTCTCTGGAAGTTGCGCAGATCGCCCGCGGTATTGCCCGGAATTTACATCTGAATGAAGATCTGGTCGAAGCCCTGGCTTTATCGCATGATCTGGGTCATACACCCTTTGGACATACCGGTGAGCATGTTCTCAAGCGGTTGATGAAAGATTTTGGCGGGTTTGAACATAATCAACAGTCACTGCGGATTGTGGAACTACTGGAACAACGTTATCCCGGCTTTGATGGACTGAACCTGAGTTGGGAAACCAGGGAAGGGATCATCAAACATTCCTCCGATTATGACCGTGCCGGAAAAGAAGCGATCCAACCTTATCACCCTGAACAACGGGCAACTCTTGAAGCACAGATTATCGATCTGGCTGATGAAATTGCCTACAACAACCACGATATCGATGATGGGCTTAAGGCTGGCTACATTACACTGAAAGATTTGGAAGAGGTTGAATTGTGGCAGCAGACTTATCTGATGATCGGGGAAAAATTTCCGGGATTGGATGATAAACGCCATATTCTGCAAACCATCAGTTATCTGATTGGTGACTTGATGCATGATCTGGTGAATACAACAACCGGGAACCTGCAAAATCATAGTATTTCAACACTGGAAGATATCCGTAGTCAGCCTGAGAATCTTGTCAGTTTAAGCCCGAGAATGAGTGAGCTGAATCAGCAATTGAAAAAGTTTCTCTACCATCGCCTTTATCGCCATTCAAAGGTTGAGCGGATGCGGGTTAAAGCGGAACGTTTTCTGACTTTGTTGTTTGAGAATTACATGGATAATCCAACTTTGTTGCCAGAACGGCACCAGCTTAGATTTGAGAAGTATGGAACGGAGCGGGTGATCTGTGACTATATTGCCAGTATGACGGATCGCTATGCACAGGATGAATATAAAAAATTGTATGAGCCGTTTGAGAGGGCGTAATAATCCTTCTCCCTCAGGGAGAGGGGAGAACGTCCTGTTCTTCCATCCATCGCTTCATTGCTGCCAGCTCTCCATAGGATAGGTGTGGACGTAAGTTCAGCGTTGCTTGCTCCCGATATTCATCAAATTGTGGGTATTTTCGACATAAGTAATTGAGCTCTTGGTGGGCAACTGTATCCTCTGGAATCGGTTTCAGCGTTTCAATTGACATCAGTATATTTTTAATTTTTCTACCCAGAGTTGCCCCGACAATAACAATTGACCCGGCTGTCAGCCCGGCAACCAGACTCCCGGTTAATGGTTGCTGCAGAACCATATTTATAATCAGAACGGTTGCGACAGCTGTCCCCAGGGCAATAGCCCCAATCGCAATGCGATCAGATAATTTAAGACTTTGTCTGGGAACGGTTGCGAGGAAAAGTGCAAAGGCGGTACTCAACACAACAGCAACAAGAACAGCATAACCGGAAAGAAACTGACTGAAATAGAGACCAATAAATATGAAAGAATGTAACACATCAGAAATGCAGGAATATTTAATCAGTTCTTTTCGTGTCTCTTTAAACGCCTGTAGCTCTGCTTTTAGCTCTGGATTTGAGAGCGGTTCTTTGGTTATATCAAAATGGTACATGGTTCCTATTTGATCGCTGGGAGCTTGATTTTTTTATCTTCCGATTCACGATACAGCAAAATATTTTTCCCGATAATCTGAGCAACGCTAGAATCTGTTGCCATTGCCAGTTCTGCAGCGATATCTTTCCTATTACCTTCGCTACCTTCCTGTAATTTAACTTTTATCAGTTCGTGAATACTTAACGCTTCGTCAGTCGCAGCAATGATAGCCGCATTAACCTCATCCTTGCCAATCATGACGACTGGTTTTAAATGATGTCCTAAGCCGCGCAAATAATGTGCTTGTTTTCCTGTTAATGTCATTGTTTCTCCATACTATAAAAATATTTCCCTCTCCATGAGGGAGAGGGTTAGGGTGAGGGGGTACTGCCTAGTCAGAATTGATAATATACAGGCAACACCACAAGTTTCCCCCTCATCCGACCTTCGGTCACCTTCTCCCTCATGGAGAAGGATTGAATGGAAGATCAAATCTAAATGATAAATCCCACCAGCCAATAAAGCAACATGCCAACCAGAACCGTGCCGCCGAGGCTACGGGTTTTCAGGGCAAAAAGCAATGTTGGAATTGCAACTATAAATTCCAGTTTTCCGAGTGAGAAACTCCGCTCTGCCACATCAGTAAAAAGTGAAGGAGCCAACAGTGCGCTCAGGACAGCAACCGGGATCAAACTGAGCCATTCAATCAACCATTGTGGCAGCTGTTTATGTGCCAGGTAAAGTAACGGCAGAGTGCGGGGCAGGTAGGTCACCAGACCCATCCCACCAAACAAAAATAGATAATCGGAGAAAGTCATTTTTCCCTCCGATGGTAGCGTTGCAAAAAATATCCAAGGGTTGCCGCACAGATTGAAGCACCAACAATGTACGAATCACCCGGTATCAATAAAAACCAGCAAACTGAAATAAGTGCAGCAAGAAGTCCGGTGATAATATAGATCCGCCCTTGTAACTGAAAAACCAGCAGGCAGATAAACATCCCGGTCAGGGCGTAATCAATGCCGAAAGCCCCCTGTGGAACAAGTTGTCCAACCAGTACCCCGGTGATTGTTGCAAAAATCCAGACGAAATTGGCAATATGATTAAGTGTCAATGCGCGCCAGCGATCCCAATCCTCATTTCTGAACCGCGTCATGTTGACGGCAAAACTCTCATCGGTGATGCCGTAGGCAAATAGTGCCAAGAATCTACGACTAACGCCGGGTAGATATACAGCCAAGGCTGAACTCATCAAGGTATGACGCAAATTGACAACCAGGGTGGTGAATATGATTGCAGGTAGTGAAGAGCCAACAGCCAACATGGCAACGCAGATAAATTGGGCACTTCCGGCAAAGACCAGTACCGACATCATTGCAACTGCCCACCACGGGAGACCTGTCTGTTGAGCTAACACGCCAAGTGCCAGACCAATCGGAATATAGCCTAGACAGATTGGCCAGGCAGCTGTCGCACCATCTTGAAAAGTTTTTTTCCTGGATGAAGGAAATATTTCTTTGGAATAATCTCTAGATTTCACTCTATAAATCAATACTCAATCGGTAAAAAACTCTAAAATACATTGACTTATTCATCATTTCTTCGCACGACAATCTACTGTAAAATCAATTCTCTGTCACTAAAAAGTGTGAGCAAGATTAGTAAAATTCCACTTGACAAATCTGATTAAATTGTATAAATTCAAATCCATTAATGGCTCACTGTTTTATTGCCATTTAAAATTAAATAAACTCCGAAAGGGCAAAGCCAGAGTAATCTGGTGGCGCAAAGCTACGGGTCCTGATTTAAGGATAGCCGGGTTGCCGAAGAGATGAAACACGTATCTTGGGTTCCCGGCAACGGAGTAATACAGGAGCGCTCATCTTCGGCAGAGGATGGGCGCTTTTTTTATTGCGTAATTGAAGTTTTAAACAGGAATTAATCGCTGCATATGTCATCGCGTAAAACTATTCTACATATTTCCAATAAACTGAGCATTGCTCTTCTGAGTATTCTCAGTTTATTGCTGACTTCACAGGCCGTTTTGGCGGCTCCCTGTGATCTTAAACCTAACCACTATTTTGTCAGGCATGATCTGAGTAACAGCTATTGTGAGCTGTGCGGTTACGGCTATATAACTGTTGTTGTTGCTAATCCATATCGTTATACGGCAGATATAAATATTCCACCCGGTCCGGATATCCCGGGTGCAACAATGAGCAGCATTGAATTAGTTGAACAACTGGGAATTTCCGGACTTGAATATGAACCAACCGCGCCCAATCCAGTCACTTATCAGATCAACAGTGGAATAATTCAAGCAGGATCAGCACCAGCTATAAGTGGTGCCAATAATTCAACCCTGACGTTCACATCCTTTGAGATCCCGGCACTGGCGCAGCTAGAGGCTAGACCAGAACTTAATTTATTTAACACCATCACTATCACTTTTGCAGTGAGACGCATAACAGATCCAGAAGGATTAGTGCGAATTCCTGCTGACCGCACTATTCAGGCAAACTTGACCTTCAATACCGATTCAGGTTGTCCAGATTCACCAGAAAGTGATACCGACACTTTACCACTGCGTGAACCGATCCCGACAATCACTAAAGCCGGTTGGAATTATGATGCGGGGCAACGACAAAGTTCACAGACTGATCCGGTTTACGGTAACAATAATGACGATGTCGTCTGGCGTATTCAGATCGATAATCCCAGCCTGGCAGGGTTGCAGGATCTGCGCTTTGACGATCTGATGGATGCGGGCAGTATGGTGGTCAATTACGCCTGTCCGACCGAAGCCGCAGCCAATACCATCGCTGCAAATAACGGTATTGGGCCTGCGACTGATTGTACTGCTGTAAACATCAGCAACAACATCAATGATTTTATCGTTACCGATCCGTTTGGTGATATGGCGCTATCATATTATAACCAAGAGGTAGATGTCGTCGCCGGTGGCAGCACCTCTATTTATCTGGTCGGTAAAATCACCAACAGTGGTTCCTGTGAAACCAGCAAAATCAATACCGTCGATGATGTGCAATGGGGTTGTGAAGAGCAAGTTCCTGCCAGTCCCGGCGGTATCAGCCAGACAACCACAGGATTGACCCCGACCGATAGTGCCACCTTCTATTCGCGCTATAACGATGATCATCCACTTCTGACTGTGGAGCGCCAGTTAACAGGTGTCAACACCTCTCAGCCTGTAGGCAGCAGGGGGATGATGACGATTATCATCCACAATAACAGTGGTGGTAGTGTCAAGAATATCCAGTTGGACAATGTTCTGCCGGTTGAGTATGTCGTAGACGCGACCTTTACGCCGGAACTGGATGTTACCCCGGCCTACGGTGCGACTTATCCAGGCTTGGTCGATACTCTGGATTGGACTAATCCAGAGGGGGATCCGCTAGATAACATTGCACCCAAGTTTGATCTGACCAGTAACGGCGTCACCCATCCTGATTACGCCGATCAAATCAATATGCTACGGCAAGGCGATGTGGCCGTTGTGCGATTCCGGGTTGTCCTGATCGAGTCCGATTATTATGACCGGAACGCTAATTTGGATGTCAACCCAGAGGAATTTCCGGTAACAGGAACCGACCCGACTTTCCAGACACCTCTTAACAATACCCTTACTGTTGATTTTGATCTTTTTTGTGTAGCACAAGGACACCAGCAATTTGTTCTTACTGGCAACGGTACTGGCAATCCAGCTGGTTCTAATATTCCTGCAGACCCGGAGGACCTAGATATCGCAGTCGGGGGCAGTGTTTTCATCCTGACCAACGATCCCAATCAATTACTGACGCTGCCAATTGAGTTGACAAATAACGGTGGCCATGATGCTGAAGACTATCATGCCTTTGTCAGTTTTGGTGCGACCATGTTTGTTGAGAACGCACCAGCCGGTTGTAGTCCTATTGCACTGTCCGGGGCTCCTAATCAGCCTGCTCCCTGGAAGGTGTGGGTTGATCCGACAGAGATTCCGGCAACGGCGACAGTTTATGAGTGCACCTCACCCGCGATCATCGCACCAGGGCAAACGGTGACCTATAATTTTGATGTCAGGAAAACGCAACTTAGTGATCCGGACGGAAACAACAGAATTGCACTTGACGACCTCAGCCTGCGTGCCGACGTAGTGGGAGAAATCACCCTGAGTGATGGTACTCCTCTTGATTTTCCGGTGCCGATTGTTCGTGACAATGGCGCCCCTGACCACGAAGACGGCGAACTTGATCGTGCTAACAATTATTCTGTGGATGCAACCTGGGCGCGAGTCATCGGTTTCAATCTAAAAAAGACTCAAATCGGCACGTGTAATGAGAACAATCCGCCCAGCTTCGATGCCAATGGTTTTGAGGAACTTCAGATTGGTGAGGAATGCAACTTCCACATTGAAACCGGAGGCTGGTTTGGCTTTCAAACACCGGGTTTCGTCTATATTGCCGTACAAAATATTGATGTGGTCGATGAAGTCCCTGACGGCCAGACCTATATATCCAGTACCGATCCTTACACACAATCTACGTCTCGAATCGAGAATGTGTCACTGAATCCTGCCGGACTGACAGCCTTGGATGAAGGCTGGTTTGACTGGCGTTTCAACGTTCCTGATGCCGAACAGATTCAGGTTGCCGATGAATGGTTTGTTGTCGATACCACAACGCGCCTTCTAAACAAACCGGTTGATCAACGGCTGGTGCCGAATGTTCACGCTGGGAACAGTCACAATGTCCTGAACTCAACGTTTGATGCAACTTTCAGTAATGTCAATACTGGCCTGATAGAAGTCTATTCTCTTGGACCAAATACGGTCGGTTACCCGATCGAGGCAATCCGTCGCGTTGATCTCACTGTGACTGAGCCACTGATCACCGTTGTCAAAGAGGTGTGTAATGAAAGTTTATACGGTGCAGGAACGGCGTGCAGTAACTTCGTGACCCTTGCTGATGATGGTGATGCCTACAGTCGCTACATCTACCGCATTACTCTGACCAATGAAGCAAATCATGATGGGGTGCAACGTGCACCGGCCTACGATATCACCGTGACTGATCAGCTTGACGGGAGCGATCTCGCTTACGTGTTCCCATTTGCTGGGGACAATCTGGATAACGATGGCGACGGTTCAACAGATGGTGCCGATGGCGGTGGTGAGGGCTCGATCAGTGACAATACTGTCAAAAATTTAATTCCCGCAGTCCTTACATTCTCCTATACCCACAGTACCGGTTTAGAACGTCTTGATCCGGGTCAATCGGTTGAACTTTTCTACCGTGTTGATTTTGATGACGATGCCGCTCCGCAGCAGACCTTCACCAATAGTGTAGAAGCGACTTACGACAGCCTAGCCGGAGATTTTGGCAGTCAGAGCACTCCGCAGCGTCCCAATAGTGATCTGGGTGGGGCACGAGCTTATACCTCTGATCCTGCAACCGCAAATGTGCAGATTGTCCCGGTAGAGACCCGACCCAAGAGCATCATAAGTCTGGCAAACACATCTCTTCTGGCAGTGCCCGGCACTCAGGACGTTTCGGTCGGTGAGGAGATCGAGTATCAGCTCAACACACTATTGCCGGTCGCTCGGTTACGTAACTTCATCATTCGTGATGAACTTCCAGCCGGACTGCGTTGCTCTGAAGCGCCAAATGTCAATCTGGACGCAGCACCTTATAATGCTGCCGGGTTTGATCCGGGTGGAATAATCGTTCCGACCTGTACCGATAATCTGGTTGAGTGGAATTTTGGCGATCAACGTTTGACAATTGGAACCGCAGGTAATCGCTACGATTTTGCGATTAATTTCATTGCTCAGGTTGAAAACAGTGCTGTTACAAACGATGGTGGCACGATCTCCAATGGCGATCCTGCCACGGTGACGACTGCGGAATATATTGATGAAACCGGTGCGCTGGTATCCAACGATTTTGGTCAGGTCGATATCATGGTACGTGAACCGCTGATTGAATTGACCAAGGCGTTTAATGTTGCAGAAGCCGATGCCGCAGACACCCTGACAGTCACAGTAACTGCTACCAATAGCGGTACGGCCACCGCCTATAATCTGCGAGTTCTGGATGACTTGACCGGTACCAAACTGAGCTATGCAGGCAATACCAGCGGAACCGATCCACCAGACAGTGTTGATACAGTAACCCTGGGAGCGAACCAGCCGATATTCAACTGGAACGCACCCAACGGTATTGCCGTCGGTGACAGCATCAGTTTCAATTTTAATGTCAGTGTTGACAATGATGTGCAACCGCTTGAAATTCTGGTGAATACCATTCAGGCTGACTGGACATCACTGCCCGATCAGACATCTGCACTTAACAGCAGTGGTCTTATCGGTGCAGCTGGAAGCACCACCGGCATGCGAAATGGAACCCTGCCAAATAGTGGTGATACGATTAATGATTATGAAACCGATGCGACAAGTCAACTGACCGTTTTTCCTGTTGAGACCGCTAAAACTGATCTGCAACCAGCAACAATTCCCACAATTGGTGCCCACAAGCTGTTCAGAATCGACGTGGAACTGCCAGAAGGAATCAGTAACGGCGTTATCGTTACCGACAACCTCAACGCAGCTGGTCTGAGTTATGTTCTCGCCAATAATGCGACATTCGATATCAGTTACAGCTTCGATGGTATTACTTCGATTAATGGTCAGCCTCCCAGTGAAGCAGCATTCAACTCTTTCCCGGCTGATGGATCGAGCAACAGCGTGACCTGGGATATCGGGACTGTGGTGACCCAGGCCGAAGACGATCCAACCCAGAACGCCCTCGATCCGGTTATCCGTATTGAATACTACGCGCGGGTCAATAATGATCTCGATACCGATGCTGGTGATCTGTTGCAAAACGGGATCACCGTCAACTATATGAACGGTGAAAGCGGGGCGCAAGAGACGCTTAATGCGGCAACGGCAGCCGTGATCGTGTCAGAAGCCGATCTCACCCTGACCAAAACTCTGGCAAATGTGACCGTCGGCAAAGCTGCCGGTGATCCACCGTTTGCTGGAGACATCCTTGAATACCAGCTGACCCTTATCAATACCGGCAGTGCTAATTCGACCTCGTTTGATGTCAACATTGTCGATACCTTGCCGGATGGTTTGGTGCTGGACGGTAGCTTTACACCCACTGCAGTTCTTGACGGGGCACCAGTTGCCGGATTTGTAGCAATACCCGCTGGCGCTCCGGCAGGTGCTTTGACCTGGGGTCGCGATAACGGCGACGGCAGTCTGGATCTTCCTGCCGGGCAAGTTCTGGTGATCACTTACAGAGCTATTGTTCAGGTTATTGTTGATCCTGCAGGAATCATTGAAAATGGTGTCTGGAGCGACTGGACTTCACTTGAAAGTGTCAATATTTATGAACGGGATGGGGCAGGGTGCCCGAATATTACTGCGCCGGATGATTACTGCGCCGGCCCGGTGTTCGCGACCACAATCGGCATTACCCCTGAGCTGGTTTTTCAGAAGCACGTCATTAACGAAACGACCGGTGCCGATCCTGGGGTGAATGCCAGCCCCGGTGACACCCTGAGATACCGTTTGCAGATCACTAATATCAGTACTGCTCCGGCTTTCTTTTCGATCACTGACGAAATTGACTCGTTAAATACACCAGCATTTTTTGTCCCCGGAACGCTGACGATTATTTCTGCCCCATCAGGGACAGACAACAGTGATCCGAATGGTGGGAGTGCAGGAACCGGACTGGTTGATATCAGCGATATTACTCTGGATGGTGGGGACACCCTCAACGTTGAATTCTCAGTTCAGTTGGTTCCAGTCATCACCCACGGCACTTCAGTTTTGAATCAGGCAAGCTTGTTGTTGTCCGGACTGGGGTGGATCACTAGTGACGATCCGAATTTGGGTGGCGATCACGATCCAACCCAGACTCTGATCACATCAGCACCCGTCTGGCAGTTACATAAAACCGCAGAAGATATTACTGGAGCTTCGACCATTCTGTTCGCCGGGGATCTGATCCGTTACACCATCACTGTCAAGAATATAGGAACTGAAAACGCAACAGCCGTAGAGCTGCGCGACGCAATCCCAGTCAACACCACCTATGTTGCAGAAAGTACGACCCTGAACGGGGTCGCAGTGGCCGATCCTGCACCAGCTACGTCACCTCTGCAAGGTGGTATGGAGATCAATGCCCCCGAAGATTTGACCGCCGGAGCAATGCGTGCCGATACAGCGGCTGATGCTGATAATGTGGCGACCATCAGCTTTGCAGTTCAAGTCAATACCGATACGGCCAGCGGAACAGTTATTTCGAACCAGGGCTTTGTCAACGGTTTGGGCGATGGCAGTGGCGTTTTCCCGGAACAGCCGTCCGATGACCCGGACACTGTTGCTGCCGATGACCCAACCGACATGGTTGTCAGCAGTCTCGACTTTAGAAAATCTGTTTTCAACCAGACCGCTGGAGGAGACGGTGCAACGGCAACTCCCGGGGATATTTTGCTGTACCGGCTGGAAATCATCAATACCAGCACGGTTGCACTTAATGATCTGACCATCACTGACGAGCTTGAAAGTCTCAATCCAGCTGATCCGTTACTTTTTGTTCCCGGAACTTTGACACTGACGACAATTCCAGTTGGTGCCGATATTTCGGCTACCGACCCGACTGGCGGCAGTAAAGGTACCGGGCTGGTGGATATTCGTGACCTGAACGTGGCCATTGGTGAAACTGAGACCATTGAGTTTACGATACAACTTGCCCCGGTTATTACCAGTGGAACGCAAGTTCTGAATCAGGCTGACTTGATAGCTACCGGACAAACATTCCGTAAAAGTGATACTGCTGATCCTACTGTGCTGGGGGACGAAGATCCCACCGTTACACTGATCAGCTCGATGCCCGATTTTGAAGTGCTGAAAACTTCGACTATTTTAAGTGGTGACCCGACTGTTCTCCTGGCTGGAGAGACGCTCCGTTACACCATCACCATTAAAAATATCGGCAACGAGAACGCTGTCGATGTCATCCTGCGCGATTTCACCCCAGCCAACACAATTTATGTGGCCGACAGTATGACCCTCAACGGTGTAGCCGTGCCCGACAGCAGTTCGGGCGATAATCCATTACACAGTGGTATTCTGATCAATGCCCCAGAAGACATAACACCAGGCTATTTACGTGCGGATACTGCCGCTGGAGCGACCAACGTTGCGACGGTGACTTTTGACGTTGTTGTTGATCTGGATGCCATGGACGGTCTGGTTATCGAGAATCAGGGTTTCGTCAGCGGTAATGGAGCAGGCAGCGGCGCTTTCCCAGAACAGCCGTCTGACGACCCGAATACTCCAGCGGTTGATGATCCGACCCGTAATGTCGTGGGCAACTTACCTCTGCTCTACACCCAGAAAACCGTCGAAATTTTTATCGATAACGGTTCTGCGGGAATCGTCGATCCAGGTGATGTCCTGCGCTACACCATCATCATCAATAACTCGGGAGCCATCCCAGCCACTGTAGTAACGCTGACCGATAATGTTCCGAACGATACCAACTACGTTGCTGACTCCTTACGTCTTAATGGTTTATCAACGGGGTCTGACGGTGGAATCTTGCCACTTATTGCTGGGTTGTTGGTCAACTCAGCTGATAATCCGGGAGCTGGCATCGTTTCACCCGGCGAAAGTGCCGAAATCACTTTTGAGGTAGAGGTTGACGCCGGAACGACAGTCGGTACGTTGATCAGTAACCAGGGAACTGTCAGCAGCACTGAACTGGCACCTGGACTGACCGATGCCGATGGTCTTGCTTCCAACGGTTACCAGCCAACTGTTATTGCCGTCGGAGATGTCCAGCTCCTTTCTATCACCAAGGATGTCACGGTGGTAAACGGTGGCAGTGCCGAACCGGGTGATGAGTTAGCATACGTGATTCGGGTCACAAACATTGGCAGTTTGCCTGCAACTCAAGTGATCATAACGGATGATCTCAACCCGCCGTTGGGGAATCTGATCAGTTATGTTGCCGGGTCGGGAACTATGAACGGCATCAGCACTGGAATCACTTATGCGGGCGACATACTCACGGCAGATTATGCTGCAAGCTATGGCGACCTGGCTCCTGGCGCAACTGTCACCGTGCGGTTCCAGGCACAGATCAATAATACCGTGAGTTATGGAACAACAATAACCAATACCGGTGTCGTCAGCTGGAACACTCCACAACAGACTGATTCAGCTTCAATTTCACTCGATGTCGGCGGCACTCCGGGCAGTGCTACCCTGAATGGAGTGGTCTGGCACGATGCGAATCTGGATTTCATTTATGATGTGGGAAGTGAGACCAGTCAAAGTGGTTGGTCAGTCGAACTTTACCTTGATGGCCTGTTGATTACCACTGTGGAAACTGGTGCTGATGGCAGCTATCAAGTCTCTGGCCTGGTCCCCACTGTAAACGTCGCCGGACTGTACGAAATACGCTTCATTGCCCTTGGGGCTGGGGCCAATACTCCTTCACTAGGCTATGCAAATTCTCCATTTATCGATGGTCCACAGCAGATAACCAATATCAGCGTCGCCGAGGGAAACAATCTGCAGAATTTGAACCTGCCGCTCTGGCCTAATGGAACTATTTATAATTCGGTAGCAAGAACTCCGGTTGCCGAAACCAGAGTAACCATGCTCAACGCAACCAGTGGGATTGAATTGCCAGGACTCTGTTTTGATGACCCGGTTCAGCAGAACCAGATGACAGCTCAAAATGGCTTCTACAAGTTTGACCTTAATTTCAGTAATGCTGCCTGTCCTGCAGGTGGAACTTATCTCATCGAAGTGACTGAACCTTCGAGCGGATACCTGGAAACACCTTCAGTCATT
>JAYEME010000091.1:0-4000 GCA_034717915.1 Thermodesulfobacteriota bacterium
ACCCTGTTACGGAATCTGCCCCCACTGGTATTGGTCTTTATCTTCTATTTTTTCATCAGTGACCAGATTCTTCCCCTGCTCCATATCAGTGAGTGGATAGCGACAGCTCCTGAAGGTTTGCAGAGAGTCGCACACCTATTGGTCGCACCACCGGATCAGTTAGAAGCCTTTATTGCTGCGGTCATGACTTTAGCTCTGTTCGAAGGAGCCTACATTGGTGAAATCGTGCGGGCAGGAATCAACAGCATTGAAACAGGACAGTGGGAAGCGGCTCGAGCATTGGGTATGCGCCGCTGGCAGTTGTTGCGCGAGATTATTCTGCCCCAGGCTTTTCAACGGATGATTCCGCCCCTGGCTGGTCAGGCGATTTCAACGATTAAAGATTCGGCAATTGTTTCGGTCATCTCTATTCAGGAATTGACTTTTCAGGGGATGGAGTTGATGGCAGCCACATATCTGACATTTGAAGTCTGGATCACCATAACTCTGCTCTATTTTATGTTAACCTATGGTTGTTCCTGGCTAGCTGGTCGTTTGGAGTTACGGTTGCGCCGGGCATATTTTTTATAAGATTTTTGCGTGCCAATGAACATCTTTAAGAAGGAGGACTTATGTCTTTGAAACGATCTATTATACTGCTTCTGTTTTTTACTTTTGTCGGTTGTGCTCCCATGCTGCCAAGCTTTGAGACACCAACTGTTAATCTCACCAGCTTTAGAGTTTTACCCGGTAACAGCATTGTACCAACCTTCGAAATAGGTTTGCATGTTATCAATCCAAATCGGACAGCTCTGAAATTACAAGGACTCTCTTACAATGTTGAGTTGGAAGGGTTTCGAGTCCTTAGCGGTGTTTCCAATCAACTTCCAGTGATTGAGGCTTATGGTGAAGGGGATGTTCTGCTGCAGGCCAGACCTGATTTGTTCAGTACGATCAGTTTATTCACAAATTTGATGAATCAGCCGCGTGAACAATTTACCTTTAATCTGGAAGCTCTGCTTGATGTTGGTGGTTTGATGCCGAAGATACGTGTCCGCAAGGAAGGGCTGCTCTCATTATCAGAGGCAAAAGGCTAAACTAAAATCCACCTTTTTGCAGTATCAAGATCAGAGAAGAATTTAATTGCTGAAAGAGACTCTTTGGCAGACCGGCTGGTCAATTCAGCCGCCAAGGTCTTGCTGTTACCTTGAATAACAAAGGCACACTTGCCACCTCCCAGTTTTTCAGCGTAGAACTCGACGATCGACTGGATCATTTTGACCTCTTCAAAGGTCATTTTTTTAAGGTCGAGATATTGATGATCAATAATTAACGGAGTTTCCTTAATCCATTTGGGCGAAGCAAGTAAATCTTTCAACAGTTTGTAAAAATCTTCAACAACAGCAAACTCGCCGGTTTTGATCAAAACGTAGTTGGGCATATTGGAGAAATTAAAATCGTATTTCATCTGTGTCTCACCGGGGTTGAATAAAAAAGGGTCTCTCGATTCCCGAAAGACCCCTTGATCATACCAATTCCAAAAGGTTTATTCTAGTCAGCTAGAATAAACTTACCGTTCTTCACCTGAACCATCACCATAGAATTAACGTCCAGACCATTATGATCTTCGGCAGTGATGTTGTAGGTTCCAGAAATACCGACATAATTTTTGGTGTTTTCAATCTCTGTACGCAGAGCCTCCGGGGCGGTTCCCACCTTTTTAATGGCATTAGCGACAATCATAATCGCATCCCAGGCATAACCGGAGTGGGTATTGATTGGGAACTGTTTGTCATAACCCTTCTCTTTATAGAGTTTGATAAATTCCTGAATAACCGGTTTTTGTGGATCGCTATCTGCCAATTCACTGGCAACCATCAGCTTGGTTGCAGGCATCCGATCCCCCTGGCTGGCAGCACCGGCCAGTTCAATATACTTGGGATCGGGCAGACCGTGGCATTGGAACAGGGGCAGATCGATGCCGAGTTGAGCTTTGTTCTTAGCGATGATCGAACCTGCTGGACCAATTGTCCAGGCGAGTAATGCCTGCGGTTTGCTATTTTTGACTTTGGTCAGTTGAGCGGTCATGTCGGTATCGCGGGTACCGAACGATTCATGCGCAACGAGTTCAATCCCGTATTCAGGAGCCAGCTTCTTCATCCAACGGGCACCGTCTTTGCCAAAACCGTCAGCAGCAGAGAGGAGGGCAACCTTGGTCAATCCCATTTCCTTGAGGTAGATAAACATCCGCTTAACCGCAATACTGGAGCGTTGCGGAGATTTGAAAACCCAGTTATAAGGGCCGAATTTCCCGCCCATGATGACCGGATCGCCACCAACGGTCATGAAGATTGGAATCTGTCCCTTATCAACAACCTTTTTGACGTTCATCCCGGTATCGGTCAGGGTTGGGCCAATGATCGCGACAACTTTATCCTTATAGATAAATTTTTTCGCAATGGATGCAGTTTTGGCTGGATCAGCCTCCGTATCAGCAATTGTCAACTCCAGCATTTTGCCGTTGATACCCCCTTCAGAGTTGATCTTGTCGACCACCATCTCAGCAACCAACTTGGTCGGCGTGCCGATAAAAGCGGCGCGACCTGACAGGTCAAAGAATGCACCAAGTCTGATGGTGTCGGCAGCCATAGCCGAAGAAGCCATAAGCAGCAGACAGGCGATAAGTCCCAGGATTTTTTCCATTGAAATCTCTCCTTTTTAATAAATTGTTCTGATCAATTTACACTTAAAAATGGTGAACGAAGCGTAAAGTATAACGCTCGCCTTCAGTGCGGTAAGCAGCATTTGATTCAAAATAAGAGTTGAAGAAAATATGATTGTCTTGGTTTGCATGCCAGACTAGTCCTGGGCCAACGGCAAAGACCTTTTCCCGCCCATCAACACTTTGTCCGTTTGTTTCTGAGTCACTGATCTGCTTGAAATAATAGCCGTTAATTCCAATTCGTAATTGATGCGGTATGATCTCATAGGCAAGAGCGAAATTTCCATGGATTGCTTGTCCGGCTTGAGTATCGTTTGCTCCGCCAGAAGGGTCATCGTTTTCACCATTCCACAGATAGTGAATGCGCCAGCTGGCAGTCAGTTTCGGGGTAACGAACAATGTCGCAGCCCAGTAAGGGTTGAATGACCAAAAATTGCTTCCCGGATTCAACGCTTTGTTATTGTCATATTTTCCGGTGGGAATGATGGTTTGCAATTCAATCCGATGCATAAATACCGGGCCATTCTTCCCCATGATTGGATCCCACTGAATATAGGGACCGATCAACAGGTCACCCAGGCCAGCATTGTTATCTGGTAAAGGATTACTGTCCAGACTAACTAACGGGATAATTATATCCAGCCCCCACTTACCTCCCATAAAAATTGGTGTATCAGATTGGTAGAGAAATTGATTGAGGCTGACCAGAGCTTCAACCTCAGGATCTGGTAGTGTTAAATCGGTAAACTTATCGGCAGTGTAATATTGCAGGTATTCAGAAAAGTAAAGCCCTGGCCCAGCGGGTGGCCCTCCGTCAAGAAAGCTGGTGAAGCCTAAATTTACTGAGGGTTGGTCATAAGACCAAGCCGGAGTTGTCGACAGCATGATACTAACGACAACCAGACATAGAATGAAACGAATCTTGTGCACAACAACCTCCTTGAGCAACGATAAGAATAAAATCAGTAGAAAAGCATTGAACTTCTACTCTTCATGTACTATTGTACTAGTACATGAATGCGAAGATAGAATACCTTGATCATTTAGTCAATCATTTGCTTGCCCATAATTCTCCACAGAAGATGGAAAAGGCTCTCAGTGATCTGTTGACGGCCAGTGAGCTGGATGAGGTTGCAAAGCGGCTGCAGATTTTTGAAATGTTGGCAGCGGGAGTCCCGCAGAGACAAATTGCGGAGAGCCTTGGTGTCGGGATTGCCACGGTTTCACGAGGTTCCAGTGTTTTGAAAAAACACAGAAGAATTTAAAGAAAGAATTTCCTTCCAAAACTTGTATGTTTTG
>JAYEME010000092.1:0-15514 GCA_034717915.1 Thermodesulfobacteriota bacterium
TAAGGAGTATTTATGCTTATTGTCATGCACCATCATGCAACCAAAGAACAAGTCGATCAGATTATTGCAGCAGTTGAAGCGTTGGGACTGACGGCGGAACCGATCCCAGGGAGTTTGCGCACTGCTATCGGGGTGCTCGGTAACCAGGGTTATGTTGACGATTCAACCATTCGTACCCTGCCGGGAGTCCGTGAAACTATCCATGTCAGCAAGCCTTACAAAATGGCGTCACGTGATTTTCATCCAGTTCCTTCGGTGATTGATATTTCCGGAGTCAAATTTGGTGATGGTCAAAGGCCTGTAATTATTGCTGGACCTTGCTCAATTGAAACCGAAGAACAGATGATGTCTGCTGCTGAGCAAGTCAAAGCTGGCGGTGGTCAAATGCTGCGCGGGGGAGCGTTCAAACCACGAACCGGACCACACTCTTTTCAGGGTCTTGGCATTGAGGGGTTGAAGTATCTGCAACAGGCTGGCAAGGAATATGGCCTGCCAGTGGTGACCGAAGTGATGCGGATAGAGCAGCTGGATGCAGTTTGTCAGTACGCCGATATGTTGCAGATCGGTGCGCGCAATATGCAGAACTTTGATTTGCTCAAAGAGGTTGGTAAGCTTAACCATCCGGTTCTGCTAAAAAGAGGCATGAGTGCAACCATTGAAGAATTTCTTGCAGCAGCAGAGTACATTTTATCTGAGGGAAATCGAAACGTTGTCCTCTGTGAGCGTGGAATTCGTACCTTTGAAACGGCAACCCGTAACACTCTCGATTTATCCATTGTGCCGCTGATTCGTGAAATGAGTCATCTGCCGATTGTCGTTGATCCCAGCCATGCAACCGGAAAAAGGATGCTGGTGCCGGTTATGACCAAAGCTGCTTTGGTTGCGGGGGCTCATGGGGTGATGATGGAGGTGCATCCCAATCCGGCTCTGGCGCTTTGTGATGGAGCCCAGAGTTTGTCAGGGAATGATTTTGCTGCACTGATGAAAGAGATTAATCGCTTACTGGAATTTCTTGGATACCGGGTTCTGTGAGGATTTGAGCACTGGAGCGGGTCAGAGAATTCGACGCCAGAGGGTCACTTGGGAAATATTGTGATGGAAAGTTCGCGCTGTCTCGCGGATCACAAATTCCACTTCCTGTGGCTCACCGATCATGATGAAATGTTTGGAAAGCTTCTTCTCCAGTCCTTCTAGAGATGTAAAGGGAGTGCCAACACGGAAGCGACCACCGAGCCACTGTTTACGCGGGGTGTAGTGTTCCAGCCAGTTGTAAGGTGAGGCGATCACCAACAGACCACCAAGAACCAACCTTTTGTGGATACCGGCAAGAAACTTTCGCGGTTCGGGACAGCGATCGATGAGGTTAGCAGCCAACACCAGGTCATAGTCGCAGAAGCGTGTTTCAAGGTAACGAGCATTTCCTTGGGAAAAGGTGACTTTAGATGCGGTATCTGCCAGATCGTGTTCGGTGAGGAGAACCTCATGGTCGGAGATCAGCTCTCCCTCCTCGGGGAGCTGATAACAGATTTTGCCGCGCTTTTGGATACGACGGGCAATATCGATGAAACGAGAGGAAAAGTCTATACCGGTGACTTGATCGAAGTAGGTCGCTAGCTCAAAGGAGGTTCGACCAACAGCGCAACCGAGATCAAGAGCTCTACGCTGTGGTTTTCCTTCCAACGCTGTGATACAGAGTTGAACCATCCTTTTTGGGAAATTAGCGACTCCGAACTTGTCCGGACCGTAGTGTGCGTCACAATACTGGGATATGGCAGAGTCAGAATGGTAACGGGCGTACAATGCTCCCCTGACAGATTTATTGGAGCTTTGTGACAAAATGGGTTGCTTTATCATTGATTGCTCCTGGGGCGGGTGTTGCAGCATGCCGGGAACCCAGCCCACTGAGGCATCGTAGCAGGGCTGCGCCAGAAATGGAAGGTTGTCGGACTCTTGGTTTCTGTTTGTGTATCAGGATCTCTTCCAGCATTATCGGTGAAGATTTAAAACACCCATACCCGCCAGTTAATCATTATGGTAAATACAATTAGAGATTTTCCTTACTTTGAATGAGTAAATATCTTGTCTGAATTAATTGCCGATATCGCGGTAAATGTGCCGCTCAAACAGTTATTTTCATATCGTGTGCCCGATAACCTGATTGGTGCTGCCCATATTGGGATGCGGGTCAAAATACCTTTTGGGCGTCGAACCACAATTGGTTTTCTGCTTGACTTACGTCAGGGTCAGGCTAAGGATTTAAAAGATCTACAGGGATTAATTGACGTAGAACCATTATTAACTCCTGAATTGATCAAGTTGTTGTGCTGGGCGGCAGATTATTATTGTTATCCCATCGGGCAGGTTGTACGTACTGCGCTTCCGGCGGGTCTTGGCAGTGAAAAAACGATTACAAAAATTCTGACAGAACCGTTCTACAAGTCACTGAACCAAGATATGCAGCCACGTGGCAAGAAACAACAGGAATTGTTGCAGTTTATTGTTCAGCAAGGGGCTGCTGGTCTTGCCCAAATCCGTGACAATTTTCCTTCTCCCTATTCTGCGCTGAAGCGGTTGGTTGAGGATGGGGTTCTTGAAGTAAGTGAACAGGAAAAATTACGCGATCCATTTATGACAGAGAAACTACCTGAAGATGCATGCCTGACCCTGAACAGTGCTCAGAACGCAGCGATAGAATCTGTTACCGCAGCAATTAATAAAAAAAGTTTTGCCGGTTTTTTGCTCCACGGAGTGACTGGCAGCGGCAAAACCGAAGTTTATCTGCAAGCTGTTGAGCAATGCTTGCTGATTGAGCGGCAGGCTTTAATTCTGGTACCGGAAATTTCACTGACCCCACAATTGGTTGCCAGGTTCCGTGCCAGATTTGAGCCAAGCGGGGTCAGGATTGCTGTTTTACATAGTGGCTTATCTGCCGGTGAGCGTTATGATGCCTGGCGGGAAATTGTTCGTAATCGAATCCAAATTGTTATCGGTGCCCGGTCAGCGGTTTTCGCCCCATTACAGAATCTTGGTCTGATTGTTGTCGACGAAGAACATGAGTCGAGTTACAAACAGGGTGAAGGATTTCGTTATAACGCTCGTGACTTAGCTTTGGTTCGCGGTCAACAGCAGAAATGTCCGGTGCTCCTTGGCAGTGCAACTCCTTCCTTTTCCAGCTATTATCGTAGTGAGCAGGGAGCGTTGACCAGGTTAACGCTGGACAAGCGTGTCCATGGCGGGGATTTGCCAAAGGTTGAGTTGGTTGATTTAAGGGAGCAGGTTGTTGAAGGGACATTGTCCAATGCTCTGATTGAGGCAATTCTACAGGCGTTGGAGCGACGGGAACAGGTTCTCCTGTTACTGAATCGTCGCGGGTTTGCCCCCTTTTTATTATGTGCCGATTGTGGCGAGTCTTTTCATTGTCCGAATTGTGATATTACCTTGACCTACCATCAGCGCAGTCGAGAATTGCGTTGTCATTATTGTGATTACGTTGATGCTGTCCCAGAACACTGCCATAAGTGTCAGGGTTTGAACATAGAACCACAGGGTGCCGGAACTGAAAGGCTTGAACAGGAGTTAGAAGAACTGTTCCCATCCGCTACAGTTGCACGGATGGATCGAGATACTACCAGCCGCAAAGGGGCACATCAGAAGATAATGACTGAAATGCTGGCTCACAAAATTGATATTCTTGTTGGTACCCAGATGATAGCAAAAGGACATGATTTTCCCGGTGTCGCTCTGGTATGTGTGTTAGGTGCTGATAGTATCCTTAATTTTCCCGATTTCCGCTCTGGCGAGCGCAGTTTTTCTCTATTGACCCAGGTTGCTGGCAGGGCAGGGCGAGTCAGCGGGGGTGGTCAGGTTTTTATTCAGTCTTACAATCCTGACCACTATGCACTGACGTGTGCTGCTGAGCAGGATTACCGGGACTTTTATCAACAAGAGCTTCCTTTCAGGCAGGAGCTCGGTTACCCACCTTGCGGTCATCTGGTGAATTTGATTTTTTCTGGTAATAATAATCACCAGGTTCAAGCTGCTGCCAGTCAGTTTGGTCATTATTTGTCCAACATCGCTCAAGCGGTCGAGGTTCTTGGTCCCAGCCCTTGTCCCCTGGCGCGGCTGCGTGGTAAAAGTCGTTACCAGATTTTACTGAAATCAGCTGCTCGTCCTCAGCTTAGACGACTATTGGATCAGTTTGACAACGGGATTAAGCAATTGCCAAAACAGGTTAATCTGAGTATCGATGTTGATCCGATCGATATGCTGTAACTTTTGGAAATGACGCTATGAAACAATATTTTCTCTTCTATTGTCTGATTCTGCTTCTCGCGGGTTGTGTTAGTAAGCCTCCAGAGGTTGTTAAGCCACCTATTGAGCTTCCACCCCCGATCGTTAAGGTTGAGCCTTTGCTTCCGGTTGGCTGGGATCAGGTTGATGGCTGGCTACTCGATCGCCCCGCAGCAGCACTGGAGGCATTCCAAAAAAGTTGTCGAGCGATCGGCAAGCGGGAACGGTGGCAGCAAGTTTGTGCTGAAGCTGTGACTATTTCACCGGTTGGTCATCTGGTTGCTCGCGAATATTTTGAGCGGTTCTTCCAACCCTATCAGGTGCGTAATGAAGATGGCAGCAGTGCCGGAATGATTACCGGCTATTATGGTCCTGAATTGCTCGGCAGCCGGCTACCAACAGAAGAGTATAAATACCCACTCTACAGCCAGCCGGACAATATGTTGATTATTGATCTGGATGAACTTTATCCTGAATTGAGTAAATATCGTTTGCGTGGTCGAATTGTTGGAAATCGAGTCGTGCCGTTCTTCGAACGAGCTGAAATTGATAACGGCGGCAATCCTCTTTTCGGCCAAGAACTTTTCTGGGTTAAAGATCCCGTGGATCTGTTTTTTCTTCACATTCAGGGTTCTGGCCGCATCCGGTTACCAGATGGTGAACTGGTCATGGTTAATTATGCCAATCAGAATGGCCATCCCTATCGATCCATCGGTAAATTATTATTGGAACGAAAAGCGATGACCCGGGATCAGATGTCAATGCAGAATATCCGCCGCTGGGTTAAGGAAAATCCCGAGGCTGGTAAGCAGCTGTTGTCTGAAAATCCCAGTTATGTGTTTTTTCGTGAACTTTCCGCTGAATTTACCTCTCCTCCCGGGGCTTTAGGAGTCCCTCTGACTGCTTTGCGCAGCCTTGCTGTTGATCCACATACTATCCCATTAGGAGCTCCGGTTTTTCTTTCCACCACTTTTCCCGGTACTGACAATCCCTTGCAACAGTTGATGGTGGCGCAGGATACGGGAGGGGCTATTAAAGGGCAGGTGCGTGCAGATTTTTTCTGGGGAATGGGCAATGATGCCGGAAAAATTGCTGGAAGAATGAAGCAGGATGGGCGTCTCTGGGTGTTGCTGCCGAAAGAACATCAGGAAGAGTCTCTACAAAGCCGGGTCGAAGTTTTTGAATCTGAGCACGGAGAGATTAATTGACAGCTTTGCCTAAACACGTTGTGGTTGTCAGTTGTCTGATCCGAAACTCGCAAAACCAGATTCTTCTGGTAAAACATCATATCCGTGGTTGGGAATTACCGCAGGGGAGAGTTGAAGAAGGAGAGGGGCTTGTTTTTGCCCTCTGCCGTGAGGTGTTGGAAGAGGCTGGGGTCACGATCAGCCATGCAAAACTGGCAGTTGTCTGGTCTAAAGTTTCTCCTCCCGCAACGATTATTTTTTGTTTTACCGCCCGTTACGCTTCTGGCGAGTTAATGCCGAGTGAAGAAACCCCCGGTGTGAAATGGTGTTCGGAGGAGGAAGCCAAACAGCGGGTCTCTCATCCGGTCAACCGGGAACGAATTGATGCATTGTTGGAACCCCATGACACCTTGCAATTCCGCAGTTATGCCACAGGACCATATCGGGTGCTCAGTTGATTTGATTAAGCCACTCCCATTGATTACCATTGCCGCGCTAAAGACCTTCTGATCTTTTTATCTTGAGTAACTCAGCACCGAAGTTAAATAAAAACAGGGCAGTGATTCCCACTGCCCTGCAATTAAACTCTAGGATTTTTTCTTTTGTAAGCGGCTGATTGCCATCCGGATACTTGTTCCCAACCTCTCAATTGACTGACTGAGCTGCCCGATTTCGTCATTTCGATTCAGACCACTGATTTTAAGATCCAGCTGACCTTGACTGTATTTATCGGCAACTTCGGTTAAATCCCGAATTGGTGCTGTTAATGATCGAGAAACGAATACAGCGATAAGAACAACAATAATCAGAGTCGCAATCAACAGATAGAGGGCTTTCTGGTTTTCAGCTTTGATGACCTGGTAAGCTTCAGCATAGTTTTGCTGACTGACCATGGCCCAGCCCTGAGCGGTTTTTTGCGCAACAGCTACAATTTTATCGCCATTAAAATTGTCATAAGTGGAGAATGATTGTCCCTGTTTCAAAGCTTGAAGGGCTTGATTTTTGCTCAAATCTACACGTGAGCGTGTCATCTCAGCATCAGGATGCGCGATAACTTCGCCCTTTTCATCAACCAGAAAAGTAAAACCTGTTTCACCAATTCGATTGCTGACAATCTTTCCTGATAGTTTATTCAGGGTCATGGCCTGAGCTAAGACGCCCTTGATCTTTCCTGCTTCATCAAAAATACCAGTTGAAAGAACCATTGCTGGTTTACCAGAGGTTTTCCCAATCAGAATCTGTTTCCCAAACTGTTTACCTTCAGCAACCTGAGTAAAATAGGCGCGATCACCATAATATTTGGTTTTTTTACCATCACTTCGACCGATGTTATTGCCCTTAGGGTCAATGGTAAATGCCAGATAGGCCCAATCATAGTATTTTGTAATTGTTTCCAACGCGGGATTCTGAAGGCGTGATTGCATCGACTGCATCTCGTTTAAAGAGGCATTCTGCCGCAACATCCGTTGGTTCATATCAACCCAATCATCAACATGTGTGATCAGGTTGTTATTGATTGCAGTTAGCTCCTGGTTGACTTTTTCCGTCGTCAAACCAGTGATACTTTGATAGCTGACAAACCAGATACTTATCAATGGGACTAGAGCAACTACCAGGAGTGTGAGCAGAAGTTTTTGCGATATTCCAAATTTGACTTTTGTTGCCATTTTCGCCTCCAACAAAATGTTTGCAGTGTCTGCGGTATGTTCCTACCTTCCAAGAGTTAAATTGCATTTTATAATAAAACTTATTTAAAATAAACAAATTTTTAAGGATTCAGGAATTATTCTTCCTTTGTCCCGATTTTACCGTAGTTAATAGGATGTAGATGCCAAAATAACTTCTTAAAATTTGTTATCAGGCAAGATGGAGTGATTTTCGAGGGGAACTGTTAAAAGATAAAAGGGTCGGCAAGAGACCAACCCTTTTATCTTTTGAGAAACCTTTATTTAGCGAGCCATGCTGACATCGACATGCAGTTCATCGGCAACGGCTGACAGTTTTTCTTCCAGTTGGTCAAAGGGTAATTCTTCTGGAACCTGGACGTGAATAGTCATGCTATAGATTGTTGCACCGCTTTGAGGGGAAGCATCGGCGTTCGATTCAAGCTGGATGATGTTGAGCTGTTGATCGGCAAGAAACTGGCTGGTTTTATAGACGATACCAGCCTGATCCAATCCCTCAATATGCAGGGTACAGGTTTTATAGTTTTTCTGTTCTCTCGCTTGCGCTGGTTGTAGTGGACGTATGAATGCGGAAATCCCTTTATCCAATTCCAGGCGACGACATTCTTTGGTGAGGAGCTCATCAATGTTGGTTTGCTGGCTGGAAAACAGCAGGCTGAGGGTAAATTCATCCGCCAGCATCGACATGGTGGTATCTTCCAGATTACAATCATTTTCATACAGTAGACGAGTCACATCAGCAACAATTCCAGCGCGGTCTTTACCGAATGCGGTCATGATATGGCGGTTTGCCATGATTTTCCTCCTGTGGTTGGGGCATTGCTGTATTTAACCATAGTTGGAGGAAAAGGCAAAGACCGACTTGTCCAGATCAGTTCAGACGTTAAACAACGGGAGTTTCTATGAAAAAAAGACCTGATTAGCACTAATCTTCCGCTGTATAAAATTCCCTCTCCCCGGCATGGGAGAGGGTTAGGGAGAGGGGAGAATAGCAACAATCCACCCCCATCCCAACCTTCCCCCATCAAGGGGGAAGGGGCAATATTCCAAAATCTCGCTATCTAAGCGGAAGATTAGTTATCATCAGAAAATTATTTAAATTTAAACAATTAATTACTATTTTTATCTTAATTTTGTCTCAATATGATGTATACTCCTCTTTCTTAAGACACTAGATATAGTGTTTCTTTTAAATGGAGGAGGAGTTAGTTACATGGCAAAACGTTATCGTGTTATCAAACGAAATGGGGAAACTGCACCACTTGATATAGCAAAAATTCGTAAAGTTATCCAATGGGCGGCAGAAGGGTTGGATATCAATCCGATTGAGCTGGAATCGAATCTGGAAATTCATTTCCGTAACAATATGACGACGGGAGAAATCCACGAAACAGTTATAGAGACATCCCTACGATTGACTTCCATCGAAGAACCGGACTGGCGGATTCTGGCGGCACGCTTGAAACTGGTCGATTTTTATAAGCGTGTGCATATCGCACGTGATATTCCTTATGAGTACCGCTATCCAAGTTATTGCCAGACCGTCAAAAATTTTGTTGCCAAGGGGATTTACACCCCATTGCTGTTGGAGAAATATACCGAAAAGGAACTGCATAAGGCGGGACAGTTTTTGCAGCAGGAGTACGATTACGACTTCGATTATGCCGGGATCAGCTTGCTGATCAAACGCTACATGCTCGAATATGACAATCAAGTGATCGAAATGCCGCAGGAAGCGTTGCTGACGATTGCTCTGTTGATCGAGCAGAATCAGCCACACGAAATCCGTCTGCTGCGGGTTCGCGATACTTACAGTATGCTGGCCAAACGTAAAATATCCCTGGCGACACCGATCCTGATCAATCTGCGCAAACCGAACGGCAATCTGTCGAGCTGCTTTATTACCGCTTTCGATGATGATACCAACAGCATTTTTCACACTTTTGAGCAAGTCGGGCAGATCAGTTCCGGTGGCGGTGGGGTCGGCGTCAGTATCAGTCGGATCCGTTCCCAAGGGGCGCGGATCCGCAACTCTCTCGGCCGGGCAGGTGGTGTTGTGCCGAATATCCGCGTCGTCAATGATATCGCCCTCTATTTCAACCAGGGTGGTAAACGTGCTGGTGCGGTGACCGTGGCTCTGGAGAGCTGGCATCTGGATATAGAGGGTTTCCTTGAGCTGCAGACTGAAAACGGAGATCAGCGGCGCAAGGCTTACGATGTATTTCCTCAGGTAGTGGTAACAGATCGTTTCATGCAGGCGGTAGAAAATAGCGAAGACTGGTATCTGTTTGATCCCCATGAAATCCGCACGAAATACAAATATGAGCTGGCAGATCTGTGGGGTGAAGAGTTCGAGAAGGTTTTGAAGTTTCTGTACGAGGAGGTTGAAGCAGGTCGGATCGAACTTTATGAAAAAGTTAACGCCAAGGCTTTGTACAAACAGATCATGAAGGTGCAGATCGAGAGTGGCATGCCTTACATCACTTTCAAGGACACCATCAATCGAGCCAATCCGAATAAGCATGTCGGTATCATCCCTTGCACCAATCTGTGTGTCGAATCGTTTTCTGTGGTCAAGCCGACCAAGATTGGGCCACAGCTGTTTGAAAACGATACGATCAGGCGGGATGTCGATCCTGGACTGGTGCATACCTGTAATCTGGTTTCGGTCAATCTGGCGAACCTTGATGATGACGAACTACCAGGCATCTGTGAAACTTCGGTGCGTATTCTGGATAATTGTATCGATATTACCGATGTCCCGGTCGCTGAAGGGCAGCGGCACAATGAACTGCTACGAACCATCGGAGTAGGTCTGATGGGATTGGCTGATTATCTGGCTCGGCGTGATATCCCTTATATTGGTGCGGCTGATGCTGTTGATAAATTGGCAGAATCTTTCGCCTATCATTGCACTTCGGCCAGCTGTTCTCTTGCCAAAGAGCGCGGACGCTATCCACTGTTTGCAGGAAGTGATTGGTCACAAGAACAGATTCTCAGTCGCAAGCGCGATTGGTTTGTCGAAAATGCAACCCTGGATTGGGATGAACTGTTCGACCGAATTGCTGAACATGGTATTCGTAACAGTCATATTACCGCAATTGCTCCCAATACCAGCAGTTCCATTGTTCAGGGCTGCACAGCCAGTATTTTACCGATTTTCAGCAAATTTTATATCGATAATAACAGTAACGGAACCGTACCGATTGTTCCGCCATTTATCAAAGAGAGGCTATGGCATTATCAGGAATCGAAACATATCGACCAGAAAATAGTTGTCGATGTCGTAGCGCGGCTACAAAGATATGTGGATACTGGGATCTCAATGGAATTGTTGTTTAACCTGAATAAAAACATTACGGCGAAAGATATATATGAAACACACATGGAAGCTTGGAAGAAAGGCTGTAAAGCGATTTACTATACCCGGAGTATCCAGAAAAATAGCAATATCGCTTCTGCTAAAGAGGAGTGCGTTTCCTGTGCAGGATAGCGTCTGGGTAAAGAAAAAATAACCGCGGGGAGAAAAAACCATGAAAGCAAAAAGATTATTTAATCCCGAAGGGGATGATTCGCTGGAAACCCGACGGATTATCGGCGGGAACAGCACCAATATTTTTAATCTGAATAATGTCCGCTATCAATGGGCCAACAAATTGTACCGCAATATGATGGCCAATTTCTGGATTCCCGAAAAAACCGATCTGTCCAGCGATATCGAGCCCTATAAACATCTGACCGTTGAAGAACGTCAGGCTTATGATGGGATTTTGTCGTTCCTCATCTTCCTCGACAGTATCCAGACGAATAACCTGTCAAATATCAACGATTACATTACGGCACCCGAAGTTAATCTGCTGCTGGCAATTCAACAGTACCAGGAAGCAATTCATAGTCAGAGTTACCAGTATGTTGTTGAATCGATCATCCCGGCAGATCGGCGTAATTCCATTTATGACAAGTGGCGAACCGACAAGGTGTTGTTTGGGCGCAATAAGTACATTGCACAAATTTATCAGGATTTTATCGACGAGCCCTCTGAAAAAAAGTTTGCCCAGGTCATTATTGCCAACTATCTGCTTGAGGGGCTGTATTTCTATAATGGCTTCAACTTTTTCTACAATTTGGCCAGTCGGAACCTGATGCTGGGTAGTTCGGAGGTGATCCGCTATATCAATCGTGACGAGTTAACCCATTGCGTGATGTTCGAGTTTATTGTCCGGGAAATCCGTGAGCTGGATGCCAATTATTTCCCCGCCGCAGAAGTTGAAGAGATGTTCCGTTTTGCTGTTGATCAGGAGATCGCCTGGACCAATCATATTATTGGTGATGGTGTTCTTGGTGTCAGCGAAGAAACTACCGAGATGTATACCAAGTGGCTGGCGAATGAGCGCTGGAGCAAATTGGGTTTTGGTGGAAACTTGTATGACGGGTTTGACAAAAATCCATATAAACATCTGGAAAAATTGGCGGATACCGAAGGGGAAGGGGACGTGAAAAGTAACTTTTTTGAATCGACCGTTTCGGCCTATAATCAATCATCGGTGCTGGATGGCTGGGATGATTTTTGAATGTTCGCGCTGCCCTTGTCTCAATCAAAAAGCTGGAGTCATAAGTGAAAATATGGATTGATGCTGACGCCTGTCCGAAACCGATTAAGGAACTTCTCTATCGGGCGGCAGAGCGAAAGAAAATGATATTAACTCTGGTGGCGAACCGTTCATTGGGACATCCTGCCTCACAATGGATTCGTTCCATTCGGGTCTCAGCCGGGGCTGATGTTGCTGATCAGGAAATTGTCCGACAGCTGGAACCGGGAGATCTGGTTGTCACAGCAGACATTCCACTGGCCGCTGAGACGATTAGCCAGGGTGGGCATGCGTTAGATCCACGTGGGGATTTTTTCAGCGAGGAGAATATTCGGGAGCGATTATCGGTACGAAATTTCATGGATGATCTGCGGAGTAACGGAGTTGAAACCGGAGGACCGACGGCTTTCAGTGCTAAAGATAAACAGAAATTTGCCAATGAACTGGATCGTTTTCTGACCCGTCACGGATAGATTATCGATTCTATCTGAAACCGACAAAACCAAATATTTTTCCCAGTGCGCGGTTAATGGGGTGGTTCCTTTTGAGACTTTTTAAAACTGCAGGTTTGCGCAAGCCGAGTGTTTTTAATTCATTGATAATCAGAGGGTTCGGACTGGCTCTAAGTCCCTGCCGGAAGGCATCGATGGCCATTCCTTTGTCCCCGGATTGCAATAGAATACGCCCCAGAATCAGATAATGGAGTGAATTATTCGGTTCACGCTTAATTGATTCACGACAGATTTTTGCTGCAGAGTGCATTCGTCCCTGCCCTTTGGCTAGACAGTAAGCCAGGTAACTATGCAGTTCCGGAGTTTTGCGGTGTTCAGAAACCTGTCCGAGAAAAACCTGGGCAGAATGGATGTAGCCTTTTTCGGCGGCTTCAATCCCTTTCTGTAACAAATCATCAATCTGGTCTGGACTCATAAACTTCTTTCTGTCGTCGGTACTTTTTATCTACGGGCTGAAATAATCCATTATAACCTATTTCAGGGGGGGGAACCGGAAAATTCTTTAGAGTGTTAGTTCAGGCCAGATTTGATTAATCTCTTTTTCGACCGTTGCTGCGACCTGTTCAGCGTTTATCCCTTCACCAGAAATAGTCAATTTGGCAAATTTTTTGTAAAGGGGAGTCCGTTCCTGATAGAGTTGTTCAAATGTCTGCTCTTTAGCCATAACCAGGCCGCGTTGACCCATATCGGCTATCCTTTTCTGTAAGCCTGTCAAGGAAACCTGAATGTAAATCAGAAGTCCGGTTTTGCCCAGCACTTCTAGCCCTTTTTCACTGTAGACGACTGATCCCCCAGTTGCAATAACACTCTGTTCCGTATGCAGGCTGAGGAGCATCTGTTCTTCAATTTTACGAAAATTCTCCAACCCTTGAGAATCAATAATCTGCTGTAGGCGAGATTTTTCCTGAGACTGAATGAGCAGATCGGTATCGATGAAATGAAAACCGATCCGTTTGGCCAGGATCACTCCAACGGTACTTTTACCCGCGCCGGGCATGCCAATCAGGATAATGTTATTTTTTGTCATGATTCACCTCCAGATTGATTCTAACATTGATTTGATGTTTCGCTATCTCATTGATTGCATTGATGATGCTTTTTATGAAATAACTTGAAGATCTTGGGATGGAAACAAAATTTATGCAGCGGCTAAAATTGTTTCTACAATTGGCGTGATCAAATATTTCTGAATTTCTTGTAAATTGAAATAACAAATTTAATGAACAGTAATCCTTTTATTGAGAGGTTTTTATGAGTAAAATGAATAATGATGCCGGAATGCCAATGGCTCTGACTCTTGATCCGGGAGTTTACTATCGCTGTACCTGCGGGCACTCTGAAAGTTTGCCTTTTTGCGATGGACATCATCAAGGTGGGGAGTTTACGCCAATCCGCTTTGAGATCAAGGAGCGGGAGCGGGTTTATTTGTGCAGTTGTGGAAAAACAGAAAATCAGCCCTTTTGCGATGGGAGCTGTGGTGTTGACCTCCCTTGATGTTATTGCAAGAAGTCGTTCAATCAAGGTGGCTTTTCTATGGGGCAGTGATTTTAATGAGTCAATTTGTAAAAATATATGCTAGAATTTGAATATTGAAAACTGATTTTATCAGTGCTCAATATTTTTGGTGAATATTTCTATAAACTTAATGATAATAGTAGGATAAGTCAGGTGTATAAAATTATTACCCATCCCGGCAGTGCCCATAAAGACGATTTCATGTCTGTAAGTATTTTGCTTGCAACTCTGGGTTCTGCTGAAGTTTTTCGCCGTGAAGCAACCAGTGAAGATCTTGCTGACCCCGATACCTATGTTGTCGATGTCGGCATGGAGCATGATGTAGAAAAACACAATTTTGATCATCATCAGGATCCAACATATCCGTGTGCATTTCATCTGGTGATGAGGTACCTTGGCTATCATGATACCGCCACGATAGTTTTTGGTTGGTACGCACAAATGAGTATGATGGACGTCAGGGGGCCTTATAAAACCGCTGAATACCTTGGTGTCGATACCAGTATTCTGTTTGCATCTTCTTCACCGATTGATGGCTATATTCTGTCCTGTTTTTCAAAAGTAACATCCTTAACCGAGGAGGATACTTTTTATGGATTGATGAAAGATTTTGGAGAAGATTTTATTAAGATGGTTGGTCTGAAAATGACCCGACTGGAGCGGCTGAAAAAAGAGACTCAAATTCTGCCGATAAAACATCTCAAGGCTCTTGTCAGTCACATTGCAGATAATCCTAAGCTGTCAATGGAGCTATATCTTCGTGCTCTGAATGACGAAGATGTGGTGATGAGTATTACTCCGTCAATCCGTGGTGCAGGGTGGGAAATGTTGCGGTTGGGGGATAATATGGTGGTTGACTTCCGCTCAGTTGCCTCCAATCCGGAAATCCGCTTTGTTCATGTCAATGGGTTTATCGCCAAAACCAGGAGTTTAATTCCCCTTGATGAGGTTCTTGAGCTTGCTTCTCAGGCGATAGGACAGCCGAGCTTAATTGTTCATCAATGATGCTTTCGCAAAAAAAACTCATGGAATGGCTAAGCAAAAAATCCTTACTCATATTTGGCGTGGAACTAACATACAAGGGCGGACTTTTTGCAACGCCATCATCAATAGGTTCTGTTTTATCCGTGCATGCCATACTGTTCAAAATACCAATAAAAAGAGAACATTAAGCCTGGTGTTTTAGCTAGATCTTCATTGAACAGAAATGCTTTTGCCTCGGAAAGTGGAATGAACTCCAGTATGATCTGTTCGTTTTGAACCCCGCCGCCCTCATGCACTTTCATTGAGTTATCTATTGTTGCAAAGTAAAGGTGCTGCTGGTTTCCGGTTATGCCAACATTGGTAAAGAATGAACTGACTTTTTCCAGTTTCCCCAGCGGGACGTCATAGCCACACTCCTCGTTAATCTCTTCTCTGGTGATCTGTTCCAGCGATACTTGTTTATCAACAATTCCCGCACACAGTTCATAGGTGCAGGTATGCTTATGGGTCATGTAAACAGGTGGTCGGAATTGCTTGACCACAAGAAAAGCATTTTTTCCGGTGTGATAAAGAAGCACAGAAACACTGTCGTGACTTTTGACCGCCTCCCAAGAACGTGAATTTCCATCCTGAGAATAATGCAACTGTACCGGTTGGACAAACTTGTTGACCCGCTGTGGGGTGATGGAGAAATTTTTAATCTCAAAGGGCATGAAATTTCCTTTTGAGTACAATAGAAAGCGTCCTCCTGT
>JAYEME010000093.1:0-3941 GCA_034717915.1 Thermodesulfobacteriota bacterium
CAGATTGAACTGATCGAGATAGCCGAAGAGGTTGAACAGCGGCTGGCCGATTTCCCGCAACCACTCACCATTGCTGTGATGGGCTGTGTGGTGAATGGCCCAGGAGAAGCACGTGAAGCCGATTTAGGACTCGCGGGGGGCGTGGGGCAGGGGATTCTGTTTCGCCATGGCGAAGTTGTTCGCAAGGTGCCACAGCACGATCTGGCGGATGCTCTGGTCGAAGAAGCCTGGCGGATGATTGAGCAACAAGAAGCGGAATGAAAACCCTGTCATGGAAATAGTTCTGCTTGAACCTTTTTTTGCCGGATCCCACGCATCCTGGGCACAAGAGTATGCAGCTCGGAGCCGCCATCAGGTCGAAATTCTCAGCTTAAAGGGGCAACATTGGAAGTGGCGGATGCACGGTGGCGCGGTGACTCTGTCAAAAGAGTTTCTGACCGGTGAATATAAACCAGATCTGCTTCTTGCGACCGACATGCTCGATTTGACCACTTTTCTTGCTCTGACCCGAAAACAGACAGCCGATATCCCCACTGCCATCTACTTTCACGAAAATCAGCTCACCTACCCCTGGTCTCCAACCGACCAAGATCCACAGCAACAGCGAGATGCTCATTACGGTTTTATCAATTATACGTCGGCTCTGGTGGCCGATGCGGTGCTGTTTAATTCTGATTATCATCGACAATCATTTTTGCAGGAACTGCCCCGATTTCTGAAATCATTCCCGGATCAAAATGAGATAGAAACGACCCAGAAAATTATCGACAAGAGCAGAACTCTGCACCTGGGTCTTGATCTGAAAAAGTTTGATGATTATCGCTCTGAACTTGGAACGGTAGCGGATCGACCACCGTTGATTCTTTGGAACCACCGTTGGGAATACGATAAAAATCCCCAGGATTTTTTTCAGGCTCTCTATGTTTTGCAGGAACAGAATATCGGTTTTGAGCTGGCAGTTTTGGGAGAGTCTTACCGCAAGGTGCCGAAAATATTTGCTGAGGCAAAAGTCAGGTTGGCTAACCGGATTGTTCATTGGGGCTATGTGGAGAACTTCTCTGACTATGCCGCCTGGCTGTGGCGAGCTGATATTCTTCCCGTTACGTCGATCCACGATTTCTTCGGCATCAGTGTGGTGCAGGCGATTTATTGCAACTGTTTTCCTCTGCTACCAGGGCGACTCGCTTATCCTGAACACATAACTGCTGCTTATTGTGATCGTTGTTTCTACACAGACTTTTCTGATCTGGTTGTACGACTTGGAAGTGCTTGCTTGAATATTGAATCTCTGCGTCAGGAAAAGCTGCAAGTGATGGTTGATTATTATGATTGGGGTGGGATGGTCGCTGTGTATGATGATTTGCTGGAGGAAATTAAATGATTTCAGGTTTGCTTGGACTTGCTTTTCTGTAAAAATCAGGTTAATTTTCGATACTTATATATATTCCCCTAACTCGTCAACGGAACAGGAAAAAATGTATGCGTTACTCCCAATATCTTCTGCCGACTCTTAAGGAAACTCCTGCTGATGCTGAAGTGATCAGTCACCGCTTGATGCTGCGGGCGGGAATGATTCGCAAAGCTGCTGCTGGTATTTATAGCTATCTTCCTTTTGGCCTACGTTCATTGCGCAAGATGGAACAGATTATTCGTGAAGAGATGGATCGAGCTGGAGCGATTGAGTGTCTGATGCCGATGGCAAATCCGGCAGAATTGTGGCAGGAGTCGGGTCGCTGGGAGAAATATGGCAAAGAACTGCTGCGGTTTAAGGATCGCAAAGGTGCCGATTTCTGTATGGGGCCGACCCATGAAGAGGTGATCACCGATATTGTTCGCAATACGGTCAATTCTTATAAACAACTGCCGCTTAATCTCTATCAGATTCAGACTAAGTTCCGGGATGAAATCCGTCCCCGTTTTGGGTTGATGCGCGGTCGTGAATTTATTATGAAAGATGCTTATTCTTTCGATCTGGAAGATGCTGGTGCCGATAGCTCTTACGCTAAAATGTATCAGGCGTACCGAAATATTTTTAATCGTTGTGGGCTTAATTTCCGTTCGGTTGAGGCTGACAGCGGGGCTATCGGTGGAAACTTTTCCCACGAGTTTATGGTTCTAGCTGAATCGGGTGAGGATGGAATAGTTTCCTGTGATAGCTGCGAATATGCTGCAAATGTGGAGAAAGCGGAACTGATCTATCGTGATCTGAAAACTCCAGCGGTAACGCAGGAACTACAGAAGGTGGATACTCCCGGGCAGAAAACCATTGAAGAAGTTGCTGGGTTTCTCAAGATAAATCCGCAGCAGTTGGTAAAAACACTGATTGTTCAAACCTCGGATGATGAAGTGCTGGCTGTTTTGTTGCGTGGTGATCGCGAGCTGAATGAAATCAAGCTTGCTAATTTTCTCGATGTCGATTGGGCATTGATGGCCGAGGATGATGTTGTCAAGCAGGTAACCGGGGCACCAACCGGATTTGCCGGACCGATCGGGTTGAAAATCCGGGTGATTGCCGATACTGAAGTTAAGGGGCTGGCTGATTTTGTTGTCGGTGGCAACGCGGTCGATGTCCATTTTATCGGTGCCAATCAGGTGCGTGATTTCGAAGTCAGTCAGTTTGCTGATCTCCGCCAGGCAGTGGCTGGAGATCCTTGTCCCCGCTGTGAAAGTGGAAAATTTGAAAGTTGGCGCGGGATTGAGGTCGGCCATATCTTCAAACTGGGAACCAAGTATTCTGAAGCGATGAATGCCACGGTTCTGGATGCAGAAGGGAAGTCTCGGCCTCTGGTTATGGGTTGCTACGGTATCGGTGCCGGACGGACTGTGGCGGCGGCGATTGAGCAGAATCATGATGAGTACGGAATGATATTGCCAATGCCACTGGCTCCCTTTCAGGTTCTGGTAACGATGTTGAATCCCAAGGATGATCTGGTGCGTGAGGCGGCAGAAAAGCTCTATCAGCAACTGCTTGATCTGAATATTGAGGTGTTGCTTGATGATCGGGATGAGCGTCCCGGGATCAAGTTTAAAGATGCTGATCTGATCGGGATTCCGCTACGGGTAACCGTTGGTGCGCGCAATTTAAAAGAGGGTAATGTTGAACTGAAGATTCGAAAGAGTGGTGAAATGTCGATGGGTCCCCTTGATGATATGGCTCCACAGCTACAACAACTGGTTGCTGAGGGGTTAGTGTCCAGTCATGCATGAACTGTCGAAGCTTGCTGGTTATTTTACGCGTCAACTGCGTTATGACTTCCGCTGTATAGCTTTGGCTATGCAGCAAAAGTCACGTCTTGTTGTCATGCAAAATTCCGGCGCAATTTTACGACATTCTACACATGACAGAACACTAGCTTTTAACCTGGAAAGCTGATCAGGGTTTATGACCAAAATTAAAGTTGATAACAGCGGCTCTCTGCAGTTGCCACCTGAAATCTACCGACCCCTGGGGGATCAGCCCTTGGCGGTTATTTCTGCCTCTGCGTCTCATCTGCTGCTTGGACGTCCTGACGCGGAAGAGCCAGTACTGATTTCCGGGATACTGGAAGAAGGTTCTATCACCGACCTGCTCTCCTATTTTAACATGTTTCGCAAAACCGGTATTTTGACAATTGAACTCGAAGGTGGATTAAAAGCACTCTACTTTCAGCAGGGGGAAATTGTTTTTGCCACCAGTACTTTTATCAGTGAAGATCTGGGTGAAGTGTTGTTTTCCCTGGGGAAAATTGAGCGGGACGCGCTGCAGGAATTACGCTTGCTGGTAAGTAAAAAAAACTCTCTCGGAAAGTTGCTGGTTGAGCGTGGTGTCGTCGCCCCCAAAGACCTCTGGTTGGCAGCTCGCAGTCAGGTTGAACATATTATTTACACTCTTTTTTCCGCTAATTCTGGTGGGTTTTATTTCCAATCTCTGGCGATTGAGCAAGAACAGATTTTACGCCTGT
>JAYEME010000094.1:0-3911 GCA_034717915.1 Thermodesulfobacteriota bacterium
ATTAAAATGAGCTTACAAAGTATCGCACAAAACCAACCACAGGTGCAGGGACAAGGGGTAACGCCTGATCAGGATAGAGCAATGAAGAACGCTATGCTCCTGGAAAAGTTACAGCAGATGCCGGCAGATCAGAGGCAGATGGTTATCGCCTTAGCCCAGAAGAAACGACGGGAGAGAGAAGGGCAACTTGCCCAAAGGCAGCAGCAGAGACTTCCACAACAGCCCGCGCAAAGACAGCAGCCTGTTCAGAGGCCTTTGCAGCAGCCTGTCCAGAGGCCTGTTCAGCGACAACCACAACAGCGGCCTGTTCAGCGACAACCACAACAGCGGGTTAGCCCGGAAGGGTTTAAACAGCTTGCAAGAAGTCAACAGAACCCCTCTTTGGCACAGATGTTACAACAGCGACCAAGAGTAGGGATGGGAGGCTGAAATGGGTGGTCTTGATAGTTTTTTAAAGACAGGAGCGGAAGCAGCTATGATGATGGGAGCGAATACCCGTGATGATGTTTATCGGGGTATTGATCGGGTAAATAAGCAGATAGACCTCAATGCGGTTTCCGATATCCTCGCTAACAGCGATATTGACTTTGACAATCCGGCTACCTTCGCTCCGGTAATGCAGCAGCTTGACCAGATAACTCCGGGGCTTGGTGCTGAAATGGGGCAAAAGTTATACGCCATCTCTAATGAGCGGATGAAGGCGGCGGCTGAGGCTTCAATGAAGTTGAGTCATGGGCAGGCGTATCAGGGGCAGGCCAATGAAAGTAATGCCAATGCTCTTAGAACAAATTGGGGAACATCGACTTTGAATAAAGGTGTAGAAGCTGGCAGTATTACCCCTTATGCCGGCGCTCGAACTGCTTACGGGATTTCTGGTGATGCAAGTACTCCAGAAGAAATAGCTGCAAGGGAAAGAAGTTCAGCCAACATCGAATCAGATTGGAGAAATTATGATTCTGATGCTGATGCCAGGGCCAGGGTAGAGGCTGCCAGGATTAAAGCTAATGCTGATGCTGATGCTAAGGGCGATGGCTCACCTCAATCATCCACAGGTTTTGCACAAATGGATGAAGACACTTGGAAGGAAGTTTTTACTATGGGCGTCCCGATGTTGGGACAAATATTCCCCGAAGTAGAGTTACGCAATCCAGATGGTTCGGTTGACGAGCAGGCAGCCATGGCTCTGAAAGATGCATACAGAATCGGAGTTCAACTGGCTAAAGCAAACCCACAGAGCGGTATAAGGTCTCGGGCTGATGTAATCAGGCTTGGGCTTGATCATCTTATTGAAAAAGGGCAATTGGGCAGACGGGAAATAACAATTAAGGGGAAAGAAGGACGAATTTGGGATGACCCTGATACTAAAGGATGGGGCATTGCCTATCCTTATGGGGGTTCATCCCCGGCAGCCGGGCAGCCGCAGACAGGGGGGCAGCCGCCGACAGGGGGGGCCGCTTCAGTGCATGAGCAACCCGTAAATAGCCAAGTTCCTGATTATCTTAAACAGCAGACTGGGCCTTCTTTACAAGCAATGTCACAGCCAACGCAGTCCGCTCCTGACCCCGGAGTGAAAGCCAGGGATGAAGAAAAAATTATACAATCAATCATTGATGAAACTAGAGATTTATATAATGATATGTTTGAAAGGCGAATCTCGAAAGAAGATGGCCCAGGACTAGGGGACCGGCTTCTCAAGGATACAACCACTAGTAATATTTTAGAAAAAGGGGCTAAAAGTGGATTAGAATGGATATTTAACGCTCCCGGTAAAATTAGTGATGCTTTTACCAGTCAACCACCATCATTCTCTGAACAGCTAGAGAGTCAAGCTCGGCAGGCAATAGACCCCAGGGATACTCCTGAACAGATTATTATCAAGAGTATTACGTATAAACTGAGGGCACAAGGATACAACCAGGCAGAGATAAAACAGTTAGTACCTAAAATCCTCCAGGAAGTAAGAAGGAAGCCTTATAATGGATTTCAGCAAAACCGTTGATAACGGGATGTTCAATTTCACTCCTGAGCTGATTAACGAGACCATTGATTCAGTTCTACAGTCGGACCCTGTTGTATCTCCAACCCCTTCAGCAGTTCCAATCGCTGACAACGCCCCGACTGATGATAGGATGTTCAACTTCACTCCTGAGCTGATTGATTCAACCATTGATGACTATTTTGCCACTCCGGGGATAACAGAATCTCTTGGCAATGCAGTTGGTCGCGGGATGATGGGAGTTCCTCAACTTGGAGCTAAAGCGGCAGCCGGCACAGCCGAGATAGTTGATCGGTTCGTACCTTCTGAAACTGCTAAAAATATTGCTGAATGGGGAGACAAGGCTGGGGAACAGATAGAAAACATAAAGATGCGTGACTCGGTGAGAAGAGAGGATTTTGTTGGAGTATTATCTCAAGGGGTTGAAAGTGCTGTAACTTCTATGGGAGCGATGATACCGGGATTAGCGGTAGCCGTCGGAACAGGAGGGACTGGATTTATTCCGCTTGCAATTGGGGTAGCTTCCGGGTCTCCCTTGTTTGGGGCAAGCCAATATCATGATTCTTATAAACGGTATACCCAGAGATATGTTGACCAGGGACTTTCTCTTGAAGAAGCAAAATCAAAAGCGCAATATCCGGCAGCTATTGATGGGGTATCGGAAGTAGCAACAGAGCTGGCGTCTGATGTTTTAAGTGCTGGACTTTTGAGCGGCGGGCTTAAATTTGGAACAAAGGTAGCTGAAAAATCATTGCAGGAGCTTCTTGCTAAAAACGTATTCAAGCAATCTATTAAAAAGGGTGCGGGGATAACGGCTGCCGAGACAATCGGTGAAACAATAAACGCCAATATCCAAACTTTGGTGGACATGAAAACTGGTAAGGATGAGACCATACAGGAGGTCTTGACCAACCCGCAATATTGGGAAAACTGGGAAAAACAGCTTGGTCCGATTGCGGTTGCTTCGGCAATCTTCGGAGGATTAGGTGCTGGCGGCAGTGTTGCAATCAGCAGGCAGAATTACAATGTCATGCGTGATGGTAAAGCCGATCCGAAGCAAAGAGCGGCAGTGGCTCAGGCCATAGGCAAAGAAATAGGTAAAACCAATGAAACGCTGAAAGATATTTGGCTGACTAATGCCGCAGTTGCCATTGGTGAACAAGCAAATATTGACGAGAATGTCCCTTTGGATAAAATGGGGGCAATCAAGATGCCGGATGTTTCGGATTTGGATATTCCCTTGCAAGGGGTAGAAGGTGATGTGTTCCATAAAGTACCTAGGCGTATCCCTCAACCGGATATCAGTCGGGATATCGATACGCCTCAGAAAGGAGTGGAGGCTGATATCTTCCATCAACAGAAACAGCAGGCAACAGATTGGGACAACTACCTGAACGACCTTGCCCGCCGTAAGGAGAAAGCATATAAGCCAATCCTTGACAAGGAAGAAGCTGACAGACAGGCACTTGCTGATAAGGATATAGCTCGATCTGAAATAGATGATCAATCTAAACTTCTTCCGATTGGTTCACCCGGTAGACCCGATACATCTTATATAGGGGATATTAAGGCTCTGCCGGACACCGCACAGCCTTCTACAGAGACGGAAACGACAGATGCAGGCCGATACACTAAAGAAGGCTTAAAACAAGGCACAGTCCCGATTACAGGCGCAGATATCGATGTATTCAAGAACGAGAAGATAGCAAGAACCCAACGCTCATTAAAGGGACAGAATGAAACTCATGATATTGTTCCCGTTGATGAGGGATATGGGCTAATACCGAAAGAGGAGGCACAAAATGGCACAGAAGAAATCAGCACCCCGACCGAGACAGTACAAGAGGACAGGTCCGCAGAACGGAACAGGACCGAGGCGGAACAGCAAGACGTGCCCGGTGAACAAGAAGAAGCG
>JAYEME010000095.1:0-15253 GCA_034717915.1 Thermodesulfobacteriota bacterium
AGTGTGACATTATTTGACATACGACTGCGTAAAATGGGTGGTAACTCGATAACTTTCCAAAGGAGGAAGCGATGATCTGGTTATCCCCGGCAAGTGGCACAAACGAATGCAGTATCTACTTTGACATCCGTGATATAGACTTACAATGTTCTGGAGTTGAATCAACCGGCGTGATCCGTGGGTTGATTGGAGATGGAACCTGTGAACTCTGGGGCGAGGTTTTTCTGGGGGATAAAGAGTTTGCCCAGATTCTTCCGGTATGGACTGAAGCAGGGGTGATAGAATCTTTTTCTGATGCCGTTGACCAGTCATTGTTACTACAGCAAATGTTGTCTGAAGTTAAAAGTTTGTTGCAGAGAATGAACTCGGTCAGGGAGTGCAATCAATTATTTGCGTGGGTGAGTCGTAAATCTACTGAATATTGTCCGACCCACCATCTGGCAGCCTAATGGTTGCTTGAGAATGGGGCTGGGCGAAAAAAGGAATCCTGATGAGAAAAATTATTCTGGCTTCGACCAGCCCTTATCGGCAGCAGCTTTTGCGCCAGCTGCGGCTCCCTTTTATTTCTGCCGCACCCATTTTTGTTGAAGAAATAGATCCAAATGTGGCTCCGGCATTGCTGGTTCGTCATCTCGCTCTTGGTAAGGCTCAGAGTCTGGTGGAAAGTTACCCTGATGCGCTGATTATCGGATCTGATCAGGTATTTGTTGATCAACGTAAACGCCCGGTCGGAAAAGCAGGCAATCTGGATGCTGCGTTTCAACAAATGAAACAGATGGTTGGGAAAACCCTCTGTTTTTATACTGGATTAGCATTGTTGGATAGCCGTAGAGGCACAGTTCAAACAGATTATGCAACTTTTTCTGTCAGTTTTCGAAATCTGACTGATGAACAGGTTTTTAATTATTTACAGAGGGAAAAGCCTTTTGATTGTGCTGGATCTTTCAAAATTGAAGGGCTGGGGATTGCTTTGATGGAGAAAATGGAGGGTGAGGATTATAACGCATTGATCGGGCTTCCTTTGATAAAACTTGTCAGCATGCTCGAACTGGCTGGAGTTCAAGTTTTTGGGGGACAATCCTGAATGGCACTAGTTTAAGCATTATTGCAGCAAACTTGGGACTGTCCCCAGCTCTATCGGGGGCTGTCCCGGAAGTTTACGATCCACGAAGAACTGCGGTGGTTTACACCGCAAAAGCCTGGGACAGCCCCCATGCGGGGACAGTCCCGTTTTTGCTGACATCTACCCTTAAACGTGTGCCATTTGGGACAGTATTCTAAAAGAGATGAGTCTTTTTTCATTTTTTCTTGATTTATTTATTTGGTCAATGTATTCTGACGAGCAAGATAAATATTTAGCGAATAGCTATCTACCGAAAGGGCAAAGCCGGAGTGATCCGGTGACGCAAAGCCACGGATCCTCATTAGCAGGACAGCCGGGTTGCCGAAGAAGATTCAGCGGACTTCTTCAAGCCTTTTATAAAAATGACTTGAGAAACGCTCACTTCGGCAACGGGGTGAGCGTTTTTTTATTCAATTAGATAAGAAATGTAAGGGGACAACATATTGGAATGGCACAAGTTTTAGCAAATTTTCAGTAATCTCGCAGCAAAACCGGGACTGTCCCCGCATGGGGGCTGTTCCAAGCTTTTGCGGTGCAAACCACTGTGGTTCTTCGTGGCTCGTAAACTCTTGGGACAGCCCCCGATAACCCTGGGGACAGTCCCGAGATTACTGCAAAATTCCTTAAACTAGCACCATTCTGGACATATTGTATAATCACAGCACAGAGAACACAGAGAAAAGTGCTGTGTAAAAGAACATAAATCATCTCCGAAAGGGCAAAACCAGAGAAATCTGGTGTCGCAAAGCCACGGGTCCTCAATATAATAGGACAGCCGGGTTGCCGAAGAGAATGCAGTGCATTTTCCAAAGAACCCGGTTTTCTTTCAAATGCGCTCATCTCCGGCAATGGTGGTGAGCGCATTTTTTGTCCAGTCATTCACGAAAGGGCATCGGGAGAACAAAATGAAAAGATTGATAATTGTAAAAACTATTCTGCTGGCTTTAGCGACGGTTTTTTTCTCGACTAATGTATGGGGCAAAACAGTGACCCTTTCTTGGGATCCCAGCCCCAGTTCTATATCTGGCTACAAAATCTATTATGATGCCGGATCTTCAACCGCGCCGTTAGACGGAACTGGAGCAACGGAAGGAAGTTCCCCCATCGATGTCGGGAATGTTCTGACTTTTACGATAAATGGATTGCCTGATACTGAAGAACATTATTTTGCGGTCACTGCTTATGACGCTTCAAATAATGAGAGCACCTATTCCAATACTGTGACCAGTCCCGTAGTTGCTGGTGAAAATAATCCGCCGGTTCTTGCAGCAATTGGAAACAAATCAATCCTTGAGGGTGCCACTTTAAATTTTACGGTCTCAGCGACTGATGACGATAATGACAACTTAAACTACAGTGCCAGTGGCTTGCCAGCCGGTGCCAGTTTCAATAACTCAACAGGTGCCTTGAGCTGGACTCCCGCATTCAATCAATCTGGCAGCTATTCTATAACTTTCACGGTAAGTGATGGCAGTGACACTGATACAGAAACAATCAATATTACAGTGACAAATGTCAATCAGCCACCGGTTCTGGAATCCATTGGCGCACAGAGCCTGGCAGAGGGTGATTCTTATAATCTGGTTATCAATGCCAGTGATCCCGATAATAATCCACTCACTTACAGTGCAAGTGATAATCTGCCCACAAGTGCAGTATTTATTCCATCAACTCGTTCATTCAGCTGGATTCCAGGTAGTGATCAGGCTGGCACCTATACTGTGACATTCACAGTCAGTGACGGTTTTCTTAGCGATTCAGAAACGGTCACATTTACTGTTAGCAATGGTAACGAAGCTCCTGTTCTGAGCCCTATCGGGAGCCAATCAATCGGGGAAAATTCACTGCTGACATTTGTTGTGACTGCCAGTGATACGAATAATGATACTCTGACCTACAGTGCTTCCGGGCTTCCAGCCGGAGCTGCTTTCGATGTGGAACAGCAGCGTTTCAGCTGGACTCCTGAATATTCTCAAGCTGGTAACTATACCGTCACCTTTGGTGTAACGGATGGTCTGTTCAGCGATTCTGAAGCTGTTTCAATCACGGTCTCAAATAGTAACCGCCCACCTGTCATCAGTGGTTCACCTGATGCTTCAATTATGGCAACGACGAGCTACTCTTTCACCCCGGTTGCCAGTGATCCTGATGGAGACGATATAAGTTTTTCCATTGTTAATAAGCCCATCTGGGCAACTTTTAATTCTTCGACAGGTGAACTGAGTGGGGCTCCAGCAGAATCTCAGCTAGGGACCAGCTCCGGTATTATTATCAGTGTCAATGATAGTAACAGCAGTGCATCACTACCATCCTTTGCGATTGAGGTCATTGCTTATGTCCATCAGGACTCCGATGGTGATGGTGTTCTTGACCATCTGGATGCTTTTCCTGATGATATTAATGAATGGATAGATACGGATGGTGATCAAATTGGTAACAATGCTGATCTGGATGACGATAACGACGGCATTGCTGACGTGCGTGATGGTTTTCCGCTGGACGCATCTCAGTCCGGTTGGGTTATTTCGGCATCCACGGGTGAGGGTGGCTACCTGACCCCGGAGGGTGAAACTACCGTCCTTTATGGAGGCTCGCAGAGCTATCAACTCGCTCCAATGGCTGGATACTATATCCATGATCTCCTGATCGATAATCAATCTATCGGTTTAGTGGCCGAGTATGAATTTGATAACGTCAGTGCTCACCACAATATTGTCGCAATTTTTGCTCCGATCCCTGCTGGTCTCAGTCTTGATCCTGCCGCGTCAGGACTTGTCGGAATTGAACGAGTTGATGGTGGTGATGACAGTAGCAATCTGGTTGATAGTAAACCGAAGCAAGATCTGGACTACCGATTCCGGGTTGTCCTACGCGATTCTGTTTCTGGCACCCAGCGCAGAGTTTTCCTGATGTTGGATGGATATAAATATGCGATGCAGATTGACAGCGGTGCACTCGTGACTGGAGCTGACTACATCTTTACCACCCGCTTAGGAGCTGCTTCTTCACATCGCTTTAATTTTACTGCAGAAGATATTTCCGGTAACCAGCTATGGCGCTATCCGCAAACTGGAGATCTGCCAGGACCAGGAATAGAGTTGCTGAACGGTAAGAATGTTGTTGGTATTGCTGCAAATATCAATGGTTATGCCTTAAATGCAGTGGAAGCTTTTAATGATAATCAGGTCTATCGCTGGTTACCTGAAACTGGAGTCAGCGGACAGTTTGAACTGACAGATTCGGGTGCTCCTATTGCATCTGGAGAGGGCTATGTTCTGAAGCGTGTCTCCAGCGCGACCTTGGTTGATCTCAGTATTTATTCTGAAATTTCTGATCTTGTGTATGAATTTCAGGTGAGTCCGGGCTGGAATTTGATCAGCAATCCCTATGGTGGAAATGTCCCTTTAGCCGATATTAGCGTTCGGTTGGGAACCGCAGCACCGGTTTTATGGTTAACTGCCGCAGCAAATAATCTGGTTGTTGATGGGGTCTATTCCTATCTTGGAACAGATTGGGGTAATCGTAATGAATTTGCCAGTGCTGCAGGGAGTGACTCGGCAATTCTGGTTTCATGGATTGGCTATTGGATCTATGTGAACCCAACTGAGCAGGATATTTCGTTGCTCATTTCAAAGCCTTTGCAGTAATAGGAGCATACTGATGAAAAGATTTTTTAAATTTAATATAATTCTTTTGGCCATGCTGTCCCTGTTATCTGCTTGCGGTGGTGGCGGAGAAGGAGATTCAACTAATACCAGTAGAACAGTCACTGGTGGAGAATCCTCTACAGCAACAACATTAAGTGGAACAGTTGCTGATGGCTATCTTACTGATGCGCTGGTCTTCCTCGATCGGAACCAAAATCGGGTCTATGATAATGGCGAGCCGATGGCACAGTCGACAGCTGGTGGAGTTTATACATTAGAAGTTAATCCCGGAGAGGGAGATCTTTACCCTGTTGTTGTACAGGTTTTTGCTGGACAGACAATTGATGAAGACACCGGGGTGCCGGTTGCAAATAGTTACCTGTTGGAAACAGTACCAGGACATTGGGAATTTGTTTCCCCCTTGACGACACTGGTCAAGCTGGAATGTGATAAAAATCCATCTTTTTCAGTGCAACAGGCGGAAATAGAGGTTCGATCTCAGTTAGGAGTTGCGGATTCAGTTTCACTCTTTACTGACTATATTGCGCCTGGTACGGTCGATATGGATCTGGTTGCAGAGTATGGTCGTGCCCACCGGGCAGCTCAGATTGTCGCCAATCTCATGGGCAGTGTAAGGGCGAGTCTCTCCGAAAATCTAGGTGGACAGATTGCTGAGACTGAACAATTGTTGGCAGCTTTCATCGTGAGTGACCAAATTCTCTGGCAGGCGCAGCAGATTGAACTGGCTTTGGATAACGAACGAAACCAGGGTGAAGTGATGGACGTTGCCAGCTTAACAACGACCATTCTGGGAAATATCGATGTTGCTGATCTGGATGCCACTTTATTGGTTCGTTACCTGGAACGGTTGGAGCAGAATTTTGAAATATGGGATATGCAGTCACCACAGTTGCAGAGTCAAACTCCCCCTACAGGTGATAGTGCCCCGGTTAATACAATTATCTCGGTGTCGTTTGATGAATCGTTGGATGAAACGTTGCTGACGAGTGGTATCGTCGAGCTATCAGGGCCGAACGGTTTGGTTTCCGGGAGTTTGGATTATGATGCCGAACAGACTCGTTTGACCTTCACTCCGAGTCAGTTGTTAATACCTTTCAGTAATTATCAGGTCACTGTGAAAGATGTGTTGGCAGATGCTTTTGGAAATCCATTGGATGAAGATATTATCTGGGCTTTTACAACCATTTTTGACCAGTTGCCACCGGCACTTCCTGATTTTTAAGTGCTGTTCAATGCTGAGAACGGCTGTTATCATTTTGATCCAGTCGTTCTCAGCTAACCTTCAACGTTCTCATCTACGTCCTGATCTTTAATCAGCTTGTGTTTTATCCGTCGAGTGATACCCCAAATTATGACCAGAACAACTGGGATAGAGCAGGCAAGAAGAATGTTTTTATCGACCCCCCACTGTTTGAGCGGAAGCCCATTGAACAGGTAACCGAGTAGCCCGATGGCATAATAACTGATTGCGGCGATGGAAAGACCTTCAACGGTTTCCTGTAAGCGAAATTGTAATTTGCTGCGCTGGTTCATTGCCGTGAGCTGGGAGCGGTTCTGCTCCTGAAGATTCAGGTTGACTCTGGTTCTCATCAGGTCGCTGGCTCGTTCAATTCGTTTGGACAGGTCTTCCATCCATTTCTGTACAGAATCACAAGTTCTTAATGCTGGATTCAATCTCCGATTGACAAACTCTCCGATTGAAAGATGGCCAACAATTTTTTCTTCACTGATCCGCTCCAGTCGATCTTTAACCAACTGATGGTAGGCGCGTGTAGCAGAGAAACGGTGAGTGGTATCAGCCCGATAGGTTTCCAGCTGAGCTTCAATTTTGGTTAGTTTTTCCAACAACTGTCGCTCACTGCTTGCAGTGTCCAGTTTGGCAACAACCGTTAGAATTTCAGCCAATTGCTTGTCCATATCAAGTAGCTGTGGGGCGATTCGTTTGGCAACTGGCAGGGAGAGCAGGGAGAGCAGTCGGTAGGTTTCCAGATCCATTAAGCGCCGGGATAACCGCCCGGTTTGCAATTTACTCATTCCCTTGTTGCACACAATAACTCGACCGTAACCATCTCCATGTAATTTAAAAGCGGTATAGATTTGTGCTTTTCCCTCATAGGTGCTGCTCCGCATTACGGAATGACCTTCAAAACAATGTGCGAGGGAGTTTGCATTGTATTCAAGTTGTTGGTTGTCAATAATAATATGGAATGCCGCTATGATCTGCCCGGGAAGTTGTCTCGTCCAGTCTGTGGGTAACAAATCAATCGCTGTATATTGGAATGGATCTCCTTTAGGGGGTGCCGTTTGCATAATTGTGAATGCATAAAACTCAACGTGCCGCTCCCAGTTGATAACAAAATCGCCAAAGTCTTGATAAAAAGCCACAGAGTCCACCTGCGGTGGATTGATTTCATAACGCTTACAAAGGTCACAGAGCAAATTGTAAGATTCTCCCAGCTCTTCCGGGTCGCAACAGGCGGCCAGATGGGTGATCTGTTGCGGTGATTCCAGGGAGTGAAAAGGGCGTATATGAAGTTCGTTATAGAGTGTGTCGCGCAAGGGGTGAAGCTGGTACTCGATGCGGCTACATTTTGCCATGTTTGTTTCCCCTATTTTCACTATTGTATGAGTATTCTAGCCGTCCGATGGCTTGTCAGGGTTCTCTCAGGAGAAAAACCTATTTTCCTGCTCTTGAACGCGGATGAAAGTTGTCCGCTTGGTTAGTTCTTTCAGGGCAGCAGCACCGACGTAAGTGCAACTGGAACGAACTCCCCCAAGAATATCTTTCACTGTGTCTGCGACCGCCCCCCGATAGGGAACCTCTACCGTTTTCCCTTCTGAAGCTCGGTACTCAGCAACGCCACCAGCGTGTTCTGCCATGGCTGTTTCTGAGCTCATGCCATAAAATTGTTTAAATTGCTGACCATCTCGCTCAATCAATTGACCGCCACTCTCATCATGACCGGCAAACATGCCACCCAACATAACAAAATCTGCTCCACCACCGAAGGCTTTAGCAACATCTCCGGCACTGACACAGCCCCCATCAGAGATGATCCTGCCGCCCAGTCCGTGAGCTGCATCGGCACACTCAATGACGGCTGACAGTTGCGGGTAGCCGACCCCGGTTTTAACCCGAGTGGTACAGACTGACCCTGGTCCTATCCCCACTTTGACAATGTCCGCCCCTGAGAGGAGCAGTTCTTCAACCATCTCTCCTGTGACAACGTTGCCGGCGACAACGGTTTTGTCGGGGAAACTATCACGGCACCGTTTGACAAATTCAACAAACGATTCAGCATAGCCGTTGGCGACATCAATGCAGATGAACTCAAGTTTTGGATGCTGTGATAGAATTTTTTTGAGGTGGGTGAAGTCGGTTTCAGCGGTGCCGGTACTCGCCATAATTCGTCGATAAATGGACTCGTCCTGATGGCCAAGAAAGGTTTTCCACTCCTGAAGGCTATAGTGTTTATGGATTGCTGTCAGCAGTCCGGAATCAGCAAGAACTTTCGCCAATTCAAAGGTTCCGACCGTATCCATATTTGCTGCAATGACCGGAGTTCCACTCCACTTTCGCCGGCTGTGCAAAAAAGTAAAATTCTGCTCCAGATTGACCTGGGAGCGACTTTTCAAGGTCGATCGTTTAGGACGAATGAGAACATCTTTAAAGCCAAGCTTCAGATCAGATTCAATACGCATTGGTTTTCCTTGTGAGGTTTGTCTGTTGTTATCTATTCTTTCCTGGATTATGAGAAAATAGCGCAAATTAAGTTTCTTGAAAAGGGGAGATAATTCAGCCTGAAGATTATTGACCGACGAACTCTGGCAGTGCTAAATTCTGGCGAAAGAGTTCCCCAATTATTTAGTTATTGTATTCCCCCCGGATAATTTATCACTTATGGAACATTCCAATTTTGTTCATCTTCATTTGCACAGTCAATATAGCCTGCTTGACGGGGCGATAAAGCTTGATCAGTTAGTTGCCCGAGCTAAAGAGTTTAAGATGCCAGCTATTGCTGTCACGGATCATGGCAATATGTTTGGTGCCATCGAATTTTACAGCAAGGCGATGAGCGCAGGGATCAAGCCGATTATTGGTTGTGAGGTCTATGTCGCACCAGGTTCTCGTTTTACCAAAGGGAATGCTCGTGGTTCATCAGAGGCTTCTTATCATCTGGTTCTGCTCTGTATGAATCAGACTGGATATAAAAATCTCTGTCATATGGTTTCAGCTGCTTATCGTGAGGGGTTTTATTATAAACCACGGATCGACTGGGAGTTGCTGGCTCAGTATAATGAGGGATTGATTGCTCTATCTGCCTGCCTTGGCGGTGAACTGCCGACGCTGATTAATCTCAATCAACCCGAAGAGGCATTGCAACGCGCCACCCAGATGTCACAGATTTTTGATGAGCAACGTTTCTATCTTGAACTCCAGGAAAATTATTTGCCAGAACAGGCTAAAGCCAATGCTGGTCTTATCTCCATTTCCAAAGAGTTAGGATTGCCTCTGGTTGCGACCAATGATTGCCACTATCTATCCCGCGAAGATTCTTTTGCCCACGAAGTACTGCTCTGCATTCAGACCGGAAAAACCATGGATGATCCGAACCGAATGCGCTTTCCCAATGACGAATTCTACGTCAAATCGCCGCAAGAGATGATTCAATTATTCCCGGAACAACCAGAGGCGATTGCCAACACCATCCAGATTGCCGAACGTTGCAACCTTGATCTTGATTTCGCTACCTACCACTTTCCACAATATGAAAAACCGGCAGAAAAAACTCTCGATCAGGTACTTGAAGAGCAAAGCCGGGTTGGACTGGAAGAACGTTTAACCGAAATTCGCAAGCACCGTGATTTAAGTGAGGAAGATCTTCAAAATTATCAAGATCGCCTGGAAGAGGAACTGACCTGCATCAATGAAATGGGTTTTCCTGGATACTTTCTGATTGTTGCCGATTTTATCAACTGGGGGAAAGATCATGATATCCCGGTTGGACCAGGGCGCGGGTCAGCAGCAGGTAGCCTGGTAGCCTATGCCACCGGAATTACCGATATTGATCCGCTTCCCTATAATCTGCTGTTCGAACGTTTTCTGAATCCAGAGCGGATATCAATGCCAGATATCGATGTCGACTTCTGCATCTACGGTCGTGAACGGGTGATTGAGTACGTTCGAGAAAAATATGGAGCGGAAAATGTTGCCCAGATCATTACTTTCGGTACCATGCTGGCTAAAGGTGTCTTGCGTGATGTTGGACGGGCACTGAACATCCCCTATGGTGAGGTGGATAAGATTGCCAAACTTGTTCCAAATGTGCTTGGGATTAACCTAAAGCAGGCGATTGATCAGGAACCACAGCTAAAAACTTTGATTGAAAAGGATCCAAAAATCAAAGAGTTGGTAACAATTTCACTGGCTCTTGAAGGGTTGACCCGCCATGCTTCGACTCATGCTGCGGGGGTTGTGGTGACACCAAAACCACTTCCTGAATATCTTCCCCTTTATGTTGATCCCAAGTCGGGAGGTCAAGTCACTCAGTTCCCGATGAAATATGTTGAACAGATTGGGTTGGTCAAGTTTGATTTTCTCGGTCTTAAAACTTTGACCGTGATTGAAAATGCGCTTCGTATCATTCGTGAAGGAAAAGATTCCACGTTTGATTTACGCTCAATTCCCATTGACGATAAGGGAACCTTTGAGCTGCTCAGTCGTGCTGAAACAACCGGGGTTTTTCAGCTTGAATCAAGTGGAATGAAAGAATATCTGGTTAAACTCAGACCCAACTGTTTTGAGGACTTGATTGCAATGGTGGCACTCTATCGTCCTGGGCCGTTAGGTTCAGGGATGGTTGATTCATTCATTAAGAGAAAACACGGTTCTGAACAATTTAAATATGATTTTTCACAGCTTGAGCCGATTCTTAAAGATACTTACGGGGTCATTGTTTATCAAGAGCAGGTGATGTTAATTGCCCAGGTTTTAGCGAGCTATAGTTTAGGTTCTGCCGATTTGTTGCGCCGGGCAATGGGGAAAAAGAAACCTGAGGAAATGGCTAAACAGAAAAAGATTTTTCTTGCCGGAGCCGCTGAAAATAAGCTGAATTTGAAAAAAGCGGAAGCTGTTTTTGATCTGATGGAAAAATTTGCCGCGTACGGTTTTAATAAATCCCATTCTGCGGCCTATGCGCTGATAGCTTATCAGACTGCCTATCTTAAAGCCCATTATCCAGTTGAATTTATGGCAGCGTTACTCACTGAGGATATGGAAAATACCGATAAGGTGATCAAAAATATCAGCGACGTTCGCGCTATGGGGGTCGAAGTTCTGCCTCCAGATATCAATGCTTCTGAGCGTTCTTTTACTGTTGCCGAAGAGGTTATGCGCTTCGGTCTTGGCGCAGTCAAAGGGGTTGGCTCTGCTGCCCTTGATTCAATTCAGCTGGTACGCAAGGATAAACCGTTCCTTTCACTGCAGGATTTTTGTGAACGTGTCGACCTGCGCAAGGTCAATAAAAAGGTGGCTGAAGCTTTGATCAAATGTGGAGCATTCGACAGCCTGGGGGGAAGGCGATCTCAATTTCTTGCCGGTCTTGAAGAATCAATGGAGATTGGTCAGCGTCTGCAACGGGAGCTGGAATCAGGACAGGATTCGCTATTTGGAACGAAAGAAATTTTGTCTGTGGGTGGGCATGGATATGGTGATCTCCCCGATCTTGAGGAGTGGGATGAAAAAACCTTGTTGAGTTATGAAAAAGAGGCTCTTGGTTTTTATGTCACCGGGCATCCTTTGGCACGCTACAGTGACTCAATTAAACGCTTTGCAACTTGTGAAACTTCCGGCTTGGCAGAACGTACAGATAAGGAGCAAGTGCGCGTTTGTGGGATTGTGTCGGGAATTAAAGAGTTGATTACAAAAAAAGGTGATCGGATGGCATTCGTCACTCTGGAAGATCTGAGTGGTTCGGTTGAAATTATTGTTTTTCCGGAGGTTTACAGTGCAGCAATGGAGCTGTTGAAAGGGGAGGATCCCTTGTTGGTCAGTGGTGAGCTGGATGTGGGGGAAGAAGCTTGTAAAATACTGGCAACCGAAGTGGCTTTATTGCGTGATGTCAAAAAGACGCTGGCTAAACTGGTTCATATCAGATTGACGACCCCTGGTCTGGATGAGCTCCAGATGCGGCAACTTAAGGGGATTATCCAGCGTTATCGGGGCAAATGTAATGTGCAGCTACACATTGTTATCCCCAATCGTAGTGAAACGACGATCACTCTTCCAGAACAGTTAAAAATGTCCGCGACTGATGAGGCTATGGCTGATGCCGAGGTTTTGTTCGGCTATAATGTCATGAATTTTGAGTAGCAATGAGTTGCAAGACCATCATACTTGACCTCTACTCTCCGACGTTTTATTGTGGGATACCTTTAAGAATTCACTGAAAAATATAAGTTGAACATATGTCCAGTTCGGGCAGGGAGAATTTAAATGAATCAAATCCTCGATTTTGAAAAGCCAATTGCTGATCTTGAAACAAAAATTGGTGAGTTACGTGAGTATTCGACTGATAATGTTGATTTTTCCAGCGAGATAAAAAAGCTGGAAAAAAAGGCCGATAAACTAAAAAAAGAGGTTTATTCTAATCTGACCCGCTGGCAGAGAACTCAGCTAGCACGCCATGCCAATCGTCCTTACAGCCTCGATTATATCGAACGGATTTTTACCGATTGGTCTGAGGTTCATGGTGATCGTAATTATCGTGACGACCCTGCCCTGGTGTGTGGTTTTGCCAGGATCGACGGAAAACCCTGTTGTGTTATCGGCCATCAAAAGGGGCGGAATACCAAGCAAAAAGTCCACCGTAACTTTGGAATGCCAAACCCCGAAGGTTATCGTAAGGCTTTACGGGTGATGCAGTTGGCTGATCAGTTTGGGCTGCCTATTTTTACCTTTGTCGATACCCCGGGGGCGTTTCCCGGTATTGGTGCGGAGGAGCGTGGTCAGGCTGAAGCAATTGCTCGAAATTTACGCGAAATGGCGATGTTGCGGGTTCCTGTCATTGTGACAATTACCGGTGAAGGTGGTTCCGGTGGGGCGTTGGCAATTGCCATGGGTAATCGGGTGCTGATGATGCAGTACTCGGTCTATGCGGTTATTTCTCCAGAGGGCTGCGCTGCTATTCTCTGGAGTGATGGAGCCAAAGGTTCACAGGCTGCAGAGGCTTTAAAATTAACGGCGCAAGATGTCGATAGCTTGGGGACTGTTATTGATGAAGTTATCCCGGAACCACTCGGTGGGGTTCATCAAGACCATGATTTAGCTGCTACAACGTTAAAAGAATATCTTTTGAAACATCTTACCGAGTTAGAAGAGTATTCTCCCGAAGGTCTGATTGAGCAACGTTATCAGCGTTTCAGGGCGATATCCGAATTTGAAGAACCAAAATAATTGATGGCGTCGTAAAAAAAACCTGGGAAAGCCCCGAATGTCGCTAGTTTAAGCAGTATTGCAGTAAACTCGGGACTGTCCCCAGCTCCATCGGGGGCTGTTCCAAGAGTTTACGAGCCATGGAAACGTGGTGGTTCGCGTCGCAAAATCTTGGGACAGCCCCCATGCGGGGACAGTCCCGAATTTGCTGCCATCTGTCCTTAAACCAACAAATAAGGACTTGTGACTCTGTTGTTTCGAATCTTTTTTTCATCAATACTACTGATCTTGGTTTTTATTCTGGCAGGTTGTTCTGGTCATACCACCAGGGTGATTGATACGCCGGAGACTCGTGAATTGGCAGGGTGGCAAAAGCCTTATGAGGTTGACGGTCAGCGTTATGACCCTTTGCGTGATCACCACGGATTTCAACAGCGTGGTGTGGCCAGTTGGTACGGGCGTAAATTTCACGGTCGAAAAACCAGTAATGGTGAAGTTTACAATATGTACGCAATGAGTGCGGCTCATAAAACTCTGCCAATAGGGACTCATGTCAAGGTGACCCACTTAGGGAGTGGTCGCCATATTATTGTGCGGGTCAATGATCGGGGTCCTTTTGTTGCCGGACGAATTATTGACCTCTCCTTTGCGGCTGCTAAGCAGATCGGCATCGTTGACTCTGGCACGGCGATGGTGAAAATTGAAGCCCTCGGGGTTCGCCAACCTCACCAGGGTCAGGTTGCGTATCAAGGTCCGGTCAGTTACGCTTCCGGAAGCTTTGCTGTTCAGGTTGGGGCATTTTCAACGGCTGATAATGCTTATCGGTTGGCAGCGAAAATGCGTCGTCTTCACGGCAAGGCGGTTGTTTCAGCGATCATAGTCAATGACCAGAAACTTTATCGAGTACGGGCAGGCGACTTTAACTCATTGCAAGAGGCAGAAAATGCGCTGTATAATTTTGTTTCTGAAGGGTTTTCCGGAAGTCATATAATCGCTTTTGATTGATTTTATATTCTGTTTTGTAGGTACTGTCGGCCACTGTCAATGTCGATATGAAAATAATTATCATTAAGTGAATAAAGTTAATTTGGAAGGTTGATTTCGATCTGGACATATGCTAGTGTCCCGCCTTATCAGATCCAGTTTGTGTAGATTATTTTACTGTTAAGTCAGATAAGAACCGCACAGACCAACAGGGCTGGGTGGTTTTTTTTGATTTGCAGGCACTGGTCTGCATCACGTAACTCCCGCAGGGGACAAAGTAAGGAGAAAGTAAAATGGCAGAAGGTACAGTTAAATGGTTTAATGATTCTAAAGGGTTTGGTTTTATCGAGCAGGATAACGGCCCAGACGTTTTTGCACACTTTTCAGCAATTTCTGGAGAAGGCTTCAAGTCTTTGTCTGAAGGCGCACGCGTCAGCTTTGATGTTGTTGATGGTCAAAAAGGACCTCAAGCAGCAAATATCGTCCGGCTCTAAAATATATTATTATTTTTAAGTCTAAGAGCCTCATGGGAAACCATGAGGCTTTTTTTATTTCAGAAAGAGCTGTAACGGGCTATAATCAAAATATTCGGATATTTTAGCTAAAGAGAGTGAAGAGTTAAAACTCTTCATACACGGAAAGGGTCAAGTTATGCCATACGTTGAATTTAATCTCACTAAGGGTGCGACGAAAGAGCAAAAGGCACAACTTGTTGAGGGCGTTACAGATTTATTGGTTAAAGTTCTTGATAAAAATCCATCCTCCACCCAAGTCATGATCAAGGAAATTGAGCCCGAAAACTGGGGAATTTCCGGTCGTTCAGTTAAATCATTGCGTAAAGAGGGTAAGACCGCAAATATCTCTAAAAAATAAATCACACCTATTATTAGATAGATTTTAATTATGGAGAGGAGCCTTTATGTTGGCTCCTTTTTTCATCCTAATCGAAGACATTGTCTTCCTGCTTAGAAGGCTGCCCGAGAACACAAGAGCCTACTGCGAAACCATCTGATCGGTTCATATTTCCGTAGGTTTTCGACAAAT
>JAYEME010000096.1:0-15215 GCA_034717915.1 Thermodesulfobacteriota bacterium
CCTTTTCTCTTCTCCATCTTAGCCCCGTCAAGACCCCACTCCACTGCTAGTTCAATAAAATCCAAAAGGATCCCTTTAACCCGGATTTTTATCTGCTAGACTGATAGTAATGATTAAAATCTCCATGCCTAGGCAATGGGGAACAAAGGGTAAATATTTATTTGAGTGAGTTTCTTAACCGTACGTTTTTCGAAAGGAGCTACGCGATGAAAAAAATGGTTGTTTTATTGTTGGGTCTTGTTCTGATTCCCGGATTGTTTACAACGGTTCAAGCTGTAGAAAAGATGAATTTTTACGCCAATATCACGGCGATTCAACCAATTATGGATGAATTCAATGCTGGGCACGATATTGAAGGCATCTACACGCGGATTTCCACTTCCAAATACCTGGCCACGGTTCTAACCGAATTTTCAGCGGGTAAACTACGTGCCGATGTTTTACAGAGCCCGCTACCGATCATGCAGATGCTGAAAGAAAAGGGGGTCTTGGCTCCCTATAAATCTCCAGCGGCAGCGGGTTATCCCGCCTGGGCACAAAAAGATGACACCATTGTCCAGTTTGGAATCGAGTATGTTGCTCCTATTTACAATAAGGATCTGGTTAAACCTGCGGATGTTCCCACCCGCTATGAAGATCTGACTGATCCAAAATGGTACAACAAAATGGTCATGCCCGATCCGTCCTCACACGCAACAACAATTTCCTGGCTGGTCGGCTTGAAAGAAGCAAAAATTTTCGGTGACGATGCAGGCTGGATGAAGTTTCTTAAGGGTCTTGCTGCGAACAAACCAATGTTTGTCAAGTCCTTCGGTCCGACTCCGGCGCCGATAGAAAGTGGTGAAAAAGTTCTCGGCATTTCCATGCCCAAATATATTATCTCCAAAGCCCCTGCGCCACTTGACTGGGCCAGAGTTGGTACGCTGTTGGGCACTCCACGCGGAATCGCTATTGCCGCCAATGCACCCAATCCTAAAGATGCGAAAGTGTTTATCGATTATTGGCTGAGCAAGAACGCCATGCAATTACTAGCCAGCAAAGTGGGTGAGTATGTTCTTGCTCCTGGCGTATTTCCACCCATTGACGGGATCAACAAAGTCAAAGTGTTGCCGATCAGGTCTCTTTCTGATGATGAAATCCGCAGCTGGGGTAAAGAGTTCAGAAAGATCTTTTACGCTAAATAAATCATAGCTATTCAGCAAAAGCGGGACTGTCCCCACACGGGGGCTGTCCCAGGATTTTGCGGTGTGACCCAGTGCCGTTCTTCGTGGATCGTAAACTCTTGGGACAGCCCCCGATGGAGCTGGGGACAGTCCCAAGATTACTGCAAAATTGTTTAAATTAAAGTCATTCGGGGACACGTAACAAGTACATGTCCCCGAAATACGATCATTTTTTTGAGGTCTTATGGAAATTCGGATTAAAGGGCTGACACGCAACTACTATTCTGAAGGTAAACAGATCAAGGCTCTGGATGGTGTCGATCTGACCATCCCTGCCAATAAAATCTTTACCCTTCTGGGGCCAAGTGGCTGCGGTAAAACCACCCTGCTCCGTTGCATTGTGGGATTGGAAACTCCTGATGCTGGTGAAATTTATATTGGTGATGACTTGGTCTGGTCAAGCGAAAAGGGTATTTTTGTCCCGCCGGAGAACAGAGGCCTCGGCATGGTTTTTCAGACCTACGCGATCTGGCCACATATGAATGTTTTTGACAATGTTGCCTATCCTTTACAGACCAGCAAAACCCCCAAAGACAAAATTCGCCAACAGGTTGCAAAAGCTCTCAAATTCGTCCAGTTAGATGGCTTTGAGAATCGACCGGCAACCAAATTAAGCGGTGGACAACAACAGCGGGTCGCTTTAGCTCGAGCCCTTGTCGCAGAACCAAAAGTGATCCTGTTTGATGAACCACTGAGTAACCTTGATGCCAAACTCCGTGAAGAAACGCGCAAGGAGCTCCGTAGCTTTCTTACCGAATTGCAGATTACCGCCATCTACGTCACCCATGATCGAATTGAAGCCTTGGCTCTTTCCGATCTGATTGCAGTCATGCGGGCAGGTAAAATTATCGAGATTGGCGATCCAAAAAAAATCTACTTCAATTCTGATGACAAATTCGTTGCCGATTTTATCGGTCGGGCCAATTTGATCAAAGGTAAAGTAGAAAAGTTAGAAGGGGAGCATGCGGTTTTTGCTTCGGAAATTGGTTCCATCGTTGCACTTAACAGTCAGGGAATTCCAGTTGGAAAAAAGGCCATGCTCTGTGTCCGTCCTGAATTTATCCGCCTGGCTCAGCAACAGACAGCAGATGGGCAAAATATTTTTAGTGGCAAAATGGAATCCTTAATATTTATTGGAGAAGCCTACGAGGGAGAAATCCGCATCGGCGACACTCTGCTGACAACAACCATTGAACCGACTGAAAATATTGTTGAAGGTGATAATATTTCAATTTCTTTCGATCCTGATCATTGTTTCCTCCTTTCAGCCTAACCATCTTGTTCTTTTATGATAGGTGATCATATGTTTAAAAAACCAACTCTGACCACAACCCTGATTGTCATCGTTGGTTTTCTGACCCTCTGCCCGGTTATCATGCTGCTGCTGGGCAGCTTTTCAAAAGACTTCGTCTCGTTTGGACAGTTCACAACGATCAAATATGTCGAAGCTTACACCGATCCTGATTTTGCCGCCATCCTGTGGAATACGGTCATTTTTACAGTTGGATCTGCACTGGTTGCCACCCTGCTGGCGTTATTTCTGGCTTATGTCAATACCAGAACCGATCTCCCTTTTAAGTTTATTTTCAAGGTCATCGCCATTGTTCCGATGATGATTCCACACATCCTTTTTTCAGTCAGCTGGGTATTATTACTGAACCCAAGCAACGGCACCCTGAACCGTCTCATCATGGATTTGTTTGGCCTCAAGGAAGCGCTATTCAATATCTATACGTTACCGGGGATGATTCTCGTTGAAGGGTTGCTTGATCTGCCGATTGCCTACCTGATTATTGCGCCGGCAATGAGTGCTTTTGATGTCTCCCTGGAAGAATCGTCCAAGGTGTGCGGAGCATCCAACCTGCGAACCTTGATGAGAGTCACGTTACCGGTACTCCGCCCTGCAATCCTGGCCTCAGCTATCTTGGTTATCGTCAGAAGCCTCGCCTCTTTTGCGGTGCCATCGGTGATCGGGATGCCGGGCCGTATTTATGTTCTCTCCACCCATATCTACCGTAATATAGCCAGCGGATTTGCCGCCGATTTCGGTAAGGCAGCGGCCATTGGCATGAGTGCTTTAGCCGCCTCAATCACATTGATCTATATTTATCGCTACTTAACCTCCGAAAGTGGAAAGTTCGTTACCATTTCCAGTCGGGGCTTCAAACCGACTTTGATTAAATTGAAGAATGCCAAGTACCCTCTATTTGTAATCGTCGGAATTCTTTCTTTTATCCTCATCCTGCTCCCGGTGTTGGTTCTCTTTTATACCTCGATGCTCCCCTATTCCATGGTGCCCAGTGCCAAAGCTTTTTCAATGATGTCGTGGGATAACTGGATTGAAGTTCTCAAAGATCCGATTTCATTGCTCTCATTGAAAAACAGTCTGTTTCTCGGGGTGGTCGGGGCAACCATAGGAACAACTCTATCGATTTTTGTCTCCTATGTAATCGTCAAGATCCGTTCAACCGCGTCGGGACTGCTTGAATCTCTCAGTTTTCTCTCGTTTTCCTTCCCCGGTATCGTTATCGGTGTCGGTTTCATGTGGTTTTTCGTCCGTACCCCCATTTATGGCACAATCACTGCCCTGATGATCGGCTACATCGCTACCTATCTGCCCTATGGAATCAGGCCGATTTCAAGTGCTTTTGTCCAGATTCACAGCCACCTTGAAGAGTCGTCACGGGTCTGCGGAGCCGGGCCTTTCTATACCATGCGCAGGATTGTCATACCGCTATTAATCCCCGGTATCGTTTCCGGCTGGATTCTGATGGCCAGCATGTTTCTGCGTGAACTGACCCTTTCTGTCGTACTCTCCCGGCCAGGAACCGAAGTTCTGGCGGTGCAGATTCTCCATTTTGCCGAAGATGGGCTGTGGGGGCAATTATCTGCCCTCGGGATTATTATGATTTTTATTTCTTCTGCACTGGTTATTTTAGCCGCAGTTCTCGGCAATAAACTGACCAAGATGGAGGTGGTGAATAAATAGAGGGGCTGAGATATTGTGAAAGATGGCTGCTATAGATTCTATAAATGACGTTTCTTAACACGCAGAAGGATCTGCCATGTCAGAAAGTATCGAAATAAAGATCATCATTGATCCATCTCTGGCAAACTATTTTGAGGATGGTATAAGAGAAGCACATAGCACTCTAAGCGTAACGGAGGAGATGACCGAGTTCCTGGCTATGATCCTCAACGATTCGATATATCCGATGACTTCAAGCAAAACCAACGAACAAGAGATCCATCTCAATTACCAACCGAAATCATTTGCCGATCCTATTTTCTGATGCTTTCGCAAAAACTCATGGGTTAGCTTTTTTAAAAACAGTATCCAACTTATTGATAAATTTGGAGAAGTCACCGACTACGATTTTTTTTTGGGGGATAATATACGCAGTCATCTCATCAGTAAAAATAAATGTGTGGTCTGATGTTGTTTCAATTTTGTTGATTGAATCCCACTGGATCGTGTTGTTGTTATCTTCCGATCTTTCGAGTAGACAATCGTCAGAAATCGTCATCTCATGGGTGCCAAGAACACTCTTATAGGTGCCGTTTGCGTATAATGACTTTATCTGTTTTGTATTACGATATCGGAAATAATGCTTATACAACAAGAACATCGGAAGGGAAATCGCAACACTTAAAAGAGAAAGAGTGAGCAAAGTTTTTTCGGGAGAGTATCCTCTTAATATAGATAAGACCAACCCACCTGCAAGGGGACCACATGCCCACCACATCTGCCCTTTACGAATTGTTTTAAGCATCAAAGGTGATGTTTTTATCAGATAATCACTAAAAACAAAGAAATCCTCTAGTTCTATTTCATATTTGATTTTCACTATTTGCTCTCTTCTTGTATCTAACAGCCTGTTAAAGAACCGACATCATTATTTTCTGTACTCTGTGAACGATACCACCCTGTTTCCGATTTCGTCCATTCCAATTTTGCTGGCAATATCATATAAGATGCACTCGCAAAAACTGATGAGATGGCTAAGCAAAAAGTCCGCCCCACAAGGCATAGTGGTTTTTCAAGGGCGAAGGCATACATGTGGTATGTCAAGGTCTTGAAAAACCGCTGCAACACCGTGGGGCGGACTTTTTGCGACGCCATCATATAACCGAAATCGGTATTTACACCATCAAACCAAATAAACTTGTTTAGTTGTCACTGTTCAGTAGAATAGAATAACAAATCTGTTTGACACCTTCACCTGGCATTAGCAACCTGACGGAGATTAATTATGCCCCAAATTCTCGACCATCCACTGATCAGCGAACGCTATTTCTTTCCCCGTGACGGAAATTTCAAAGATCCTTTCTGGGTCGATTGTGGTGATGCCCGCTTGGCTTGCAGTTATCATGAAATTGATCCGGCGGCAAAAACTCTGGTTCATTTTCATGGTAATGGGGAAATTGTCGACGATTGGCAGGGTGATTTCGTGACCCTGATTCAGAAGATGGGGTGTAACTGTTTTCTGGCTGAACTGCGTGGTTACGGTCAGTCAACTGGACAGCCACAGCTTGGGAAGATGCTTGAGGATGTGGTTCCGACTATCGAAGCTCTGCAGCAATCAGCCAACGAACTGATCTTCTTCGGGCGCAGTGTCGGCTCAATCTTTGCCATCGAGGCCGCAGCAAATTTTCCCCAAGCAGCGGGACTGATTCTGGAGAGTGGCGTCGCTGATGTGCAGGAGCGGTTATTGCTGAGGGTAGATCCTGAGGAATTAGGAGTCAGAGCTGATGCGTTGGAAGCAGAAATTGAACGCAACCTGAACCATCAACTTAAATTGTCCACGTATCCAGGCTCGGTGCTGGTGATGCACACACAACATGATGGTTTGGTCGATGTCAGTCATGGGCAGCGGCTATATGACTGGGCACCCGGCAAGAAGAAACTGAAAATATTCCCACAGGGAAACCATAACGACATCATGTACGTCAATGCCCGGGAATATTTTGGTTTGGTGGCGGAATTTATTGGTGGACTGGAATAGCAGTTTCCAACAGTTAAGGCTGAAAGAATACGCGCTCAACTGAATAAAACAAGAACCGAACTCATGGAACAAATAAGTAACTTATTGGGAGATGATGAAATGCCGAAAACGGTTGCTACACTCTGAAAGACCAGAAGTGCAATCAAAATGATAAGAATAGCTAAACTCATCTTCCCTCCCCACCAGCTGAGAATCACACTATCTCGTCTTGAATCCGGTTATCGAACAACCGCTGACTCTTCTTTTCTGAGCGTGGCAGACTGGCGTAATCGACCAGTTCCAGTTCAACAGAAACCAGCAACTGTTTTTTGATCTGGTGGCTGATTTCGTGACTCAATTCAGGACTGCGTTTGAGATCAACTCCTTCGGCACGTTCAACAACTAACCGCATGTGGTCGCGACCCGCATTGTCACGGGTTAGGTGAATCTGGTATTCGGAACCGATCCCCGGTACGGCAGATAAAATTGTATCAATACTGCTTGGATAAATATTTACACCACGGAATTTAATCGTGTCATCGCTACGTCCTTTGATCCGTGAGTGGCGCGGTAAAATGCTGCCACAATCACAACGACCAGGAATTATCCGCGTAATATCGCGGGTTCGGTAACGGATCAGCGGAGCCCCTTCTTTGCATAAGGTTGTCACAACCATCTCGCCCCATTCACCTTCGGGAACAGGTTGTAAGGTTTCTGGATCGAGAATTTCCAACAGGTAATAATCGCCCCAGTAATGGATGCAGTCATGCTCACTGCATTCAATGCCGGTACCCGGCCCGTACAATTCAGTGAGTCCGGTAATGTCAAACAGTTCTGCACCGCCAAACAGTTCAGAAATTTTCTGTCGCATCGAACGGCTGGAACGTTCTGAACCATAGATAATTTTTTTGATAGCGATCTGGTCAGCAACCCCGCGTTTGTGAATTTCTTCCGCCATCAATAGTGCCATGGATGCCGTTGAGCAAAAGACGGTCGATTGAAAATCGAGCAAAAACTGAATCTGCATGTCAATGTTGCCTGGCCCGGCAGGAACTGCCATAGAACCAATCTTTTCACAACCAAGCTGGAAGCCCATTCCAGCAGTCCAGACGCCATATCCGACAGCTACTTGTACTCGGTCAAGGGGGGTGACCCCGGCCATTTGATAGCAGCGGGCAAAGAAATTGGTCCAGTCATCCAGATCTTTCTGGGTATAGCAGAGAACCTTGCGCTTGCCAGTTGTTCCAGATGAGGCATGAACCCGAACAATTTGTTCAAATGGAACGGATCGCAACGGAAAGGGGTAGCCGCTGCGCAGATCATCGGCCGTCGTAAATGGGAGCTTCTGGAGATCATCCAGAGACTGAATCGTCTCTGGTGTGATATTCGCCTGATCCAGCTTTTCCCGATACTCGGTAGAACCTTCATAGGTGTGGCGGATGGTCCACTGTAAACCGGCTAATTGATGGGCTTGCAATTCTTCTTCAGTTTTAAATCCGGGCATAAAGTTCTGCTGTTGCATATCAGGTTTCTCCAGACGGATATTGGTCAGCCCGGCGGCTCCAAGACGGCTGGCAGCAGGATTAGTATCGCTGGCAGCGCCAAGAAAAGCGGAGCGTAAAATCGGGTCGTTTAAAAGTTTGCTGCTTTTCCCCTGCTCAATAATTTTACCATTGGCTAGCAGATATGCCTTGTCCGAAGCTGAGAGGGCACGGGCAGCATTTTGTTCAACCAGCAAGATCGTGGTGCCAGAACGAGCCAGCTGATGAATGATGGCAAAAATTTCGTCGGTAATCTGTGGTGCCAACCCCAGACTTGGCTCATCAAGCAGTAACAAGCTTGGTTTTGCCATCAGTGCCCGACCCATGGCCAGCATCTGTTGTTCGCCTCCGGATAAGGTTCCAGCCAGTTGTTCTTGACGTTCCTGCATTTTTGGGAAGCGGCTGAAAACTTCTTTTACCCGCTTGGTTGATTCAGCTTTTGAGAGTTTTAAAGGGATCGCACCAAGCTGCAGATTTTCCAATACCGACAAATGGCCGAAGACTTCACGACCTTCAGGAGATAGTGCCAAACCAAGACGAACCATCTGTGCCGGGTTGGTGTTGGTCACATCATTCTCGTTGAGACTGATTTGACCTCCAGAAGGCTTAATCAGACCCATCAAACATTTCAGCAGGGTACTTTTTCCCGCACCGTTGGCACCGACCAGGGCAACCGTTTCACCTTTGTTAATTTCAAGGTCGACCCCGAAGAGGGCTTGGGCAGCACCGTAGTGGGCAGTGAGATTTTCAATTTTCAGCATGGCTTGATCCTAAATAATAAAAACTTTAACGCAGAGGCGGAGAGATGGAGAGAAAAACCAGAACCTTAAACTTTGCCACCAAGGCACCAAGTTCTCCAAGGTAACCAAAGTCAAAATCGTTTTTAAGGATTTAAAACCAAAAAAAAAGATTTTACCCTTCCTTGGTGTACTTGGAGTCTTGGTGGCTATTTTGGGTTCTAGCTCTTCTCTGCGTTCTCTCCTCCTCTGCAACTCTCCGTTAAAAAAATCTTTAAGCCGTTGCATCCATCCGTCCCAAATAGGCTTCCAGCACCAACGGATTCCGGCGCACTTCATCGGGAGTACCGGTTGCGATACCCTTTCCGCTATCAAGCACGACAACCTGATCGGCGATCTCCATGACCAGATCCATATCATGTTCAACCAGGAGCATGGTGTGGCCAGCACTTCTCAGCAGCCGTAACTGTTCGCCAACGGCGGCTGTCTCTTCTGCATTAAGCCCGGCAACGGGCTCATCGAGTAAAATTAGTTGTGGCTTTCCAACCGTAGCTCGAGCCAGTTCAACCCGTTTTTTATCGCCATAGGCCAGAATTCCGGCTGGCCAGTTGGCTTTATCTTCCAGTCCAAAGCGATCCAGAGATTCCAGAGCGCGTAACCTTAATTGCCGTTCACGATGACGTAAATCAGGTAAGCGTAACATCGCCAGCAGCATTGAATTGCCACCCTCGTTGGTTAATCCAGTAAGGACATTATCGAGTACCGTGAGGCGTGGAAATATTTTTAGATTCTGGAAGGTTCGTGAAATTCCAAGCCTGCTGATTTGATAAGCTGGCAGGTTGTCAATTTGCTGTTGCTGAAATTGAATCTTACCTGAGCTGGGTTCCAGTACCCCGGTAATGCAATTAATCAGAGTACTCTTCCCTGCACCATTTGGCCCAATCAATGCGGTTAGTTTTCCCTTGGGAACGGTAAAGGAAACGTCACTTAGTGCCGGGAGGCCACCAAATTTTTTACTCACCTGATCAAGCTGCAGCATCCTTTTGCCTCCGCAGCGCCAATTTGGTTTTGACCATTTCAACCAGTCCGGTGATCAGTCCCTGGGGCAGGAACATCAATACTAATACCAGAATCCCGCCATGGACAAAGTCCTTATAGGTTTCAAACATATCCATCCATTCCGGTAGCAGAGTAATCAATGCAGCACCAAAAAGTGACCCCCAGATTGAGCCCATCCCACCGATAACCACCATAATCACCAGATCTGCAGAGGTAAAAATACCGAAGGAGTCGGGACTGACAAAGGAGTAACAGTGGGCAAACAGACTACCTGCAATTGAAGCAAAAACCGCAGAGAGAACGAATATTTTTATTTTTGAATTGCGGGTATTGACTCCCAATGCTTCAGCAGCAACTTCATCTCCGGCTAATGCTGACAGGCCGCGTCCGACACCGCTACGCACCAGATTAAGGCAGAGGAGTAAACCGACCAAGGCAAAACCCCAGAGGAGATAGTGAAGCCGAACCTCATCATCAAACTGGAACTTTCCAAAAGAGAGATAGGGAATACCGGAGAAGCCACTCGGTCCACCGGTGACCTCATCCCACTGCAGCAGAACGGTATGAACAACAAAGTTCAAGCCCAGGGTTGCCATAGCCAGATAATGCCCAGAAAGGCGGAGTATCGGGATCCCAATCAGCAGTGCGACCAATGCAACAATGATGGCCACCAACAACATTGCCGGCCAGGGGGGGATTTCAAATGTGACGGTCGCAATAGCTGAGCCGTATGCACCAAGACCGAAAAAAGCGGCATGTCCGAGGGAAATCTGCCCAGCGTAGCCTATGAAAAGATTGAGACCGAGAACAATAATGGCGTTGATAGCAATCAGATTGGTCAGACCGAGGGTGTAGGGATTATTTTCAATAACCGGGAAAAACAGTAATGCTAGAGAGAGTCCAGTGACGGTTAGCCCGGTGCGGTGCAAGTAGATGAAATAGAGAAATTTTTGTTTGCTGGTCATCCTTTTGAACCGTTCCTGTTCTGTTTGAGATCACTCTGTTATTCGTTTTTCCCACTCATTGAACTGCTCAAAAGGCAGGTTTAAAAAACTCGAGAGCCATTGAGTTTTCCCTGCCCCTCAAACAGAGAGAAATCAACATGGAATTTTCCTCCATCCTGCTGGGTGAAAATCCCTTTCTGTACCAGCCCACCTGCTAGCTGCTCCGCCTGTTCAGCAAGAACAGCGGCGTTCTGGTTGTTGTTCTCTCCAAATCGCAGAATATTAAAGAGACGATAACCAGCCACAAAAGCACCTCGATCAATATCCAATTGAAAAGAGCCCTGAATGTTTTCCAAAGAAAAAATAGAACCTTTTGACGCAGATTTTTTCAACAGGGTCAGGGTTCCACGACCATTTACTTGATCCTCTCCGCTGCTGAGAGATAGTTTCTCCAGATTGAGGATGACTCCAGAATCGAACAGTTTGGTGTAAAGATCCAGGAGTTGTAATTGGAGCTCAAAAGAACTGATCTGCTGGTTAAAAGCTTTGTTTTGCAGCTGTTTTGCCGTTTGTTGTAAGGAGTGAAGTAGCTCTGGATCAAGACCGGACAGAACCATCTTCAGTTCACCGTTGTTAAGTTTTTCTTCTGCGAAAAAAGCTTCAGAAAAACTCAGTTCGCCGGTGCTGCTATAAATATTCTGATCTAAATCTGTTTGTCCCCGGTAGTGAATGTTGTGTACCTCAAGAGCTGGTTTCCCGTGCCCCACAATTTGAATCTTTTCCAGCAGCAGTTCACCACTGCCTAATGGAATATCCTGCAGATTGATCATTTGGCTGGAGAGAGAAAAACCCGAAAGATTTATCTCAACTTGTTCCGCTTGTTGCAGTATTAGATTATCTAACTGACAGGTTAATTCACCCGTGGTTAAATTTGCATCCAAATCCCAATTAGCTCTAAAGCCGTTCATCTGTATGCGACCATCAGGATCCTGATAACTGATGTCTGGCAAGGCCAATGTTGACTGAGATGCTCCCAGTATGCTGATATCTGTTGTTAATTGAAATTGGTCAAGATGAGTCTTTTCAGCAATGATTTGCGCCAGCTCCGAATCCTCCGCAAGGGTTGTTACCATTTTGATTCCCCAGACAAAATGGCGAATCTGATGATCAAAAAAGATCCCTTTCTGCCCCTGAATCCGGAGAGCGGTTCTGGCACTGGAGGAGAACAGTTTTCTTTGATAACTCTGCAGATCAACCTTGATCAGTTCCGGTGCAGTTTGATTGAAAGCAGCAATTTGAGCGGTGAAAAGTTGCTCAGTTTTGCGGCTGGTGTACCAAGTCATCGCAAACAACGCGACAAGGGATACAATCATCAGGGAAGAGAAAAATTTTTTCATTTTATTGCTCAATGCCAACCTGTGGTAGAAATCGGGTTAAATCTATCGGAAGGGGACAATTAATATCTATCTGCTGTTTGCTGAACGGATCGATAAAAGCAAGGCGGCGGCAGTGGAGAAATAACCTGGAAAGCTTCCCGGGGCATGGTCCGCGATAGCGCTGGTCGCCAAACAGGGGGTGTCCGGCATCAGCAAGCTGGCGGCGAATTTGATGTTGCCGTCCCGTATGAAGCTGGATTTCCAACAAAGAGGCCGTATCATTGCCGATTAAAGTGTGGTAGCTGGTTTCTGCTGTTTTTATCTTCCCCTTGGCCGGAATATCAGATAATAAAGTTCCCCGACCCATTGTTTTCCCCGTCACCAGAGCCAGATAACTTTTTGTTATCTTTCCGCGCATAAATAATTTCCCTAGTTCAGAACAACTTTTTTTTCCCTTACCAAATATAACTGGCCCAGAGGTTTCGAGATCAAGGCGATGAATCGGGGCAAAGCGGAAGAGATCGCCCCTTGCGGCGAGAAATACTCCAATCTGATCTGTCAGGTTATCTCTTTCATGCCCCTTGCCGTTGTGGATAGCCAAACGGGCAGGTTTATTGACGATCAAGATTTCCCGCGTTTCGTAGAGAATATCCAGCTGTGGTTGTGCTATCTGGCGGTTTTCAAGCAGCTCGAGAAGTCGATTGCTGTCAGGCGGCCGGATAAGATCATTGGCTGCGACACGATCCCCCTCTTTAGCGGGTCTCTCAAAAATTTTAACTTTCCCCTTTTTTATCAATTGACGCAGGTAGGATTCTGGTGCCGCAGGGATACGTTGATGTAACAATTGTTCGATCGGGAGATCGACCTCTTCTTCAGTAACAATAAATTCAGGCATGGGTAGAATATAGCTCCAACTATTTGGGCGGCTCAATTATCAATATTTACAACTTATTTTCTGGTCAGTTTGCCCATATCCCGATGTAACTCTTCCCGTAAACGCTGGGCAATCGAGCCAACTTTTCCCTGGTTGATAGTGAATCCATCCACTTTTACCACAGGAATGACCTCCAGAGAGGTGGAGGTGATAAAGACTTCATCAGAAAATTGTAAATCCTGCAACTTAAATTCGCCAGTGATGACACGCAAGTTCAGTTTTTCTTCACACAGACGCATAATGGTTGAACGAGTCACCCCTTCCAGCATCCCGGTCGATACTCCGGGGGTAAAAACCCACTGTCCACGAGACCAGAAGATATTCGAGGCAGATCCCTCACAAATATGTTCCTTGTTGTTCAGCATGATCACCTCAAAAGCTCCCGAAGCCTTAGCTTCAAGTTTACCCAGCAGGCTGTTCAGATTACTGATTGATTTGATTTTTGGATTGATCGCTTCTGGAGCATTCCTCCGAGTCTGTGCCACTTTCAGCTCAATCCCTTTCTGATAGTAGCTCTCTTCAAACCCCTGGAATTCTCGACCAATCACCAGACAAGTCAGGTTGTTATCCAGATTACGCTGAAATCCGATCTGCCCTTCCCCCCGGGTTATCGTGATCCGGTAATAAGCATTGTTCAAACCGTTGCGCTCGCGTAGTTCCAGCAGGATGATTTCTAACTCTTGTTGGGTCAAGGAAACAGGGTATGCAAGTGCTTCGGCAGATTGTTTCAGCCGCTGATAGTGCTGAGAAAATTGATAGAGTCGTTTGCCAATGGAGCGAAAGCTCTCAAAAATGCCATCACCGTACAAAAAACCCTGGTCAAAAACCGATATTTTTGCGTTATCACTTTTTACAAATTCGCCATTCAGGTAGACGTAATTCATTGCTTCATCCTGCAATCAAAATACTTATGTAAAATCAGATTGATAGGTGATTCTAGCGTAAAAACGAACTTGGGGAAAGGGGCAAAGGAGTTGGATAAAAGAAGCGCATAACTGTTACAATGGTTTACTCACAAGGACAAAGGCGTTCCGTTATAGACCCTTTTTGTTTGCTCTCTACCCTCAGTTTCAGATTCATGGTAGTGAAAGAACATGATCAACTTCTTTATCATCGGTGCCATTCTTGGATTGTCGGCAGGGTTTGCTCCTGGGCCGCTATTGGCTCTGGTTGTTTCTGAGACGCTGCAACATAATATTCGAGCAGGGATAAAAGTTGCTCTGGCACCGATCTTGACTGATCTGCCAATTATTCTGTTCAGTCTGTTGATATTAGCCAAACTGTCAAACTTTCATGCTGTTTTGGGGGTTATTTCTCTGGGGGGTGGACTGTTTCTGTTGCTTCTTGGTTATCAGAGTTTAAAAGCTCAGGGTGTTGTTCTGGATGTTCAGGAAGTGAGCCCGAAATCATTGAGTAAGGGGATTTTGACCAATTTTTTGAGTCCCCACCCCTATCTGTTCTGGCTCAGTGTCGGAGCACCAACTATGACCAGCGCCATGAACAGTCATTCATTTTCCGGAGTTTCTTTTATCGGCGGTTTTTATTTTTGTCTGGTTGGTGCCAAAATCACGGTCGCAATTCTGACCGGAAAATCGAGATCTTTCCTGACAGGAAACAGTTACCGCGCTATTATACGTTGTCTGGGTTTGCTTCTGATTATTCTGGCTGGAAAACTATTTTATGATGGTCTGACTCTACTGCAAGTCATGCCGTAAAAATACTCATGGGAGATAAAATGAACCACAAAATCACAAATTGTCAGCATATTTCCAAACACTGTCTGGTGTGCGGTACCGAAAATCAATTCGGGTTGAAAACCCGTTTTTTTGAAACCGAAGATAAAGAGGTGATCGCCTTGTTCACGCCACGTGAAGAACATCAGAGTTACCCGGGGATCGCCCACGGAGGGGTTTCTGCTGCACTGCTTGATGAAGTTATTGGTCGGGCAATCATGGCTCATTATGATCAGAACACTTTCGGCGTGACCGTCGATTTACAGGTTAAGTACAAGAAACCGGTTCCTCTGGGAGTGGAGCTAAAAGTGATCGGGCGAGTCACCAATGATCGGGGGCGACTTTACGAGGGAACCGGAGAGCTTTATCTTCCGGATGGCAAGATTGCTGTGTCAGCCCAAGGGAAATACCTTAAACGTAATTTGCAGCAGATTACCGACAGCGATTTTATCGAAGAAGAGTGGTTTTCACCGGAGGGGGAATTGCCGGATGAAATTTCCCTATGATAATCTCCTGAACATGGGGCAAAAGCCGATAAAGAGTTCTACCTTTTAAGCATATAGAGATCGAATCAAAAAGTATAGAAGATGCCCGTGGCAGTTATCGAGTGACCGCTTTAAGGGATATATCTCGGCGCAAACAAGCAGAACAATCATTCCAAGAAAGTGAACAGAAATATCGAA
>JAYEME010000097.1:0-15008 GCA_034717915.1 Thermodesulfobacteriota bacterium
TGGTTAAGGCCTTCGGCAAGTAGCTGGTAACGGAACGATTTCGCTTGCCGATCAGATCATCCATGACGATGCTGTTGGTATCGGAAGTGAAATGATTTTGAGACCAACGGTTAAATTCAAGATATCCCTGAGTCAAAGATTCGGCATTCAGGACAAATTTTGCCAGAGCGTTAAGGATCTCAAGCGTGTGTGGATCAAACTGTTTCAGATCAATATCAGCAAGCAGGATGTCGGGAATATTTTGTGTTTCTGTGGTCGTTTGGTCAAGCGTTATAGCTTCGATCAGCTCTCCTTTAAAATGGATCTTTTCCTGTGATGTCAGCCCGAGCAGATCAGCTATTTTCCCGTAACTGAAGTGTTCTGTCAGTAATCCATCTGTATCGCTGACCCCTTCCATCAAAATGAGGGTCTGTTCTCCGGGAATTGAATCCATCAGATCGGTAAAATAATCTTCTTGTCCAAGATGAATCATTCCCGCCAGCCTGATCTGTTTGCCCGCCTTATGATAGATTCGTTCCGTCATGTAGAGACCGTTGGGTTTCAACTGAACAAATCCGGCGGTATTTGTTTCAATCAGATTATCAACAAGCGAATAACTGACGAGTACCAGTGCAATTGGCAACACCAGAATATTGACCAGACAGAAGCGCAGCAGATTTTGACCGCTGAATGCCGGGCCAACAAACTGACTTTGCACAAGCAGGGGGCTTTTGTGATTAAGCTTCTGATTCAATTTCAACATCAATATGCCAAAGAGAAGTTGTCCGCAAGCAGCATAGAGTTGAAAATGTTTACCGATGATATTTTCCAGCGGCCAATAGTCGACCAAAGCCCAGAATAGCCAGATGAAGAGGGGCAGCAAAATGATTTTTGGCAAATGTCGATTCAATCCGAGACTGAAATAGACGATGACCGCGCAGAAGAGACAGGCCAACCAGGTGAATTGTTGTAAGCCTGCCAAAAATGGAGTGCTCAGAAACTGCCGTACAAGTTCATCAGCAATCCCGAACAGTGCGGAGATGACAAAAAGAATCAGAAATAGGTTGGCAAGTTTTCTCATAAGTTGTGTGTGAGTTTGTTTTTCCACATGACAAACAGCCAATTGATAGTATCGATTGCCGGGAATGTTGTCTTTCTATAAAGCTGAGGACTGGCGAGCTGGTGCTCTTTAGTCGTCAGGTCTGACCCACTACTCCCCAACTCTTCAAATGGAACGTGTTGTAGATAGTGGATCTTCATTGACTTCTCTCAGAACTCAGCTACTTTCAATAACGTGCAAACTTTATGGTCATTTTGTTTGCAAGTCAACAAACACCTGAATAGAATTATCTGATCAGTCATTGTTATGGTTCCGCTTATTGGTGCTATACTTGTACTCGAATTCCAAACTTATGAGAGGGAGACAGAAATGAAAGTTTTTTTCAAATTGTTGATCGCGCTACTGGTGGTTGTCGCTATTGTCGTTGCCGGAGCCTATTTCTACGTTGACGTTATTGCCAAAAAGGCTGTTGAGCGAGGTGGTGAAATGGCATTGGGGGTGCCGACCCATCTTGATAATGTGCATATTTCCATTTTTGGTGGAGAGGCTTCGCTGAGTGGATTGCAGATAGATAATCCCGCCGGCTTTAAGGCGCCGATTTTTATGGAGCTTGGCAACGGGGAGGCCGCTATCTCCCTAGGTTCACTGTTAGGGGATAGTGTTAGAATTCCGCGGATTCGACTGAGTCATATCCGGATTAATCTGGAACAAAAGGGCAAGAAGAATAACGTCGATCCCATTCTGGCTCGCGCTAAGAGCATGAGCGGGCAGAAAGAGAAGTCAACTCCCCCTCCCGCAACCAAAAAAGGCAAAAAATTTATTATTGAGTATTTCTCGCTGAATGACGTGCAGGTCAATGCAAGTCTTGATTTCCTTGGACAGGTCTCAAAGGTTAACCTGGTTCTGCCAGAGATTGAGTTGCGCAATCTGGGTGCCGAGGAAAACGGTCTGCCGATGCCGGAATTGATTCAGAAAGTGGTTCAGGCTGTTCTCAGCGCAGCGAAGAATAGCTCCGGGCAATTGTCCCCAGCCTTGGCGAAGTTTCTTGCTGGAGAATTGGGTGACCTTGATGACATCAAAGCTGATGTTGTTGGTCAAGCTAAAGCTCAGGTGGAGAAACAGGTGGGTGATTTGCAAAAGAAAATCCAGGAACAAGTTCCAACTGGTCTTTCGCCAGAGGTAGATAAAGTTATCGATGAAAAGGCGGGCGATTTGTTAAAAGGAGTCGGTAACCTGCTTGGTGGTGATAAAAAATAGTCAAAAAGTAAATATTTCTTGATAATTTCGGGGTATGATCACGATCTGTGTTTATACCCCTCTTTTTATTGATGTCTGGAGTGTTGTATGCCCAAGATTGATGCGTTTGAAAAACATAGTGATGCTTATGATGACTGGTTTGAAAAGAACCAGGACGCCTATGAAGCAGAACTGAAGGCCGTCCGGCAATTGCTTCCGGCAGGAGATGTTCGGGGGATGGAGATCGGCGTTGGTTCCGGGAAATTTGCCGTACCGCTGGAGATCAAGATCGGGGTGGAGCCTTCAGAACAAATGGCAGTCAAGGCTGGAAAACTGGGGATTGAGGTCCATTCCGGTGTCGCTGAAGCCTTGCCGTTCCCCGCTGATCAATTTAACTTTGTGCTGATGGTGACCACGATCTGCTTTGTTGATGATGTCATCCAATCTTTTCGGGAAGCGCTGCGGGTTTTAGTCTCCGGCGGTTGTATCATTGTCGGCTTTGTTGATATGGAGAGTGAACTGGGGCAGAAATATTTGCAGAATCGCCATAAGAGCAAATTTTATAAAGAGGCAACTTTTTTCTCAACCAAGGAGGTTCTGGATCATCTGCAAGCAGCGGGATTCGGGGCAACCGAGGTTGTACAAACCCTGATTCCAGCTGATACAGAAAAAATTGTTCTTGATGGTTATGGAGAGGGGGCATTTGTGGTGATTAAGGCGATCAAAGGCTGAATTTTAACGGAGAGACGCTGAGGAGGCAGAGTCGCAGAGAAAATCATGAAACCAAAACCAGCCACCAGGTCACAAAGGCACCAAGAAAGTTCTGAAGGTTTTAAATATAAAAACAGATTTTGACCTTCTCTGCCTCTCTCCATCTTTCCGTTAAAGCTTTTGATTTGTTTTTCCTTAGTGTCTTGGTGGCAAAGAGGTTTTAGCTTATACTTGCTCAAATCAATTATTGAGAATCCCTTTTCAAGGAGGTCATATGTCTGCAGAATTTAAAGCCTTATTGGTAGAACAACCCGAAAAGAAAGTTTTCACCCGTTCAGTGGTCACCCGTACTTTAGATGATCTCCCCGAAGGAGAATTGGTCGTCAAGGTTCATTACTCTTCTCTTAACTTTAAAGATGCTCTTTCTGCGGTTGGAAATCCAGGAGTGACGAGAGAATTTCCCCATACCCCGGGAATCGATTCTGCTGGTGAAGTTGTTTCTTGTGCTGATGGGGCGTTTCAACCCGGTGATAAAGTGATTGTCACCAGCTACGATCTTGGTATGGAGACCGATGGTGGATTCGGACAGATGATTCGAGTCCCAAGCAAATGGGCGGTCAAGTTACCGGAAGGGTTGAGTTTGAAAGAGAGCATGATGCTTGGTACTGCTGGTTTGACCGCAGCTTTGTCGGTGCGGGAACTGGTGGAAAACGGCATCACCCCTGAAAAAGGTCCAGTTCTGGTCACCGGCGCGACTGGCGGTGTCGGCAGTCTGGCTGTTGCTATGCTGGCAAAGATTGGCTTCAAGGTGACTGCAGTGACAGGTAAACTCGAAGAAACAGCCTATCTTGAAAGTCTGGGTGCCGAGCGCGTAATCGACCGTGAAACATTGTTGAAAGGAAATGAACGACCCATGTTGAAGCCCACCTGGGCTGGAGTGGTCGACTGTGTTGGCGGTGATATGCTTGCTGCTGCAATCAAATCGGCACAATACGATGGTGTTGTCACCTGTTGTGGGTTGGTGGGATCAATCGATCTGTCTGTGAGTGTTTTCCCGTTTATTCTGCGCGGTGTACGGTTGATTGGTATCGATTCTGCCGAGTGTCCAATGGATCGCAGAATTCAGGTCTGGCAGCGGCTGGCAAGTGAGTGGAAGCTGGATAACTTAGCTGCAATGGTTGATGAAATCACTCTCGACGGATTAGAGGAAAAAGTTCAATCCATGCTCAAGGGTGGATTGAAACGACGCGGATTGGTTAATTTGCTGGATAGTTAGAATCTGGTGACGGTGTTGTCTTAAAGCACTAAAGCAACACCCTTTGCATCCCAGTGATCAGATTGCTGCTTTGCCAGGCCGTTTCGACAAGGTTTTGGAGGAGGCTGTCGAACTGTGTGAGCCTGAGCTCTTAAAGAAGGACTCGTGAGGGTTCGCTAAACTTTACGGAGGGGATTGAAATATGCTGAAGCAACGAGGATTGGAGCTGCTAAAAGCAGCTTTAGAAAAACCAAATGCAGTTTTTAGAAATGGGCAATGGGAGAGCATTGAAGGGCTTCTTGCGCGCAAACGCATGCTTGTCGTCCAGCATACAGGCTGGGGGAAAAGCATGGTTTACTTTTTGGCCTCGAAGCTATTACGAGAGCAAGGGAGTGGGCCAACACTACTCATCTCTCCTCTTCTATCTCTGATGCGGAATCAGCTGGAAGCTGCAGAAAGAATAGGTGTTTCTGCAAGAACCATAAATAGTAGTAATACGGATGAGTGGGATCAAATCCAGGCTGAAATTATCGATGATCAGGTTGATGCCATTCTGATTTCACCGGAACGTTTAGCCAATGAAAATTTCCGCAAGGGGATACTCTCAGAAATTGCTGCACGGGTTGGACTGTTTGTGGTTGACGAAGCCCATTGCATCTCCGATTGGGGGCACGATTTTCGACCAGATTACAGGCGTATTACCCGGGTGCTACAGAGCCTTCCACCGAACGTTCCGGTGTTAGCAACTACGGCCACAGCAAATAACCGTGTCGTTGATGATGTTATGTCCCAGTTAGGGGCGCAGATCGAGCTGGTGAAAGGTTCACTGGTCAGGAAGAGTCTCAAACTTCAGAATATCGATATGCCAAGTCCCGCAGCTCGGATGGCCTGGCTTGCCGAAACGATTCCAAACCTTCCCGGCAGTGGCATCATCTATACTCTGACTCAAAGAGATGCCGAACGATTGGCTGAGTGGCTGCGGATCAATCAGATTGAAGCTCAGGCATACCATGCGAAGGTAGAAAATCGGGAGAGCCTCGAACAACAACTGCTAAACAACAACCTAAGGGTTCTGGTGGCAACAGTCGCTCTAGGGATGGGCTTTGATAAGCCAGACCTCGGTTTTGTCATCCATTTTCAACGTCCTGCTTCCGTTGTGCATTATTATCAACAAGTAGGACGGGCAGGCCGAGCGGTAGACGAGGCGTACGGTATTTTGCTTTGCGGCGAAGAGGATGACCACATTGCCGATTATTTCATACGCAATGCCTTCCCACCGCAGGAGCATATCGCAGCAATATTGGAGGTCCTAGATGAATCAGAGGACGGTTTGTCGGTTCCGGCAATGGAGTCGGTACTCAACCTAAGTCGCGGCCAGATAGATAAAACCATCAAGTTTTTGACTGTCGAGTCCCCGTCTCCAGTGACAAAACTCGGTTCGAAATGGCACGTTACTGCAGCAGCAGCCGAGTATCAAGTTGATCAGGATTATGTTCAGGCGATAACGGATATTCGCCATGCAGAACAGCAACAGATGCAGCAATACATGGTTCACGACCAATGTTGTATGACATTTCTTGCCACAGCTCTGGATGATCCTAACCCACAGGACTGTGGTCAGTGTCGAAATTGCGCTCCAGAGCTTCTGCTCAGCGAAGAGTATGATCACGATCTGGCAAATCGTGCCGCTCTCTTTTTGCGCAGAAGCTATCAGTCAATAGCTCCACGCAGGCAATGGCCGGCAGCGGGAATGTTTGAGCACTACGACTTTGGAAAAAGAAACATCCCTGTGGACTTGCAAGCAGCTGAAGGTCGGGCACTTAGTCTTTGGCGTGATGCGGGCTGGGGGCAGCTGGTCGCTTCAGGGAAATATGAAACCGAGCACTTTGCAGATGAGTTGGTTGTTGCTTGCGTAGAGATGTACCGGCAATGGAATCCCGATCCTGCGCCGAAATGGGTCACCTGTATTCCTTCAAACAGGCGTCCGAATCTGGTTCAGGACTTTGCAAAACGTCTTGCGGCGGCACTGGATTTAAAGTTTGTTCCTTGCGTCGAAAAGGCCAGAGAGAACCAACAACAAAAGCTCATGGAAAACAGCTTTCAGCAGGCACGTAACCTTGACGGTACATTCCACGTCAACCTCGAGCCCAAGTCTTACAGCCCGTGCTTGTTGGTAGATGACATGGTAGACTCCCGGTGGACATTCACTGTTGCATCAGCGTTGCTGCGTCAAGCTGGGTGTCGTGCTGTTTACCCTCTGGCCTTAGCACTGAACTCCCCACGAATGGATTGATTAATGGACCATTTTTTGACCGACGATACTAAAGCAATCATTCTCCTCTGTGCCGTTCTCGGGAAGGATAAGAGTGTCGCTCCACTTAAACTGACCGAATACAACACCCTTGTTCAATGGTTGCGGAATACAAATATGCGCCCTGCTGCATTGCTTAGCTTGATGGATCTCAGAGAGGTTGCTGCAGGCACTGGTATCAAGCAAGAGCGCTTATCAGCACTGCTCGACAGAGGAGTACAACTTGGTTTCGCTATCGAGGAGTGGCAGCGGAACGGCCTATGGATCATCAGTCGCAGCGATCAAGATTACCCGACGCGTTACAAATCCCATTTGAAGGAAAAAGCGCCACCGCTGCTGTTCGGTGCCGGAGATAAAAATCTGCTACAGGGTGGCGGGGTCGCTATCGTTGGCTCCCGTAACATCGATATTGAAGGGGAAGATTTTACCCGTCACGCTGCTGAAGAATGTGCGTTCTGCAAGATACCAGTGGTTTCTGGTGGTGCCCGTGGGGTGGATCAAATTGCAATGAGCTCGGCTCTCGAAGCTGGAGGGAAGACGATCGGTGTCCTGGCGGACAACCTTCTCAAAGCTAGTATTGAGCGACATGCCCGCTATGCCATTGCTGAGGGACAACTGTTGCTAATTTCCCCGTATCACCCACAAGCACGTTTTGCCGTTGGTTCTGCCATGGGGCGCAACAAGCTGATTTATGCAATTGCCGACTATGGCCTCGTTGTCAGTGCAGATCATAAAAAAGGTGGGACCTGGGCCGGAGCTGAAGAAGAGCTGAAGCGGCAGCGATCTATTACTATATTTGTCCGTACCACCGGAAATGTTCCTTTGGGTAATAAGAAGCTTCTTGAGCTTGGTGCTATGGAGTGGCCAGCGGTGACCGTTCAAGGAGTGTTACCAGAAACTCTTGCAGAGGTTACCGAGAATAGAGTCGAGAAAGAAGAAACTTCGCAAGAGAATCTTGACTTGTTTAGCTACCAGCCGCAGGACAACAAACAAGACAGCGAATCAACGGATGACAAGAAAGAGGGTGTCACGCTTCCAGCCCCACCTCTAACGGAAGAAAAACCTGCTGAATCAGATCAGCCGTCATCGATTTACGCAGCTATTTTGCCAGTTTTGTTGGGTCATCTCAGTTCTCCAGTGACTGCTGACGATCTGGCTGAAAGACTTGATGTCGCCAAAGGCCAGCTCAATGCTTGGTTAAAAGGGGCGGTGGAAGAAGGTAAAGTCAAAAAGCTCAAAAATCCAGTTCGCTATTCGATTATAGATGGGAAATAAATGTAACCATTAGAGAAATCGCTCCGCAACCAACTGGAGCGCACGGTTAAGCAGACCCGCGAGATTGCCGAGGCGGCGGCGCGGGCGGTGCTGGGGCAGTTGGGGGTTGGTGAGCCGAACCCGTTTGCGCATCTGTCTGATGAAGAACGGGCTCTGCGTAAAAAGTTGCGGGTTCATGGCCGCCAATTGGGGGACTTGCGCAACATGTAACAAAAATCTGCTTTAGGCTTTTGTTTTTCTTAAGAAAACCTTTTTATCACCATCTCACACGATTCAGCAATAAACTGATTCAGCCGATATAAGCAATCATTTTTGTAACTGGTAAATTTTTCGGTGAAGAGTTGTAGCCTGATATTTTCAATTTTGTTGGCTATCAAAACAACTCTCGGCACTACATATCCAGGGCTGATTTGAATCTCCTCTGCAAGAGCTTCCCAGCTTTTCTTCGTTACTTTACCCGGATCAATCTCACCGCCAATCTTCATTGCCATATCACTGGTCAGGCCATAATGTGCGTAGATACGTGTCGATAAAAGATCGTAGAATGGTGCCAATACCGGGCCTTGCGGTAGAAGTAAGAAGGAAATATTTTTGCCGTGAGCATCTGAATTGCCGATTAAAAAGTTATAGATCAGCCAATCGAGCAGAGAGATGACATCTTTGCCCGGTTTTGTGCTGACCTGCCGGAGTAATGCCACGCACTGAGCAAAGCTGGGGCCACCTTCGTGTTCATATTTATATTCTGGCAGCGTTCCCATGGCCTGACAGAAATCCTCCTGATGGATCCTTTTCAGCCCGTCTTCTTCACCTGCCCGGTCGTATCTTTCAATGGTAAAGATCCGGGTATCATCAAGGCCGTAGATATATGATTTGGGCACATGCAGACCGATTGCAGCGGCTAGAATCATGCAGAATGCTTCGTTTTCTACCGTGCCGTCCAAGGTTTCAATCGGTGGCTTTATGATGCAGTTGCTTGGTGCTCCGCCTTGGGGTAGAGCAAACTGTCCTTGCGAAAAAAGCACAGGCAATTTATTTTGCACTCCGGCGAGAGATAGTCGAAACCCCACTTCTCCGGCAAGAAATGGTTTTTGTGGCAGCTCCTTTATGATTTGTGCCAGCTGCTGGCTGGACACAGGGGGGTGGGTTTTTTCAACTGTTGATTGTAACCCTTCAGGGTATAAAGATACTGCCCCGGCGCAATCCCCGCCTATTTTTTCCAACAGGCCAAAGACGTTTTGTGGGGAGACCCCCAAATTTCGGGCAATAACTTGGCGAATTTTCTGTTCGGGTAACAGGTTGGCAAAGAAAGAGTGGGCCTCATCATCTAGATAGGGGGTGCTGCGCAAGGGGAGAGAAAGCGACAGGGGAATCGCGGAGGTTTGCAGCCAGTTTTCAGCGTACTGAAAACAAAATGTTCTGTTTTCATCCAGCCACAGATAGCCAACTACGGTATTGTCGATGAACACAACCAGTTTTGCTATCATTCTCGCGTATCCCTCCCTTTCCAGCCCCTGAACTGTGCTTGAATTTCAACACCTAAGCAGGTGGTGACTTGCAGGATTTTATTCAGCTGCACGGATTCCTTGCCATTCTCCAAGGCGGAAAGGAAGACGTGACTGACGCCGCAGATAGCGGCGGCATCATGCAGGGTGAGACCGTCCTCTTTGCGCTTTTGGCGAATAAGTGTACCGAGATCGCCCGCGGTTTGAATTTCCATTGTTACCTCCTGAGCTTCAGCGTTCGCTTACTATAGCACCGGAAAGGTATATAAGGAATAGAGAATTCAACGAACGTTTAGTTTTTGCTGAAATGAGTCAAATTAATTATAAAAGTAAACGAACGTTGAAGAAGCAGTATCATATAACGGTGTTGCCTTAAAGCACTAAAGCAACACCGTCCTCTTCTTCGTTCCAATCAAAGATTATTCAATCACGATCCCCAGCAGGTCGACGATCTGGCTATAATTCTTGGCCATCTCCAGTTCATTTTTGGCTCCAACGTAAATATCGGCGATCTCAAAGCTGTAAGCATCCTGGAATAAAAGTTCGGCTAAATTATCACCTTCGGCAACATGAATTTTTATTTTTGTGTCGGGGAATTTTTTACAAATGGTTTCGAGCTCGGCACTCGTTGGCACTTTTTTAACCACTCCCGGCTCAAAAACCCGATACATATACTTGGCCGCAATATTAAACTCCCCTTCGCGTTTTAACGGTTTAGGGCGCTCTCCCAAAGCGATTTCCAGCAACAGTTGAAATTGGGAATGTCCGTGTACTTTGGCAAAAAGATCAGAGTGTGATTGCGAAGTACGCGGGTTGATTTCCAGCAGATAGATCTGTTCATCGGTCTGGTTATAGAAAAACTCGATATTAAAGCAACAATCCTTCAGATCAATTTGCTCAATTGTCCGCCGGGTTATATCCATCATCCGATACTGAATTTCGGTCGGCAACATGGTTGGATATTGATAACGGTTAAACGAATTACTGTTCTCCTCCCGAATCGAATCGACAATTCCATAGGAGATAACTTCGTTGTCGTACACATATCCTTCCAGAGTACACATATGACCCGATAACACCGATTCGGCTATACACGAATCATCTGAGTTGGAAATCAAACCGGGAATGCGGGATTTTTTCATTAAATCGCAGAACGGCTGGTAGATACCATCGACATTTTCTTTCATTTCCAACCGATATTTTTCAAAATCTGACTGCGAGTTAATCCGGAAAGCCAGATAAGAGCGAAAAGATTTAATCGGCTTGATCCAGAATGGCGGAATCAGATTTAACTTGGCAAAAGCATCCTCATCATGCGGACTGAACCCGGTATAGCGGGGAATATGGTTGACGATAACCTTGCGTTGCTCATTACGACTCCAGATCTTGTTCTCACACTTAAAAATACTGCGGACAGGAGGACCAGCAAGACCGTAACGGTTAGTCAGAATTGCCGCGATAATGGTCGCCGGAAAATCCCAGAAAGTTATGATGGCATCAGGCTCAAACTCCGATTCCCGAATGATCGTATCAGCCCGCTCCAACAAATCGAGAGCCGGAATATCTTCAGACGACTTGAGATCGGCATAAGAAAGTGCCGGTAAGAAGTTAATATTTTTACTAAAGGGTAACTCTTTTAACAGAGTGACGTTAAACTCATCATAACCAACGACAAATACATTGTACTTTTTAGTGCTCATTGTTTCTCCTCTCTTTTTCAGCTTCTATGGAAGCTGAGTCCTGATTAAACCAATTGACGCGGGATCGTTTCATCCCACGATTTACTAAAAATACGTAGATCTCCCTCGTAAGCATCAAGGGTTGCCCGAATGATAAAATGGGTGCGCGTTGAGGTGATAACTGTTTTGGTGATCGTATGAATACGCCAGTCATCACGCTTGAAATGGCGTTCTTGAATTGCCTCCGCACGCACCGTACCATAGCGGTCATTGCAATAGCTGAAGTGCTCGGTAACATCGCGCCCCATGGTCAGATTGAGATCGTGCAGCCAAACCTGTGCGTCGTTGTTAATAACGTTCAAAGCAACATGATTCGTTGCCAGGTTATGACTGACAGTCCAATGGCGTTCAGCCGGAGTAACTAGGGTGGATAGTGGTGGTGGATCTGAGACCCCGGTTCCCAGGTTCCGTAACTGCGCATCACTTGACTGGGGAGCTCTCTCCGGCAGAATCAGACGGCAACCTCCGGTATAAAGGGTCAATTTGGCAGGTTCAGGACTGGGCCATGCCAGCGGCCAGTACGAGCTGGAAAGAGCCAGGCGAATTTTATTACCGACAGGAAAACGTTGGGCGATATCATTCAAGCGTACCTTAACCCGGTAATGTTGTCCCGGAACCAGTTCAGCGGGTTCTTCGTGGCTATCCCGGTGAGTCAGATTCAACACCCCGAAAGTTACCCGCGTGGCGCGATCATTGGGAGCGATATCACTCAACCGCACTGCTATCATGGCAACGGGCTTATCGGTACTGATCTCCAGTTCCACCTCGACACCACCGAGGATTTCGATACCATCCTCCAACGGTGCCGTATCAAACACCAGAGCACCACCATCTTCCTCACGCTGATCCCAGGGGAGATCGGTCGATTCTGCATAGGAACACCATTTTCCCGCAAAGAGACCGACACTCAGAGGGCTCTGAATAGAAAGTTTCTCAGACATTCTGACTGCCTGATGACCATCTATCAACTTCCCCGCAGTTAAATCGAAGCTGCGTTCTCTGATTGTAGCGGCCGGCCAGTTCTCCTCTCCAATCCAGCGACCCGGATGTGACGGCAAGATCGGATTCGATGAATCTTGCATCCAGGCACGTAACTTCGGCTCCTCGGTCACACCGGTATCGATCCCTTTTAGCCACTTATCCCACCACCGGACACATTCGTCCAGAAAATCGATGGTAGGGCCAGGTCCCATATGGGGATATTTATGACCCCACGGGCCAACCAACCCCTTGCATGGCACTTCCAGGTTTTCAAGCAACCGGAAAACGGTATTCGTATAACCATCCGCCCAACCGCTGACCGCCAGCACTGGCACCTTGATAGCACTGTAGTCTTCACATACCGAACCGTGCTTCCAGAAATCATCCTGATGTTGATGTTCTAACCAGTTTTTAAGCCAAAGACCGCTCCCTTCCAGCCGTTCCAACCACATCTCGCGCCATCGCTCACCAACTACTTCAGGATCCGGTGGACAGGAATTAAAACCAAACATGGTTGATGCCCAGGAGAGGTTATCGGTGAGCAGACACCCCCCCATATAATGAACATCATCGGTATAGCGGCTGTCAGAAGAACAGACCGAAATAACTGCACCCAGTTCGGGCGGTTGTAATGCTGCCAACTGTAATCCGTTAAAACCGCCCCAGGAGAGGCCAAAGATACCGACTTTCCCGGTACACCACGGTTGCGCTGCGATCCATTTCAGGACTTCAAGACCGTCGTCCAGTTCCTGTTGCAAATATTCATCGCGAAGGATCCCTTCTGAGTCACCGCTGCCACGCAGATCGACCCTGACGCCAGCATAGCCTCTACGCGCAAAATAACCATAATTCTGAGTATCGCGACCCAGCTTATGATCATGTTGGCGATAAGGAATATACTCCAGAATTGCCGGCACCGGATGCCGCTCCGCATCCGCCGGCAACCAGATTCGCGCTGCCAGCTGAGTACCATCCAGCAGCGGTATCCGTACATTTTCCAAAACTACAGGATCTCTATCTAATTGGTCGTCCATATCATAATCCTCTGTTTTTAAAGCAAAAAATTGTCTATTGGTACTTCTTTATCGGATGGATAAAAAAATTACACTCGAGCCTCTTCAAAAGTCCAAAAATCAATCATTCGTCATTCCCGAGTAGGCGGTAATCCAGAAATACTCTTAAGTTAGCCAAAAAGTGGATCCCCGTTTTCATGGGGATGACGACTTTTGCAAGAGGCTCACTCATAAACTCCCATAGAGGACTATAAAGATGAAATTTCACCTTGAATAGCATCCCAGGCATAGAAACTGCCACAGACAGTGACAACTGACACCAACAGGAGAATAACTGCAAAAGTCAACGAAACCCATGCCGGTTTAGGACACTCCTTACGGTAACAAAGCCAGGCAAGATGAAAACAAAGTAGACTTAATGGGGCTGAAAGGATAACCATCATAGTGAATTCACCTTTTTCATTGTAATTGAGTGGCAGGGTTTTATTTCAAACCAGTGGTTCAAAAGCCGCTAATCAAAGCTTCATAAGGGGGAACATCGGCCTGTTGATAATCGAGTAACACAAAACCATAATGCTGTAAATATTCCAGCAACTTCACCAGCACAATTTTTGAAGTATTGGTAATGGGGACACTCACCAGTTTTCAGCCCTTATTCCAGAGACTCAAGCATGCTCAAGAATTCTAGCGGTGTAAGCACTGGAATCTTAAAGTCTTTGGTGTTTCTGCTGACAATGTATTCGACTATTCCTATCTCTTCCCCGCTGTTTTTGCTACCATGTTCCGATGATTTCACTGATCGATACCCATATCCATCTTGATGCTCCTGAACTGAGTGGTCAGGGGTTAGATTTTCTCCCTGAAGCGCAGCAATGTGGGATCGACAGGTTTATTGTGCCGGGGGTGCGGGTCAGTGGCTGGGCAGGGATGCGTACTCTGGCGGAAAAGGCTGAAAGTGTGTATCTTGCGCCGGGGTTACACCCGGCATATGCTGACCAATGGGCACCAGAGGCAGAACAACAGCTGCGAGAACTGACAGCACAAGCGAAGGTTATTGCTATTGGCGAGATCGGGCTGGATGGCTCAGTTGGATCATCATTACAGCAGCAGGAAATGGTGCTTCGCGCCCAACTTCAAATCGCTCTTGATGCGGAACTTCCCGTGTTATTGCATGCTCGTCAGGCAACGGGACAGTTGCTTGCCATCCTGAGGGAGCTGGAAATCGGCAAAAGAATCGGCGGGATCTGGCACGGGTTTTCGGGTAGTTTACAGGTGGCAGAGGAACTGGTTGAGCTTGGATTCAAGATCGGAGTCGGCTCGGTTCTGTTGCGCGAAAATGCTCGCAAGTTACCCGATGCGATAAAGGTGTTGCCAGCTTCGGCTCTGGTTCTGGAAACTGACCTTCCCGATATGGCCGAGAGACCTGAGGTGTTACTAAAGGTTGCGGAAAAGGTTGCTGAACTATGCGGCTGGAGTTTAGAGGAAGTGGCACAGGTCACTACGGAAAATGCTAGGCAATTGTTTGGATTTTAGGCCGTACTTTTTATGCTTCTAAACCGTATTCCGGTCGAAATTCTGGAATGAATTGATTTGTAGGGGCGACCCCCTGTGGTCGCCCAGGGCAGGCACGGAGGCCTGCCCCGACTGATAATATTGGAAAAAATATGTCAGAAGATAGATTCAATCGTATCCAGCTGTTGGCTGGTGTTGCCGGTTTAGAGCGCTTGCGGAACTCTTCTGTTGCCGTTTTTGGTATTGGCGGGGTCGGTGGCTATGCAGTTGAAGCTCTGGCTCGGGGCGGGGTTGGTCAGCTGACTCTGGTCGATTTTGATACGGTCAATATCACCAATATCAATCGGCAGATTCATGCTCTGGAAGAAACTGTTGGCCGTGAAAAAGTTGCGGTGATGGCGGAACGCTGTCGGGCGATCAATCCGCAGATTGAA
>JAYEME010000098.1:0-14786 GCA_034717915.1 Thermodesulfobacteriota bacterium
TATGTTTATATTCGTTTTCATTGCGGACGATATGTTCCCAATAATTACGTTGCCAGATTCGTTTGTCAAATGGTGGCAATATGCCATTTTTCACCATTTTAATGTATTGAACCGTTGAATACCGTTTAAATGATTGCACCACCATTGGAATGGTCGTCGTTGTTGTCGTAGGGGCAGATTCCGTGGATATGATTTGGCATTATTACAAATTCGTTTATGCCAATTCCAGAATGAATTTTCGGTAATTCATTCCATATTTTATCAATCATCCTGCCTGCATCATTCAACACCATTTCCCCATGGTCGATTTTCCCAAACAAACACGCCCGATTTTGGCAACAAATCGTTATAAAATACAACCCAGCCTGTGAATAATCGTATCCCTTTAATCGGATGGATTTTCGGTTGTGAATATGTGGGTGATATTTATCCATTATTAATTACCCCATATCAGGGGCTAACGCCCGAAAACTAGCTTTCAACAATTAAATAGCAAAATACTTAGCTTGCGGATGGTGGACAACAATTGCCGAGGTACTCATCTCTGGAACCATTTCAAAAGATTCGGTTAAACTGACCCCAATTTTTTCCGGCTGTAGCAATTCAAACAGCGGACCATGGGCTTCCAGATCAGGGCAAGCTGGATAACCAAAACCGTAGCGTGAACCTTGATATCCTTGCGCGATGTAGGCATCCATATCTCTGCAATCCTGCTGGATTCCCATTTCTATACGCATTTTTTCATGCCAGTATTCCGCCAAAGCATCAGTCAATTCAACGCCAAGACCATGCAACATCAGATAGTCGTGATAACTGTCTGATTCGTAGAGTTGCCTGGTTCTTTCTGCCAACCGACCGCCGAGCGTGACAACAAAAAAACCAACTTTATCACCCCCCTCTTTTCCATTACGGAAATAATCAGAGATACAGAGACCGGGAGCATTGTCCTGACGTGGAAAACTGAAGATTTTCTCACCAGAATCACTCCTGACCAATAATTGATCGCCATCACTGATACAATCGAAATATCCGTAAGCCACTTTCGGTTGCAACCAACCTTCATTCAGTGACTGATCTTTTAACCGTTGAAAAAGCGGGAGAACCGTATTTGTGTTCAATTCTGTATACTCTTCCTTCGACATTTTGCCACGTCGATAGCCCCAGCGACCCCGGAATAAGGCAGCTTCATTGAGGTAGCTGAATATTTTCTCTGGATCAAGATCGGTCACCCGTTTATGACCGACAAAAGGAACCATCGGTGGATCAAAGGAACGATCTAAAACCTCTTGCTGTGGACTGGGGCGGTTTTTAGCCACGGTACGCTCTTCCCACTGGGTTGAAATCAGTTTTCCCGCCTCAAATTCACGAATGGCTTTCAGGCCAGCAAAGGCATCGGCACAATAGACGACCTGCTGCTGATAATTAGGTGCACAGTCCACGGCAACAAACTTCGGCGTCAATGCTGCGCCACCAAGCAGAACCGGTTGCGATAACCCAACAGACTGAAACTGGGCAAGATTCTCCTTCATCAGTAATGCCGACTTGACCAGTAGCCCCGACAGACCAACGACATCCACCTGTAATTCCTTGGCCGTGGAAATGATCTTTTCAGCCGGCACTTTAATCCCGATATTATGAACTTTGTAACCATTATTAGTGAGAATAATATCAACCAGATTTTTGCCGATATCATGAACATCCCCGGCCACCGTTGCCAGTAATATGGAAGTCCGTCCCTCGTCAGAGAGTTTTTCCATGTAGGGTTCCAGCAAGCCAACGCTCTGTTTCATAACCTCTGCCGACTGCAAGACAAAAGGGAGGAGCAGATCGCCACGGCCAAACAACTCGCCCACTTCGCGCATCGCCGGAACCAGAAGATTATTGATGATATCCAAAGGCTGCCAGCGCCCACGCAGAGCGGTCAGGAGATCTTCGAGTCCTTCTTTGTCCCCTTGCAGAACTTTTTGATGCAGCTGCTCTTCTATTGTAAGAGAATCTTCAGCTTCCCCCTCATCCTGATCGACAGCCTGTTCAAAATAATCGATAAAAGCCATCAAGGCATCTGGATGGCGATTAAATAACAGATCAAAACAAATCTTACGATCCTCTTCACTGATTGACGCATAAGGAAGAACTTTCGCCGCATCAACAATCGCAGTATTCAGCCCAGCTTCGACCGCTTCATGAAGAAAAATCGAGTTCAAAACCTTACGTGCCGCCGGGCGGAGGCCAAAGCTGATATTGCTGACTCCAAGGGTAAAACCGACACCGGGTAACTCCTGCTTGACCAGCTTGATCGCTTTCAGGGTTTCAATCGCGGCATCACGCATGGTTTCGTCACCGGAGCCAACAGTGAAAGTGAGCAAGTCGAACAGGATATCCTGCGGACGTAAACCATACTTATTAACGGCCAGATCATGAATCTCTTTAGCAACCGCCAACTTTTTATCGCAAGTCAGAGCCATCCCATCAAGATCGATGGTCAGAGCGACCACTGCCGCACCATATTTTTTTGCCAAACGGCAGATGCGATCCAGATTTGCACCGCCATCTTCCAGATTAATTGAATTGATGATCGCCCGTCCGGGATAGAGTGGCAATACCAGCTCCAGAGTATCCGGACTGGTTGAATCAAACATCAGCGGGGCTTTACAGGATCCGGCACACAGCTTGGTCAATTTAAGCATATCAGCCGCTTCATCCCGTCCGGCATAAGCGACACAAAGATCCAGAACTTGAGCTCCACGCGCCTCCTGATCAAGTGCAATCTTGAGGCAGGCATCCCAATCTTCAGAGAGTAACGCTTCTTTAAAAGCTTTGGAGCCGTTCGGGTTGCAGCGTTCACCAATGAGCAATGGAGGGATTTCCTGATGCAGTTCAACCGATTGATAAAGACTGGCTACGGAAGCTTTCATCTTGAGACCTCCCGCTGTTTAGGAGTCACACCTTCAAGACGCTTGACCAGTTCTGCAATGTGCGCCGGGCTGCTACCACAGCAACCACCGACAATACTGACACCCTGATTGGTGACAAACTGCACCATCTGCTCAGCATAATCTTCAGGACTGAGAGGATAACAGGTTTGTCCGTTGACTACTTCCGGCAACCCCTGGTTGGGGATAACAGAAATCCGCCGCGGCCAATTTTCGCTCAGATAGTTGATATGTGACATCATATCACGTGGCCCTGTCGCACAATTGAGCCCTAATGAAAATAGCGGGAATGGTTCCAATGTTGCGACAACTGCAGCGATATCGGAACCAACCAACATGGTTCCCTGCTGTTCAATGGTGACTGATGCCAGCAACGGAACAGGATCGCTGGATTGTTCCAGAACCTCAAATGCCGCAATCAAAGCAGTCTTGGTTTGCAGCAGATCCTGACAGGTTTCTACAATCAGACAATCAACCCCGGCTTCCAGCAGAGCTTCAACCTGCTCCCGGGTTGCCGAAGCTAACTCTGCCACCTCAATGTGTCCCAACGACGGCAGTTTGGTTCCCGGCCCGACCGACCCGGCAACGTATTTATCCGTTCTGTCAGCAATCGCCAGACGGGCATTTTCAACCGCACGGACATTGATTTCCTTCACCTTGTCCTGCAAACCATACTCGGCAAGCACTACTCGTGAAGCACCAAAAGTATCTGTTTCCAGAACCATAGCCCCGGCATCAAGCATACTTTTGTGAAATTCAATAATATGACCGGGCGCTGAAAGGTTGAGAATTTCGTTACACCCTTCACAGCCTGACCACTCCTTTTCAGTAATCTCCATCAACTGCAAACTGGTTCCACAAGCGCCATCAAATATAAGCAATGGTTGTTCAGAAAAAGTCATTATATTTTCATCCTGTATCGTTTCACATCAATAGTTAAACAGCTTGCCAATTTCGAACAATGAAACAATTTCCCTATTTTTGCAAATATTTGTTAATATTCATATTTAAAACACTGATGGGAGGTTAATCGTGAGCCCAACAAGTCATCAATCACTTACCAATTCCACACAGCGTCGCCTGGGAGAGTATCTTCAAGCCGCAGGTTTATTGAATTCAGAACAGCTTGATGAGGCCATCGAATATCAATGTATCTACGGGGGGAAACTTGGTACCAGTCTGATTGAATTGGGGCTGATTGATGAGGGACAATTGGCAAAAGCCCTGAGTAAACAATTGCAACTCCACCACATTAAACCTGACTTGTTGATGAATGTGTCCGCCTCAGTATTGAAACTTGTCCCGGGAAAAACCGCCCTGAAATATCAAATTGTCCCCTACTATGAAGATGGCAAAAAACTTTATATAGCCATGAATGAGGCAAGGGATCTAGCTCTGATTGATGAGTTATCTTTCCAACTTGATCACATTATCATCCCCTTGGCTGTTCCGGAAGTCCGTCTCCTGCTGGCACTGCAGAAACACTATGGAATGGTTCTTTCGCCACGTTTTGAAACGTTAGCCAAACAGATGGATCGGCGGATGCTGGCTGCCCAAAAGAAAAAATCCAAAAAACCAGCAATAGCCTCAACGCCAATTGAAGAAACAGATCCTGAAATGCCCGATAAGAATGTTGCAGCATGGCCCCTATTAGGTGATGAAAATTACCCGGGAGAAGAACCGACCGATGATAACTATTTTGCCAGTAAATCAGCAGCCACAGAGGAGAACTCGGTTGACTTGCTAGAACAACTAGCTGATGCAAAAGAGCGTGACGATATCGCCGAGGCGATTATCGGTTACCTTAAAACCGACTTCCCGGATTGCGCCCTGTTAATGGTTCGCGCCAACCTGGCTACGGGCTGGTTGGCTAGTAACAATAAAACGACTCAAAACTTTGAACAGATCAACATTCCGATTCAGGAAAAATCAGTCTTTCATTTGGTCGCAACAAGTCATTCGCCCTATCTGGGACCGGTTGCCGATTCAGTACAAAATCGCAAGATTCTCGATTATTTTTCTTCACCGCCGCAAATCAACTCCCTGATCTTCCCCGTACTGGTACGAAAGCGGTTGGTGAGCATTCTCTATATTCAGGGACAACTTGAAGAGTTGGAGCATCGCCTCGTTGAGATACAAAATATTGTCGATAAAGCTGAAATGTCTTTTCAGCTACTTATTATGAGAAACAAAATTCTGACCGTCTGATACCAATGGACAATTCAACCTCAAACTACGATCTGAATTTAGTCAAAAAGCTTCAGCATGGGTTAACTGCAGGAACCGAAGAGCTTTTTCAGCTGATACTGGATCCTGATCCAGAGTTTCTTAAAACTGTCCTTAAAAATCCTCTGCTCACTGAGGATCATCTTCTTACCCTGCTGAAACGACGAGATTTAACTGAAGAACTCATCAATTCAATTTACCAGAAGTGTCAATCATCAATCAGCCACCGGATCATTCTGGCACTGGTTAAAAACCCCACCACTTCTGGAACCCTGATACGCAATCTGCTGCCACAACTGCGCTTGTTTGAATTGGTCGATCTTATAAATCTTCCCGGTGCTACACCCGATCAAAAGTTGGCAGCAGAACGAACTCTTCTCCAAAGATTACCAACCACACCCTTAGGCAACAAGATCACCCTGGCACGTCGAGGCACGGCAAATATTATTGGCGAGCTATTGAAAGAGGGGCAGCCACAATTGTTCGAAGTTTGTCTGAGTAACCCCCACCTTAAAGAAGCATCAATCTATCAATTTTTGCGTGGTGGAGCGGCCAGCGCTGAAACTATTTCGATGATTGCCCGACACAATCGTTGGCATCAACGTCCGAATCTTCGGCTAGCGATCCTGAAAAACCCCAAAACACCGGAAATCTGGTTCACCCTCTGGCTGCCGAAAATGCACACACACGTCCTGAAGCAGCTGATAGCCAGTTACCGAACAAATCCAAAGCGAAATAAACTGATTAATATGGAATTAAAAAAGCGTGGTGGAATTTAATTCACAGATGTTTTTTCCATGACACGTTTTAAAGTCGCGAAAATTTGCTCCGGCCGAAAAGGTTTGGTCAAATAATCGTCGATTTCACCTCCAAAAACACTCAGTCGTTTTTCTAGCATTGGATGTGTTTTCTTATCCGCATCATTGAACATTAGTAGATTTATTCACATCTTGTTAATATATTTCAATTTATTTGTTTTATTAGTTTCTATTTTTATGTATAGTTATTAATGTAGCAGGTGTGTTGCTAATAATCTGTGAGTTTATGCAGACATGAAATCAATAGGTGGGTATGTAGAAGTACTGAACTTAATAAAATTACGAAGAATTAGAAGTATTTAGAAGCACATTTGCAGGAGATAAAAATGAGCTTTAGCAAAAAAGATGTCTTATTAATCTTCTTGGTTCTACTGGCTTTAGCGGTTGCATCAATCCCTATTCAGGTTGCAGAAAGTGATATTCTTGACTCTGACCTGCCATATATAAGGCAGATACAGGTTTTTTCAGTGAGTCATGGAGTAAATTCATGAACCATGCAACATTCATAGGAAGCCCTTTTAATTCTTCATGTAAATAAGAATCTAGCTGAATTTGTCATTAATTCAGTAAGTTAAAGATTCTTTCCGTCTGCGAAAGTTGATATTTAAATAAACTATGATTGGCATTTAAGAATGGAAACAAACCACGTTGAACAACTGATTGAACAAGAGATAACTCTCCCCTCTCCTCCGGCGATTGCGGTGCAGATTCTTAATACAGTTCAAAAGGAAGATGCTGACTTAGGGGAGCTGGTAAAAATCATCTCAGCTGATCCAGCGTTGACTGGAAAAATGCTTCAGATTGCCAATTCCGGTTTTTATGCAGTAAAAAATGAAGTGACCAGTATAGACCGCGCACTATCTGTACTCGGCACCAATGTTATAAAAAATATAGCCCTTTCATTTGTTATTGCGACAGACTTGCGTGAAGAAAAACAATCAGGCTTTGATTTTGATGACTATTGGCGACGTTCTGTCACTTCTGCAGTGGCTGCAGATCTTTTAGCTCAGCAACTGGGTCAAAAAAATGATGATATCTTTGTCACAGCCTTACTGCATAACATCGGAATGCTGGTCCTCTTCATGCACAAAAGAAATGAATATAGTGAACTGATGCACGAATCCGCCATTTCCGGTCAGTCGCTTATCACCCTTGAGCGGAGTACATATAACTTTGATCACCAGCAAGTCGGCACGACATTAATTAACAAATGGGGACTACCTGAGAGCATTTCGGTTCCCATTGGTTACCACCACAATCCGGAATCCGCTCCAGAAAAAGACCAGAATACTGCTCAATTTCTTTATTTTGCTGATCAACTTTCTGCTATCTATAATGAAACCGATACTGCGGAGAAAGTGCGATTACTGCAAGGAGAATTGTCAGAACAATACTCATTGACTCCAGAACAGATCCGTTTGCTGCTGGATGATGTCGCAGAAAAAAGTGTTGAGATTCTAAAGACATTTGAAATTGAACCGGGCGACATGAAACCCTATTCGGATATGCTCCAGGAAGCCAATGAAGAACTGGGTCGCCTGAATTTATCTTACGAACAACTTGTCATAGAATTAAAGGAAGCAAAGGAGAAGTCAGACCGCCTGGCAAATGAGTTAAAAGATGTAAACTTACGCCTCAACGATCTGGCTTATACAGATGCACTGACCGGGCTCTACAATCACCGTTATTTTCAGGATAATTTGAGTAGCGAATTATCCAGAGCCAGTCGCTACAGTTCTTCGCTTTCACTTATTATTTTCGATATCGATCACTTCAAAAAAGTCAATGACACTTATGGACATCCCGCTGGGGATCAGGTTCTTAAGGAAATTTCAAAGGCAGTTCAAAAAACTGTTCGACCAAGTGATATCGTCGCCCGTTATGGTGGTGAAGAATTTGCGGTTATATTGCCAGAAACAGATATCACTGGGGTCAAGGTTTTTGCCGCACGGCTCAGGCGCTGTGTGGAGGGAGTTATTACGAAAGTAGAAGAACAACAAATTATGGTGACAATCAGTGTAGGGGGAACAACGTTCAGTCCAGAACAACCTGAAACCAGTAAAGACATATTGATTCAGACTGCCGATCGCGGGCTCTATATGTCTAAGGAAAACGGTCGTAATCAAGTCACAATTCTGGCAACCGAAAATGCTCCTTCATCCTAGACATCACTACATGGAATTATTATGCAATCAAAAGAAAGTTACCACAACATTCAGCAACTGATCGAAACAGAACTAAACTTCCCCTCACCGCCAGCCATTGCAGTGAAAATTCTCAATGCTGTACAGAAGGAAGATGCCGCACTGGCCGAACTGGGTGAAATAATCTCTACAGATCCAGCTTTAACAGCGAAAATGCTACAAGTTGCCAACTCCTCACTCTTTGATTGCAATGGTGAGATTACCAGTATCGCTCGTGCTATGTCTGTCCTCGGGACAAATATCATTAAAAATATTGCGCTCTCTTTTGTTATTGCTGCCGAACTGAGTGAAAACGGCAATACAGGTTTCGATTATAATAATTTCTGGCAACGCTCGGTTACATCTGCCATTTCTGCAGAGTTATTGTCCAAAACAGTGCAGTTTAAAAATGATGATATCTTTGTCATCGCGTTACTCCAAGACATCGGCATGCTGGTGATCAGCATGACCAAGGGGGACGAATACAATACACTGCTTAATGAAGTTCAATCATCATCTGTCGATCTGATCGACCTGGAAAAAGATAAATATGGATTTAATCATCAACAAGTTGCATATGCCCTGTTGTTGAGTTGGCGTTTGTCGGACTCTATTGCCGAACCCATTCTTTATCATCACCAGCCAGAAAATGCTCCGGAATCCTATCAGGAAACAGGTGAAATTATCTCTTTTGCCAATCAGTTGGCCAATATTTATAGTGAAACAGATACCTCTGAAAAAGCACGTTTACTGCTGCAAAACCTGGTCAATCACTTTAACATTGATGAAGCTCTTGCAGCTGCTCTTCTGGATGATATAGCCACCCGGAGCAAAGAGATATTGGAAACCTTTGATCTTGATCCTGGTGAAATAAAACCCTATTCAGTCTTGCTCCAGGAAGCAAATGCCGAGTTAGGAAAGCTGAATTTAAGTAATGAACAGATGATTCTGGAAATGCGCGAGGCAAAAGAAAAAGCGGAAAGACTTGCGCATGAGCTGCAGGACGCCAATACCCGGTTAAAAGAACTGGTCTATCGTGATGGTCTGACAGGGCTCTATAATCACCGTTACTTTCAGGAATCATTAGGAAATGAACTCGCTAGAGCGACCCGCTATCATTCATCAGTTTCTCTGATTATATTTGACATCGATTTTTTCAAAAATGTTAACGATACTTATGGCCATCCTGCTGGAGACCTGGTGCTGATGAATCTTGCCAGTGCAGTCACCAGTGCAGTTCGACCCTGTGATATTGTTGCCCGTTATGGTGGTGAGGAATTTGCTGTGATCCTTCCAGAAACCAGTGCTGCGGGAGTCAAAGTCTTTGCCGCTCGCCTCAGACGCTGCGTTGAAGGAATTGCAACTTTAGTTGACGGTCAGCTGATCTATGTCACAGTCAGCGCGGGAGCAACAACTTTTAGTGCAGAACAGATTGGCATAAAGAAAGACCTGTTAATCGAAACGGCTGATCGTGGGCTTTATATGTCTAAAGAAAATGGTAGAAATCAGGTGACGGTACTAGAGCCAGAGCTATCTATCGACTAAACAGATCGGCCAGGAAATAATCCACACCTGACTGCAATAACTGGATTCTTGAAGATCGGCATGTTATTTTACTAATCCTTCCGGATGGAAGAGGATATTTAATGGGGAGGAATATTCATTTTCCATGTCGATCAACGCCGCCGAAAAATACCAGATTATCAATTTAGAAGAGAGTATACTCCTCCAGCTATCCGGGGATTGGCGCTTCCAGAGTGGCATTCCTGATATCGAGCCTTTACTTAATCATCTACAAAGCATTCAACCCGCTAAATTGTCCTTTGATTGCCAACAGCTGGGATCCTGGGATAGCGGTCTGATGACCTTCCTGGTCAGCCTGATCAACAGTTGCAAAGAGAATAATATCCAAACCCTTCAAGAAACTCTCCCCGCAGGAATCCAAAAACTACTCCAATTATCATTCGCCGTTCCGGAACGCAAAGGGGCTCGTCGGGTTATTTTGGGGCAACCAGTTCTCGCTAAAATTGGCAATGTCACCATCGAAATGCACCGTAACTGGAATGATCTACTGGAATTTATCGGGGAACTACTTTTCGGTTTTTTAAATTTTTTACGTGGCCGGGCACGCTTTCGTTATTCAGATCTCTTTTATCAGATAGAGTGTGCTGGTCCATCGGCTTTAATGATTATTACCCTGATCAGTCTTCTCGTCGGAATGATTCTCGCCTTTGTTGGTGCTGTGCAACTACAACTGTTTGGAGCTGAAATATTTGTCGCCAATCTGGTTGGTCTGGGTATGGCTCGCGAAATGGGTGCAATGATGACGGCTATTATTATGGCCGGGCGAACGGGCGCTGCTTATGCGGCACAACTTGGAACCATGCAGGTCAATGAAGAGATTGATGCTTTTAAAACAATGGGAATCTCTCCCATTGAGTTTCTGGTTTTCCCACGCTTGCTTGCTCTGATTATCACCATGCCATTACTGTGTATTTATGCAGATTTTATGGGGATCATGGGGGGTGCCGTTGTCAGTGCCACCATGCTTGACATTTCCTTTTTCCAATATTTTCAACAGATACAGGGATTTGTCCCACCCGTCCATTTCATCATCGGGATTGTTAAAGCCGGGGTATTTGGCATCCTCGTCGCCACCGCTGGTTGTTTCCGTGGGTTACAATGTGGACGCAGTGCCTCTGCAGTCGGTTTTGCCACAACCAGTGCCGTTGTAACATCAATTGTTTTGATTATTGTTGCAGATGCTATAATTACTATTCTCTGCCAGTTGATAGGGGTCTGATGATGACAGATTCTCCTCATCTGGATATCCGCAACCTGACCATGGCTTATGGTGAAATCATTATCCAGGAAAATATCAATTTCACCGTCAATCACGGAGAAGTTTTTGTCATAATGGGGGGCAGTGGTTGTGGTAAAAGTACCCTGCTCCGGCACTTGGTCGGATTAATGGAGCCCTCTTCTGGCGATGTATTTGTTAACGGGACTAACTTATGGCAAGCATCGATTGAAGAACGTAATCAAATTATCAGTCGCAACGGTGTCCTCTATCAAGGGGGGGCTCTCTGGAGCTCCATGACTCTAGCAGAAAATATTACTCTGCCATTGACCGAATATTCAGATTTGAATCAAAAACAGATAGAGGAAGTGATTTCCTATAAACTATCATTGGTCGGGTTAGCTGGGTTTGAAGATTATTACCCATCAGAGATCAGTGGCGGAATGCGCAAACGTGCCGGGCTGGCCAGAGCCATGGCACTTGATCCGGATATCCTGTTTTTTGACGAACCTTCTGCCGGGCTTGATCCGGTCAGTTCTCGATTGCTTGATGATCTCATCCTGGAATTACGTGATAGCCTTGGTGCAACTGTGGTGATCGTAAGCCATGAACTGGCCAGCATTTTCACGGTTGGGGACAATTCTATTTTTCTCGATCCAGACGAGAAAACCATTATTGCTTCCGGCCCGCCGAAGGAACTTCTGAAAACAACAAATGACCCACGGGTGATACAATTTTTAACCAGAACTACCTGAAACCCGGGAACACGTAACAACTATACTTTCCCGGCTTTATAACCAAGAGGCATTTATGCATAGACGCAAAAAAATTGATCCAAGGGTCATCGGCAGCTTTGTCGTCGGTGCGGTTATCCTGAGTGTAGCCGGATTACTTTTTTTCGGACCAGGAGGTTTGCTCGCCGAAACCAGAAGTTATGTGGTCTTTTTTGACAGCTCTGTCAAAGGGCTCAATGTTGGTTCACCTGTCCGTTTTCGCGGCGTGAAGATTGGTCAGGTCAAAGAGATAAACGTCCGGGTTCGTCCCCAGGATTTTGAATTCTACATCCCGGTCGTCATCGAAATTGAAGCAAACAGGATCGGAGCCGAAGGAACCAAACAGAGTCTCCTTGACACCTTGAAAACTACCATCAAAGGTGACGACCTTATGTTACCCCTGGTTCCCAAAGGATTACGTGCACAGATGCAACTGGATAGTCTGGTCACCGGGCAATTGTATGTCAATCTAGATATGCTACCCGACACACCACTCAATCTTACTGGCTACGAACATGATTTTCCGGAGCTCCCGGCCATTACCTCGAGTCTAGCTGAATTAACCAAAACTTTTGAAGATATCCCCCTTAAAGAACTGGCCGACAAACTGATCCGTTCTGCCGAAGGATTTGAAAAACTCATCAATGCACCAGGCCTTCATAATGCACTGGCAAAATTTGACAATACAACAACACAATTAAACAGATTGCTAACAAACTTGAATGAGCAACTGCTCCCTATAGCGGCCACTTTTAAAGAGACTTTGCAGCAAGGGGAGATAACCATTAATAATCTCGATCAAAAGCTGGAGAAAACCCTTCAAAGTGCTCAAACAACAATTGCCCATATGGATAGTAAGGTTGATCCACTTGCTGAGCAATTCAATCAGGCCATGCAAGCCGTTAATAATGCTTCGGTTAAAACTGAGGACGCTATGCAGCAGATCAAAGGGCTCTCTGCAACGGATTCACAGATTATGGAAAAATTGAGTTTGACTCTTCAGGAAGTTAACCGTACCGCTCGCACGTTGCGCTATTTGTCGACAGAACTGGAACGCGATCCGCAAATACTATTACGTGGCAGGGTCAATGGAGGAACAGAATAATGCGCTATCTCATTTCTATTTTACTTCTACTCTGTACCTCCTGTATACAAATCGGCAGCGACCCTCAACCGATGCAATACTACCTACTTGAAAGCATGCCTGAGAGGCCTACTTTTTCTTCAGATAATACTTTAAATATCAATCTTGAACTTGTTAATTTTCCTGACTATCTTGATCGCTTGCAAATCGTGACACGCAACAACAATAGTGGTATTGAGTTTTCCGATACAGAGCGCTGGGCAGAGCCGCTACAAGACAATCTGACCCGGATACTCCGCGAAAATCTTGCCCTGTTGCTACCCAATTCACGAATTACGGTCAGTCCATGGGAAAATTCAATTGAAGGTGCAAGAAAAGTGAAACTGGTGATTAATAAATTTTTCGGAAAACTCGGTGATCGCACTCAAATTGAAATTCGCTGGTCAATTAATAATGATCGGGGAGAAACAATTCAAGGCCATTTTATTGACCGACACCCCATTGGCAATAGCTATCAGGATCTAGTTGTTGGACTGAATAACGGAATCAATCATCTCAGTCAGAATCTGGCAAAAGAATTGGTGAAGCAATAAATTAAAAGGGAGGTAAAATCACCTCCCTTCTGGATACCTATATATTCATAGTTACAAGCTGAGAATACCTATCCCAGAATAAATTCCCGACCTAGCTCAATGAGTTTCGCTAACGCTGGAAAAGTTTTTGTTTCAGCATACAATCTCACAACCGGTTCTGTTCCGGACTTGCGGAATAATAGCCAGGAGCCATCATCCAGCAAATATTTATTGCCATCAATCTTGATAACTTCAACAATTTTATGATCACCAATTTTTTCCGGGGGGTTGGCAAACTTATCAGGTAAAGCTGCTTCCAGTTGTGGAGATAAATGGATATTGATTCGCTTGGTATAGATCTCTCCAACCCGCGAGTAGAGATCAGCTAATAGCTCTTGCAAGGATTTCTTCTCCACCGCTACCATTTCTGCAACTAATAGACACGCCAGAATTCCATCCTTTTCTGGCACATGCCCCTTGATACTCAATCCAGCACTCTCTTCACCACCGATCAAAATTTTGTCGGCACTGATATATTCACCGATAAACTTAAACCCCACTGGTGTTTCAAGCACGTTGACTCCGTGATATTCTGCTACAGCATCAATCAGGTGTGAGGTTGCAACACTGCGTGCAGCGTTCCCCCGCAAACCTTTACGACGAATCATATAATCAAACAACAGTGCAAGAATATAATTCGGCTCAATATAGGTTCCATCACTATCAATAATCCCAAAGCGATCCGCATCCCCATCTGTGGCTAAACCCAAAACAATTGAGGCATCCCCCTTAATCAACCCGATAAAATCCTGAATATACTCCTCTGCTGGTTCTGGTGGCTTACCGGAAAAATAGGGATCCAGATGGTCATTGATTTTAACAACCTTGACCTCCTCTTCTTCCAGAATTCGATCGAGATAACCACGTCCGGAACCATAAAGTGGATTGACAGCAATTGTCATTCCGGAGGCAGCAATCGCCTTGAAATCGACAAGTTTCTTCAAAGTCGTAAAATATTCGGCGCGTGGGTCAATTTCTTCAAACAGCCCCTGCTTAGCAGCCTGATCCAAATCCAGATCTTTAAAAACTATCTCTCCGAGCATAGCATTGGCACGTTTCTCTATATCATTGGTCGTTTCTGGCAATGCGGGACCACCTGAGGCTGGCGAAAACTTAATTCCATTATAATTATAGGGATTGTGGCTGGCGGTAAAGTTGATTCCTCCAGCAGCTTTTCTTCGCAGCAACTCGTGAGCAATTACCGGAGTCGGAGTATCTCGCTGGCAGAAAAAACTTTTGATCCCAGCTCCAGCTAATACTCGAGCTGTCTCACGGGAGAAATCAGCCCCCATAAAACGAGCGTCATAACCGATCACAACCCCCCCGTCAGCCAAACC
>JAYEME010000099.1:0-14659 GCA_034717915.1 Thermodesulfobacteriota bacterium
CCCACCAACACGACTATTCCGCACTGTTTTGCACAATAAGCTAGACTATTCCGCAAAGTAGTGCTTATAGCGGCTAGACGAGTAGGAGTTTCTAGCCAACAACTTCAGACTTGGTAAATACCGTCCGGAGTACCTGCCCTGCCCCTTCAATGGCTTCACGCGCGCCCTCTTCACGATCAACCAGAGTAATAATTCCGGCGACATCAAGTCCCTCTTCCTGAGCGCGCTCAACCGCCTTCATCGAGGAGCCACCGGTTGTGGTCACATCTTCAACGATAACAACCCGGGAACCTGGTGGCAGATTTTTTCGTCCTTCCAACCATTGTCCCGTTCCGTGACCTTTGGGCTCTTTACGGATAATAAAGGCATGGACGCTGCGACCTTCCAATTGTGCGGCAATGGAAGTCGCTGTAGCAATCGGATCAGCACCAAGGGTCAAACCACCAACGCCGTCAATCGGACCGTCAAACTTCTTCACTTCCTCCCAGAAGGCCTGACCAACCAACAATCCACCACGGGAATGAAGGGTTGTCTGCTTGCCATCAAAGTAGAAATTACTTTTACGGCCAGAAGCCAGCGTGACCTCACGCTCCTCATAGGATAATTCACAAATAATTGTCTTCAATTCTTCCTTAACACGCATCATCTCTCTCCTTGAAATAACTTTTAGTATCAACCCTTAGTATGTTGATTTATATCAAAAAAGACCTAATTGATTACTATCTGTGAGGCGTGGGAACTTGACCGGGTAATCACCGCTGAAACAGGCATCACAAAAATCTAATTTATGGTCACCAAATTGGCAAAGAGCTGCATGCAATCCTTCCAGATTCAAATAACAAAGACTATCTGCTGTGACATATCGCGTGATTTCTTCGAGACTATGAGAGGCAGAAATAAGTTCCTTGCGTGAAGGGGTATCGATGCCATAGAAACAAGGATAGCTGACCGGCGGGCTGGAAATTCGCAGATGGATCTCTTTAGCACCGGCATTACGGATCATCTTGACAATTTTTCGCGATGTGGTTCCACGCACAATCGAATCATCAACCACCACGACCCGTTTCCCCGCCAGAACTTCGCGCACCGGATTCAGTTTCAGTTTAACGCCAAAGTGACGGATTGCCTGTTGCGGCTCGATAAAGGTGCGTCCAACATAATGGTTGCGGATCAGACCCAATTCAAACGGCAACTTTGCCTCTTCGGCATAACCCATCGCAGCAGGCATCCCGGAATCTGGCACAGCAATAACCAGATCGGCGTCGACGGGATACTGACGCGCCAGTTGGCGACCAAATTCTTTGCGTACCGGGTAGACCATCCGATTAAAAATACGGCTGTCGGGGCGGGCAAAATAGATATACTCAAAAATACAGGGGGTATTGCGTAACTTTTCTTTAAAGGGGAAATAGGATTTCATCCCCTTTTTGTCGACAACGATCATCTCCCCCGGCTCAATCTCGCGGATATATTCAGCCTCAATCAGATCAAACGCGCACGATTCAGAAGAAACGACAAATGCACCATCCAACTTCCCCAGACTCAATGGGCGAAAACCACTCGGATCGCGCACCGCAATCATTCTGGTTTCGGTTAGAAAAGCCAGACTGTAAGCTCCCTTGACTTGTTGTAGTGACTCACAGACCCGTTCAACCAGAGAATCTGATTGGGACCGGGCAATCAGATGAATAATTGTCTCAGTGTCGGCCGTAGTCGAAAAAATGGAACCACTCTTTTCCAGATCATGCCGCAGTTCTGGAGCATTAACCAGGTTGCCGTTATGGGCAACAGCAATACTGCCCCGCGAATAATCGACCATAATCGGCTGGCAGTTCTTCATGTCATTGCCACCCGCAGTTGAATAGCGGACATGGCCGATTGCGGAACGTCCCGGTAGCTTGGCAAAAGCATCATCCCGTTTAAAAACATCCGCTACCAGTCCCATACCGAGGTGTGCTTTCAGCTGCATCCCGTCTGAAGCAACAATACCGCAACTCTCCTGACCACGATGTTGGAGAGCATAGAGACCCAGATAAGTCAGATTGGCAGCCTCGGGGTGACCGAATATCCCGAACACACCGCATTCGTCATGGAGTTTGTCAAACATGGATAGCAATGACTCCTTAAGTCGATTGAACAGTTCCCTGCCGGTATTCGGCAAATCGGGGGCTGCCCCAGAATGGTGCGAGTTAAACCGCTTCTATTCCCCTGAACCCGTAAATATCTGGGACAGCCCAGATAGAACTGGGGACAGTCCCAAATTTACTGAAAGATATGCTGAAATATTACAGCTCTTTCCGGATAAAGTTTACCGCATTCCGATACAACAACAGACCCATCCCCTCTTCTGGTAGCGTTTCCCGGGTCCAACGGGGATGATGGGTTCGATGGATGTAAGCTTCAGGGTGCGGCATCAAACCAAACAGACGTCCGGTTGGATCACAGATTCCGGCAATAGAAGCTTGGCTGCCGTTCGGATTGTCAGGGAATTCCATCGTTGGATGAAGATCTCGATCCGCATACTTCAGCACCGTTAAATGGAGGTCTTCCAGTTGTTGCAGAGTCTTTGGACTATCGGTAACAAACTTTCCTTCGCCGTGTCTCACCGGAAGATAGAGACCATTCAGTCCCCGGGTATAAATGCAGGGAGACTCTGGATCAACCTTAAGCCAACTCCAACGATTTTCAAAGCGTCCCTGATCATTATTGGTCAGAGTACAGGTTTGCTGAAAATCTTGGTCAATCGCTGGCAACAAACCCATCTTAACCAGCAACTGAAAACCGTTACAAACCCCCATGACCAATTTTCCAGCAGCAATAAACTCGTGCAGTTGCCCAGCCAACGACTCAGCATGTCCGACAACCTTGGCATGCAACAAACGATTTGCACCGGCTTTGGCACTGCCAAGATCATCCCCGTCTAGAAAACCACCGGCCAGATTGAGAAAATGGTAATCATTCAGGTTGACCCGACCGGCAAGCAATTCTGCAATATGGACGATATCGGCATCCGCTCCGGCCAAGTGACAGGCATGGGCAACCTCACGCTCACAATTGGTGCCATTACCAGCAATCACAATTGCTTTGACTGTTTTGGCCATTCTACATCTCCCGCAAAGGCGCTTGCCACGCCTGTTTCAAGTCGTCAAGGCTCACATGAATCAGATTTTGTCCATGTAAACCATTGATAATCAAATTGGCTTGATCAACAACCTGCCCGAGACAACGACAACTCTGCCTGGCAAACAGCTTCTCAAAGGACTCTTTGTGCTCTGGATGAATGGTCACAAGCAAGCGGCTCTGCGATTCGGAAAAAAGAAGTTTATCCTCACGAAGACTCTCTTCAGCATCGAGATAAGAGAGTTCAACCTGAATGCCGTAACCGCCGGAAAATGCCGATTCGGCCAGCGCAACACCCAGACCACCATCCGAGAGATCGTGACAGGAAGCGACCAGACCCTGCTTCTGAGCCTGGTTGAGGGTTCGATAGCGAAGTAACGCCTGTTCCGCATCAACCTGTGGAACCCGTGACCCCAGTTCACCCTGTTGAGCATAATACTCCGAACCACCCAGCTCATCGGTTGTAGCTCCCAGCAGATAGACCAGGTCACCCGCTTGCTTCACATCCATAGAAATAGCTTTGCGTGCATCGGCAATTTTGCCAATCACCGAAAACAGCACCGTGGGTGGGATCGAAATTTTGGTACCACCAATCTGATAATCATTTTTCATCGAATCCTTACCCGAAATCAGCGGTACGCCGTAAGCGACACAATAGTTATACAACGCCTGATTGGCACGAACCAGTTGCGCAGCCTTATATTTTCCATCAGGTGTTTTTTCGCTCTCGACCGGATCACACCAGCAGAAATTATCCAGCCCAGCGACATGATCGATATCGCCACCAACCGCAACATAATTGCGCAGCCCCTCATCAATAGCACACGCCATCATGTGATAAGTATCGATATCGCTATAATTGGGGCAGATTCCATGCGAAACCACAACTCCCGCAAATGAATCAAGCAATGGTCGATATACGGCTGCATCTGAAGGGCCGTCATTGGTCACACCCGTCAGCGGTTTGATTACGGTTCCCGCCTGCACTTCATGATCATAGCGGCGTACAACCGATTCTTTGGAGCAGATATTCAAACGGGAAAGGAGTTGCTTCAATTCTGTAGCGAGATCTTCCGGTTGGGCAAAATCTGGTTCTGACAACTCTTTTGGTTCCCATTTTGCGGGAATAACCATCTGCGGAACACCCTCATGAACAAAATCCATACTTAAATATGAGACCGTTTCCCCTTCATAGAGACAATGGAAATAGCCCGAATCGGTAAAATTGCCGAGATCCGTCGCCTCTACATCCATCTCAGTCGCAAGCGTAATAAATTCATCCAGCTTCTCTTTTGGAACCGCCAGAGTCATCCGTTCCTGAGCCTCAGAAATCAGAATTTCCCAGGGTTGCAGACCCGGATATTTAAGTGGGGCACGATCCAGATGAAGCTCCAGCCCTCCGGTATCTTCAGCCATTTCCCCGACAGACGAGGAAAGGCCTCCGGCACCGTTATCGGTAATAGAATTATACAACCCGCGATCCCGGGCAATAAGCAAAAAATCAAACATTTTTCGCTGGGTAATCGGATCACCGATCTGTACCGCTGTCACCGGTGAACCTTCATGTAATTCCTCTGAAGAGAACGTTGCACCGTGGATGCCATCTTTACCGATCCGCCCTCCGGTCATAACGATATGATCGCCGACCAGAACCTTCTTTTCGTGACAGGGTTTTTCATGCAACAGGCGTGGCATCAATGCAGCGGTGCCGCAATAGACCAACGGCTTACCGGCGAATCTCTCATCAAAGACAATCGATCCATTGATCGTCGGGATACCGCTTTTATTGCCCCCGTGCTCCACACCTTCAACGACCCCTTCAAAAATCCGGCGTGGATGCAACAGCCTTGGTGGCAACTCTTTTTCCAAAAAGGGTGAGGCAAAACAGAAGACATCGGTATTAAAAATCAACCGCGCCCCCATCCCGGTTCCCACGCCATCGCGGTTAACCCCGACAATTCCGGTCAGAGCCCCTCCATACGGGTCGAGAGCACTGGGAGAATTGTGCGTTTCGACTTTAAAAACAATGCTCCAATCAGCATTAAACTCAATCACCCCGGCGTTGTCTTTAAACACCGAAAGACAATAATCGTTCTTACCGAGATTTTCACGAACCTTGTCGGTTGCCCCGACAATATAGGTCTTGAACAGGGAATCAATCACCTGCTGATTCCCGTGTTCATCTTCGTATTCAATTTTTGCCGAGAAAATTTTGTGCTTACAGTGTTCACTCCAGGTCTGAGCCAGGGTTTCCAACTCAACATCGGTGAGTTCAGACCCCAGCCCAACCTTCTGCCGCTCGGCAACAACCTGTGGATCGGCAATATGACGCTTGATCTTGTGCATTTCATCAAGGTTCAGAGCCAACATTCCCAGACGGCTGATATCAAGAAGTTCCTGATCAGTCAATTCCAAGCTCAAAGAACGCACTGTTGGAGCGGTATCACTCATAACCTTGGGAACAGTAACGGGGACACCCCCCTGAGGATCAAGCTCGTCAGCGGATAAAATTGTCCAGTGCTGGATCAGACCATTTGCCAGGAAATCTGCGGCTATCTTTTCTGCAATAACTTTGTCAGTCAATCCGCTGAACAGATACTGAGTGGAAGTATAAACCGCCTCCCCATCTGCGAATGGGCGTCCGGTCAGATATTGAATTGCCTCGCGGGCAGTACGACCGGGATTATCTGTCACACCGGGTCGAAATCCGACCTCAATCAGCATATCAAAAGAACTTGCCAACGGCTGATTAATTGCGTATTCCTGAATAACTGGATCAGAAAATGGGCCAGCGGCAACCTGTTCAACTTCAGCGTCACTAAGCACCGCATCAACCGTATAAACATCCAGTGTTCGTACCGCAGGGAGGTCAATCTGTAGATGCTCTTTCAGCTCACGCTGAATCCGTACACCACGAGCATCTTTGACACCTATTTTAAGTCCTACAACAATTCTCCAGGCCATCTTGACTCCCAAAAAGAGCTATAATTCAGGTTAATTGATTCAGCACATCTGCCAGGGTCAGGAAACCAAAACTGCTTCGGCCTCAAAACAAAAACTGGCCTGGCTCTGTCGCCCAATTATGATTTCTGGCACATGATCACAATCGGACAAAGCTTCACGAAACAGTTGTCCCGCAAGATCGGGACAGTTGTTTTCTTCACTTAAATGTGCCAGGAAAAGAGCCTCAAGACCTGGCCAGCAAATGTCTTCCAACAATTGGCACGACTGGTTATTCGACAGGTGTCCATGGCGGCTGCGAATCCGTTGTTTTAATTCCCAGGGATAAGAGCCGTCCTGTAGCATCTGCTCATCGTGATTTGCTTCCAGAACCAATACACGACAATCTTGTAGTTGGTTGACCACCAGACGGGTCGGAATTCCAAGGTCGGTGGCAAAACCAATTTTCCCCTCATCTGACTGGATGGTAAAGCCAACCGGATTGACAGCATCGTGAGTTGTTGAGAATGTTGATATGAGCAGGTTTTGCAAAGAAAAAGTATCCCCGGCGGTAAAGAGTTGCAGATCCGCAATTTTGCCGAGTTTTGGTAAAGCGGCATGAGTTTGACGATCTATATGAACAGGCAGATTATGGCGACGAGCCAAGGGACCGATTCCGCCAACATGATCATGATGTTCGTGGGTCACCAGGATCGCATCCAGATCGTCACAAACCAGCCCGACCGTAGCAAGACGACGTGCCGTTTCAATCCCGGACAGGCCAGCATCAATCAGGATGCGACAACCATCGACCTCAATCAAGGTACTATTTCCACGGCTACCGCTGGCCAACAAACATACCCGCACTTGATGTTTCCTTTCATCCCCTGGGAGCGTTGCCCTTATACCTAATATTGAGTCCTGCTGCAAGGAAGAAAACCTGCTACGATTTTCGGTAAAAGTAATTTGCAAACTGAGTTTTTTTATGTACTCTTGAAGGAGGTTCTTACAAACGTAGCAAATAGCTACGAATATTGAAGAAATGATTCACTTTTTTTTAAATACCCCACGAGGAGGCTATAAATGTCAGTCAATGTTGCGATTAACGGTTTTGGGCGAATCGGCAGAAATGTCCTGCGGATTGCCAGTCAGTCAAATGATTTCAATGTGGTTGCTATCAACGATTTAACCGATGCAAAAACACTAGCACATCTATTCAAATATGATTCTGTCCACGGTATCTTTTCGGGAGAGGTTGAAACTGATGGAGAAAACCTGATCGTTAACGGCCAATCGATCAAAAGTCTTACCCAGCGAGATCCAAGTAAACTTCCATGGAAAGAGCTTGGTATTGACATCGTCATTGAAGCAACCGGTTTTTTCCGCACCCGCGATCAGGCAGCACTCCATCTGAGTGCCGGAGCGAAGAAGGTCGTGATCAGCGCACCGGGAAAAGATGTCGATATCACCGTCTGTATGGGAATAAATGAAACAGAGTATAGCCCTGCCGCGCATAGTATTATTTCCAATGCCTCCTGTACCACTAATTGCCTGGTTCCAGTAGCCAAGGTGTTGCTGGAGAACTTCGGTATTGTTCGGGGGATGATGACGACAGTCCATTCCTACACGAGCGATCAGAGAATCCTCGATCTACCACACGGGGATCTGCGCCGTGCCCGGGCTGCCGGGGTCAATATTATTCCGACAACAACCGGTGCTGCAAAAGCGACTGCTTTGGTTTTACCACAGCTAAAAGGGAAACTTGAAGGGATGGCCATTCGGGTTCCAACCCCAAATGTTTCACTTGTCGATCTGGTGGTAGAAACCGAAAAAGCAACCAGTATTGATGAAGTTAATGCCGCCATGCTGGGAGCATCAGAAAATGAATTGAAAGGTATTCTTGATTATTGTGATCTCCCGTTGGTCTCACATGACTTTAATGGCTCTCCCGCTTCCTCAACATTCGATTCCCTGATCACCAACGTACTTGGTGGTAATATGGTCAAAGTCCTGGCCTGGTATGATAACGAGTGGGGTTATTCCTGTCGGGTTTTTGATTTGGTACGCTATATTGCCAATCAATAGGAGTTTTGTCGATTCGACCTATTCAATCAGCTAATCCGGGGCTGTCAAGCATGGCACTAGTTTAAGCAGCTTTTAGTGAACTCGGGACTTCCCAAGCTTCATTGGGGCTGTTCCAAGAGTTTACGAGCCATGAAACTCTGGCGTTTCAAACCGCAAAATCCTGGGACAACCCCCATGCGGGGACAGTCCCGGTTTTGCTGCCTAAACTGGTACCATTCTGGACACCCCTAACCGGCCACCTATATCCATATCTGGAGAAGCAGATGTTTAACAAAAAATCACTAAAAGATATCGACGTTAAGGGTAAACGGGTTTTCTGTCGCTGTGATTTCAATGTTCCTATAAATGATAAGGGTGAAATTACTGACGACACCCGCATCCAGGCAGCATTGCCGACAATCCGCTATCTGATTGATCAAGGGGCTAAAGTGATTCTCGCCTCCCACCTTGGCCGTCCCAAAGGTAAGTCATATCCAGCTTTCAGCCTTCGCCCTGTGGCTACACACCTGGGTTATTTACTGGGACAAATGGTTATTATGACGCCTGATTGCATTGGTGAGAATATTCAATTGTTGGCCAATCAATTGAACGAAGGCAGCGTTATGCTTCTGGAAAATGTTCGGTTTCATATTGAAGAAACGGATAACGATCCAGCATTTGCAGCGCAACTTGCAGCTCTGGGTGAAGTCTATGTCAATGATGCCTTTGGTACAGCTCACCGCGCCCACGCCTCAACTGAAGGGGTTGCGCGCCTGCTGCAACCAGCCGTCGCAGGCTTTTTGATGGAAAAAGAACTGCAGTATCTTGGCGGTGCGCTGGCAAAGCCAGAACATCCCTTCGTGGCGATACTTGGCGGTGCCAAAGTGAGCGATAAAATTACTGTCATTGAAAATCTACTCAACAAAGTTGATGCAATTCTTATTGGTGGAGGGATGGCCTACACTTTCCTTAAGGCTCAAGGGGTTGAAACTGGCCAATCACTGGTCGAGAATGACCGCATTGCACTCGCGGCTGACCTTCTGGATAAAGCTCAAAAACAGGGTATAAAATTTCTCCTGCCGACAGATCATCTTGTTGCCGAAAGTTTTGCTGCCGAGAGTCCCTTTGTTATCGCTCAAAACGCACACTTTCCTGCGACAGGTATGGGACTTGATATCGGACCTGAAACAATCAAAGCGTATCAACAGCAGATTGATTCCGCAAAAACTGTCGTATGGAACGGGCCAATGGGAGTTTTTGAATTTGACAATTTTGCGAAAGGTACTTTTGCAGTAGCTGAGGCTTTGGCAAAATCGGATTGCCTCTCAATTATTGGTGGCGGTGACTCTGTCGCTGCGATCAACAAATCAAACTTGCAAGAGCAAATGACCCATATTTCTACTGGCGGTGGAGCCTCTCTGGAATTTCTTGAAGGTAAAGACCTACCAGGGGTTGTTGCCCTGACAGATAAATAATGATGGCGTCGCAAAAAGTCCGACCTACGGCGTTACGGTGTTTTTTCAGAACCTCGACATACTCTATGTATGCCTTCGCCCCTGAAAAAGCACCAGCCCTTGTAGGCGAAATTTTTGCTTAGCCATCCCATGAGTTTTTGTGAAAGCATCATATAATAGAGGAGGCACCAATGCGCAGACCACTCATAGCTGGAAACTGGAAATTGAATCAAACCCTTGCTGAGTCCAAAGAATTGGCAAACCAGTTAGCCAGCAACTTAGCAGACATTGCTGATCGTGATATTGTTATTGGTCCAGTTTTTACCGCATTAGCAACAGTTTCTGAGATCATTAAAAACTCTCCGATTCAGCTTGCTGCACAAAATTGTTATCCACAAACCACAGGTGCATTTACCGGCGAAGTTTCCCCCACATTACTTCAAGATGTCGGTTGTAACTATGTAATTATTGGCCACTCTGAAAGGCGCCAACTGATGGGTGAAACAGACAGTTTCATCAATCAGAAATTGCTTAAAATTCTGGAAGCCGAGCTTCGTCCGATCCTCTGTATTGGAGAGACATTGCAAGAGCGGGAAAACAATCAAATGTTGGAAGTTCTAAAACGGCAGGTTAAAGGTGGACTGGACAACCTCACAGCAACGCAAATGGCAGATATTGTGATTGCCTATGAGCCGATATGGGCTATTGGCACCGGTAAAACCGCAACCAACGAACAAGCACAGCAAGCCCACTCTTTTATTCGCGACCTCGTGCGGGAAATAGCTAACCAGGAAGTTGCTGACAGAATACAGATTTTATACGGAGGCAGTGTCAAACCCGACAACGTTGATGGATTGATGGCTCAGGATGATATTGATGGAGCGCTCGTTGGTGGTGCCAGCCTGAAGGCGGAGGATTTCATCCGAATTGTTCGCTTTGAAGATTGATAAATTGCGGTGCCGTTTAGAAAAACCAAGACTGTCCCAGGCTTTTGCGTTGCGAACCACCGCAGTTTTATAGACCGTAAATATCTGGGACAGCCCCGATGAACCTGGGGACAGTCCCGAATTTACTTTATTCTTGTTATTCCGGGGACACATAACAAATACATATCCCCAGAATCACTCAAGATTCTTTCAACGCGTAACCGGCTCCACGTACAGTATGGATTAATTTTTTATCAAATTTCTGATCAATTTTATTACGCAGATAATTCACATAAACATCAATAATATTGGTAAAAGAATCGAAATTGTAATCCCAGACATTTTCCGCAATCATAAGTCGCGTCAAGACACGATTTGGGTTGCGGATGAAATATTCCATTAACGCATATTCCTTGGTTGTCAGGACAATCTCTTCTCCAGCACGCCAAACTTTATGTGCAACCGGATCAAGGCGTAGATCGGCAAAAAATATTTCTGCTCCCCGATCATTGGAACCGCGCCGGATCAGTGCCCGACAACGCGCTACAAGCTCAACAAAGGCAAATGGTTTGGCAAGGTAATCATCAGCACCAATATCAAGGCCAGTCACTTTATCATCAACAGAATCACGAGCCGTCAAGCAGAGAACCGGCGTCTTGACATCTTTTTCACGCAGATACTTAATTGCTGCCAGTCCGTCCATTTTGGGCAACATGACATCCATCAGGATTAAGTCAAAAGTTTCTACCTCTGCTTTTCTAACCCCTGCTTCACCGTCAAAAGCGACATCAACAGAAAAACCTTCCTCCTCAAGCCCACGCTGTATGAATGTTGATACCTTTTTTTCGTCTTCTACAACAAGAATACGCATTGGCTGACTCCTTTGTCCGTTACGTTAACTCTTAAAATAGGTCTGGATAGTTGCGTTCATTGAGATACCGAGATTATAATAATAGGATACTTATTAGTTCAAACTAGCAGAAATCCTAATGATCCTCAAGAAAAAACAGTTCATCTGGCGTTCAAACCAAAACAAAAAATCCTGAAAGTTCAAAAACATCCCAGAGAAGATCAAGGTGCCCCTTTTTGATTCAAGAGAAACAAACTTGGGTCATTATTTCAGATTTCCTTGTAACTTTCCGCCAAATCAAATAAACGATCGGCATCGAGTATATCAATATTTTTCCCCTGGACACGTATGATCTCATCGTCAGAAAGCTTACGAAATGTTCGTGATAGAGTTTCGCTGGTCGTACCAAGATTGGATGCCAATTGTGCCTTAGATATCGGCAATAAAATTGATACTGACGTAGTGTCAAAAAAAGTCAGTAGATAACGCGCTAAACGTGCTGGAACATCACGAAAAGTTAAATCTTCGATCTGCACCGTAAACTGGCGTAAAAACCTGGATAACCCGGCAATCATATTAATTGCCAGCTGCGAATGTTGATGTAATAACTGTAGAAATTCTTGCTTTGGAAAAAATAACAAAATTGAAGAGGTCAATGTTTCAGCAAAGGCAGGATAACGACCATCGTCAAAAATTGCAGCCTCAGCAAAACTGTTGCCCGGTTGAACCACATGGAGAATGCGCTCTCTACCATCCGGAGATAATTTATAAACTTTCACTTTACCGGAAGCAACAATATAAAAACCCTCCGCTTCTCCCCCCTCTTCAAATAAAATTTCACCTTTATTAAAATTACGAATTCGAAGTATCGACAACAACAGCTGGAGGTCTGTATCGGTCACACCGTAGAATAAATGGCATTGCCTGATAATTTCTGAAGAGTTAACACTCACACGCCATACCTTAAGATTAAAATACTATTTTCCCCAGCCTGGATTTGTTATAATGTATAGCTCACAAACAAAAGGATAAAGTAATGAAGTTATTTCAAATACTTATAATCAGCTTTTTAATTCTTGTCAATTCAATAAGTATCGCATTTTGTCAGGATATCACCCTTTCCTGGGATCCAAGCCCAAGTTCGGGAGTTGACGGATACAAAGTCTATTATAAACAGGGAGATAACCATTTCCCCTTCGATGGCACCGGTGCTTACATAGATGGTACTCCTGCTGCTTCTCCGGTTGATGTCGGAAATATTTTATCTACTACCCTGACTAATCTAACTGATGACACAACCTACTTCTTTTCTGTCACTGCTTACGATAATGATGCTTCCGCAGAGAGCTCCTATTCCAACATTGTCAGCAACAGCTGGCTTCCCGGATTGGTCATTCCAACGGAAGGAGCAACCAGTGAGCCTATTCCGACCACCTTCCGCTGGGAAACAGCACCAGCAGAATATGATGTGACCTACACCCTCTTTTACGGAACAGACCAAAACGAAGTTGCTACAGCCACCAGTTCGATTGTAGTGCTCCCTCCAGCATCCGGGGGAAATAACATGCAGACAGGCATTCTAGCTATTCTTGCCACTCTGTTAGTCGTGCTTGGATTGAACTATCGACCAGCACCACAGTTAAAACGGTTACCGCAATACATAAGTCTTCTGCTGGTTATATTCCTGGGAGGAATTTTAACCGCCTGCGGAGGCGGAGGCGGAGGCGGGGATTCCTCAAGTGATCGTTCCGTCTCAACTCCGGCAGAATCGGTTCTATATTCGATCAACAAGGGTAGCAGTGATTACCATCAGGCATTTAGTCCTGAGGTAGAAGCATCAACAACCTATTACTGGAAAGTTGTTGCCACCGACACTCAGGATCCAAACCTGACCTACGAAAGCGAAGTCAGATCGTTTACAACGGAATAAAATTAATCGTTGATCAGGATTGATGCAGTCCATGCCTTTTGAGTAAATCATAAAAAGTTGGCCTGCTGACATCCAACTCTTCAGCGGCCTTAAGCACATTACCATGTGATCTTTCCATCGCCTGCTGGATTAGTCTCTTCTCAACCTGCTGACGCGCGTCTTTGAGTGTCCTCCCCTCAAAGCTGAATGCGTTGGCTATGTCTGGTGCGCCCGATGGTCTCTCTTCGACAGGAGGATGATTCACTTCGGCAACCTCCTGTTTTTCCTCAAAACCAAGATCATACGCTTCGATAATCGGACTCTCTGCCATCACGACAGCACGCTTGATTTTATTTTCCAGTTCACGCACATTTCCGGGCCAGTCATAAGTCATTAACCATTTGAGTGCCGCTGCACTGTACCCCCTGACCTTCTGGCCAAATTCTTTCCCAAACCGGCGCAGAAAAATGTTAGCCAGAAGTTCGATATCCTCACCACGCTCACGCAATGGTGGTAACTCAATTGTGATGACTCCAATTCGATAGTAAAGGTCTTCGCGAAATTTCCCACTCTTTATCGACTCCTGGATATCGACATTGGTTGCTGCGACAATCCGGGTATCAACGATAATATCTTCTCGCCCACCAACCCTCTGGATCACCTTTTCCTGTAAAAAACGGAGCAATTTAACCTGCAACAGCGGCGCCATCTCCCCGATTTCATCCAGAAACAGGGTTCCCCCTTCTGCATACTCCACTTTTCCCTGAACCCGATTCTGAGCCCCGGTAAATGCCCCTTTTTCATGCCCGAACAGCTCACTCTCAAGTAAGCTCTCGGGGATTGCTCCACAGTTAATCGCAATCACATTGCCATCTTTTCTAATCCCACGATTATGAATTGCCCGAGCAACAACCTCCTTACCGGTACCACTTTCACCAAGAATAAGAATCGGGACATCGATAGATGCAACTTTCTTAATCATGGCAAAAACCTGCTGCATCTGTTGACATTGCCCAAAAATGCCACTATATCCATGCTCTTTGTCCTGACCGGCAGAAACTTGCAGGCGGCGATTTTCTTCTTCGAGCCTGGCAACGTGAAATGCGCGAGAAAGGATGATTTTTAACTCATCTAAATCAATTGGCTTGTGATAAAAGTCATAAGCACCCATATCGACCGCAGTTAGAGCATTTGCGTGTTCTTCATTGCCGGAAAGAACAATGATCTTGGTGTTTGGTTGTTTTTGCAACATCTGCTGCAAACAACGCAATCCCTCGGAAGCACCATCGATATCAGGGGGCAATCCCAGGTCGAGCGTGACAACCTTGGGGGCATGTTGTGCAAAAATCTTCAGTGCCTCATCAACCGATTCCGCCAACAGAATACGATAATCTTT
>JAYEME010000100.1:0-8454 GCA_034717915.1 Thermodesulfobacteriota bacterium
CAGAAGTTATCGATACAGGCGCTGCAGAACCGACCTGATTTAGTTGTTTGGCCAGAAGCGGCAACACCTTTTTTTCTTCAGGATCAATCTGAACTTGCACTGCAAGTCAAACAATTGCCCCAGCAGTTGAATGCGTCCCTGCTCGTTGGTAGCCCGGCCTATCGGCAGTTGTCTTCGGGTGAGTATCAATATTATAATAGTGCTTATCTTTATTCTTCAACGGGGGAAACTTTAGGGCGTTCCGACAAAATTCATCTCGTTCCTTTTGGTGAATATGTCCCATTGGGTAGCCTGTTGTCTTTTATTAATAAACTGGTGGTCGGGGTGGGCGATTTTTCCCCGGGAGAGGTTCAACCACTGCCGTTGAATGGACAACACCTCGGGGTGCTGATCTGTTATGAGGCCATCTTTCCACAGCTGGCGCGTGAATATGTCCGGCAGGGGAGTGACCTGCTGATTAATATAACCAATGATGCCTGGTTTGGCCGTTCGTCAGCTCCCTATCAGCATTTGGCAATGACCCGATTCCGGGCGATTGAAAACCGTATCTGGATTGCCCGGGCAGCAAATAGCGGAATTTCTGCACTGATTTCTCCCGCTGGTAATGTTGCATTGGCGGGTCCAATTTTTGAGCCACTGCAGATGAGTGGCTTGGTCGGGTTGGGAGCTGAGACAACTTTTTATACTCGCTTTGGGGATATTTTTGCTTATATCTGCTTGGGAATAAGTGGAGTTTTTCTCATTATCATTTTTTTGCGCCGCCAGCAACCACAGAAGAGGTTTTTTTCATGAAAGCGCTAGCAATTATTCCTGCCCGTTACGCATCGACCCGTTTTCCCGGTAAACCACTGGCGTTGATCAACGGATTGCCGATGATTCAACATGTTTGTGAGCGTGTCGACAAGGCAAAAATGGTGGGGAGGGTTATTGTTGCAACGGATGATCCGCGTATTGTGACAGCGGTTGAGAATTTTGGTGGTGAGGTCGTATTGACTAGAGCCGATCATCCCACCGGTACTGACCGTTTGGCTGAAGTTGCTGAGCACATTGATTCCGAATTGATTGTCAATGTTCAGGGGGATGAACCGCTGATTGATCCAAGGATGGTTGATCAGGTCATAGCTCCTCTGGTGGAAAATCGACAGCTGAAAATGGGAACACTTGCAAGTAAAATTGATCAAATTGATGATTTTTATAATCCCAATGTGGTTAAAGTGGTGAAAGCTCAATCGGGTTTGGCACTCTACTTTTCCCGTGCCCCGATCCCGTGCCCGCGCGATTTAAGTTCTGATCAACTTGCTGAGGCATTACCACGGCTGGGGTTGTTGCGACATATAGGACTATATGTTTACCGGCGAGAGCTTTTACTGGATTATCCCATCTGGCCCAAAACCCCCTTGGAAAAATTGGAGAATCTGGAACAGTTGCGTGCTCTTGAACGGGGAATCAAGCTCTATGTGGCAGAGACTGAATTCAGCTGTCATGGAGTCGATACCCCCGCGGATCTCGAGCGTGTTTCCCATCTCATGTCTGTAGAAAATCAATAATTAAAACGAGTTGTTAGTTGCTTTTTTAAATATGGAAGGTTTTTTGCATGAACAGGGTTTCTTTCGCTCCTGTTTCTGTGTAGAATCGACCTTTCTAGAGATATGTGTTGTCTATTTAAGACTGTAGTTAGTATTAGTTTTTTATGAAGGATGGAATGAATCAATGAAAACGAAGTTTCTCTTTGTCACTGGCGGGGTGGTTTCTTCTCTCGGCAAGGGTTTGGCTGCGGCCTCGATTGGTGCACTGATGGAAGCCCGTGGTCTCAAGGTTTCGATGCAAAAAATGGATCCTTATATCAACGTCGATCCTGGAACCATGAGCCCTTTTCAACACGGTGAAGTATTTGTCACTGCTGATGGTGCTGAAACAGACCTCGATCTTGGTCATTATGAGCGTTTTACTTCGGCGAAATTATCCAAAAAATCAAACTTTACCACAGGACAGGTTTACGATTCGGTTATTCGTAAGGAACGGCGTGGGGATTACCTGGGTGGAACGGTTCAAGTTATTCCCCATATTACCAATGAAATTAAACAGAAGATTCTTGATAATGCTAAGGGCGTTGATATTGCGATTATCGAAGTTGGCGGAACTGTCGGGGATATTGAATCCTTACCCTTTCTTGAGGCGATTCGCCAGTTTCGTGCTGATCGTGGGCGTGAAAATGTCCTCTATATCCATCTGACTTTGGTTCCCTATATATCCACGGCGGGTGAACTGAAGACCAAGCCGACTCAGCACAGTGTCAAGGATCTGCGTGAAATTGGTATCCAACCGGACATTCTGTTGTGCCGTTGTGATCGTGAAATCCCGCGGGAAATGAAGTCAAAAATTGCACTATTTTGTAATGTTCCGGAAGAGGCGGTTATTACGGCTCGCGATGTCGAATCAATTTATGAAGTCCCCAAGGCTTTTCATGATCAGGGACTGGATGAGCAGATAGTTGATTATCTGAATATCTGGACAAAGTCTCCGGATTTGACTGCATGGGAGCGGATTGTTCAGCGGGTGAAGCAACCAGCGAATGAAACAACGATCGCTATCGTCGGTAAATATGTTGACTTGACGGAGAGCTATAAGTCATTAGCTGAGGCGCTGACTCACGGGGGAATTGCCAATAATTGTCGGGTCAATCTGAAATACGTTGATTCTGAAACATTGGAGCGCCACGGGATTAACAATACTTTTGCTGATGTCGATGGTATTCTGGTTCCCGGTGGTTTTGGTGAACGGGGGAGCGAAGGTAAAATTGCCGCAATACGCCATGCTCGTGAAAATAAGATCCCATTCTTTGGGATTTGTCTGGGACTGCAAATGGCTGTTGTTGAGTTCTCACGGCATATTTGCAATCTTGACGATGCCCATTCATCTGAATTTCATGAAACTGCAACGAATCCGGTTATCCATATTATGGAAGGGCAGAAAAAGGTCAAAGGGAAGGGTGGAACTATGCGCTTAGGTGCGTATCCTTGTGATCTTGAAGAGGGCTCTCTCGCCCGTCGGATTTACGGAAAAGACCATCTGACCGAGCGTCATCGCCACCGTTATGAGTTTAATAACGAATATCTCGACAAATTAAAAGCGGGCGGATTGGTTTTCTCCGGGATTAATCCTGAATTAAATCTGGTTGAAATTGCCGAACTGACTGACCATCCCTGGTTTCTTGGTTGCCAGTTCCATCCTGAATTTAAGTCTCGGCCGATGGAACCCCATCCTTTATTTGAATCTTTTGTCGGTGCTTGCCAGAAGCAGCACGAGGAGAACCAATGAGACAAGTCGATGTCGGTTCCGTTTGTTTCGGCGGATCCAAACAACTGGTTCTGATCGCCGGACCCTGTGCTATTGAGGATGAAAACCTGACTTTGCGGATCGCTGAGGGGCTCAAGGAAATTACTCAAACCCTGGGGTGTGAGCTGATATTCAAAGCTTCCTACGATAAGGCCAATCGCACCTCCGTGACCTCTTTTCGCGGGCTTGGGGTCGAGCGAGGATTGCGGGTTCTGGAGCGGGTGAATAAGGAATTTGAGCTACCGATTATCTCCGATGTCCACGATGTCAGTCAGGTTGCTGCCGCTGCAGATGTTCTGGATATTTTGCAGATTCCGGCTTTTTTAAGTCGTCAGACCGACTTATTGGTTGCTGCTGGCAAAACAGAGAAGCCAATCAATCTGAAAAAAGGGCAATTTCTGGCACCCTGGGATATAGAACATGGAGTCAATAAAATTGCCTCAACTGGAAATGAAAAAATTCTGTTGACCGAGCGAGGTGTCTCTTTCGGTTACAACAATCTGGTTGTCGATATGCGTTCACTGGTGATTATGCGCGAGATGGGTTATCCGGTTATTTTTGATGCCACCCATTCGGTGCAGTTGCCGGGTGGTGCCGGCGGTTCTTCTTCGGGACAGCGGGAGTATGTTGGTGCCTTGTCGCGAGCTGCAGCTGCAACCGGAATAGATGGCTTGTTCTGGGAGGTTCATGAGGATCCTGATCAGGCTCTCTGTGATGGTGCAAATTCTCTGCCTCTGGCACGGGTCAAAGAGATGCTGAAGCAGATTCTAGAATTTGATGCGACTTTTAAGCAGACTGAATCGGGGAGCGGCAGATGATTGAAACAGCAAAACGGGTTTTGCAGATTGAAGCAGATGCTGTATTAGCACTGCAATCCCGGATTGACGGTGCTTTTTCACAAGCAGTCAGGATGATTCTCGATTGTCAGGGAAAAGTTGTCGTCACTGGAATGGGAAAATCTGGATTAATTTGCCAGAAAATTGCGGCGACTATGGCTTCCACTGGAACCCCAACATTTTTCCTCCATCCGGCGGAGGGGATTCATGGCGACCTTGGGATGCTCTCAAGAGGGGATGTCATTATTGCTGTTTCCTACTCAGGAGAAACCGAAGAAGTCAGTCGAATTCTGCCTGTGATCAAGAGGATGGGGTTACCGCTGATTGCTATGTCAGGAAATCCACAAAGCACTTTGGCTATTGCGGGGGATGTTCATCTCGATGTCAGCGTTGCTGAAGAGGCTTGTCCGCTGGGATTGGCACCGACAGCCAGCACAACGGCAACATTAGCTATGGGTGATGCCCTCGCAGTTGCTCTGTTGAATGAACGGGGATTTAAGGCTGAAGATTTTGCCCTTTTCCATCCGGGTGGAGCACTGGGGAAAAAATTGCTGTTGCGGGTTGAAGATCTGATGCATGTTGATGAGGAAATCCCTCTTGTCGCTCGTGAGACTCTGCTGCGTGAAGCTCTGTTTGAAATCACCAGCAAACAGTTAGGAGTAACCGGTATTGTCGATGCTCATGGTGTGCTGGTTGGAGTTTTTACTGACGGCGATTTGCGGCGCATTATGGAGCTTGGTCTGGAGAGTCTGCAGCAACCGATTCATCAGGTTATGTCAACGGCACCAAAGAGGATTCTCAGGCGGAATTTAGCTGCAAAAGCATTACAGATGATGGAAACTCATTCGATTACGTCGCTATTTGTTTTTGCGGACGAACAGGGAACCATTCCTGTCGGGATTGTCCATCTGCACGATTTGCTCAAATCAGGGGTGGTTTGATGCAGGCTGAGCTAGCTAAAATTAAACTGCTATTGCTTGATGTCGATGGCGTTCTGACCGATGGTCGAATTATTTATGATAATCATGGAAATGAACTAAAAGCCTTTGATGTTAAAGATGGGCATGGACTCAAGTTGCTCCAACGTGCGGGGATCCAGGTTGGTATTATCACCGGTCGTTCATCCGAGATCGTTAGTCGTCGAGCCAAAGAGTTGGGGATTGAGATCCTCTACCAGGGGGCTTTACAAAAACTTGAACCTTATGTGGAGATTCTTTCCAACTTGGGATTGACCGATGATCAGGTTGCCTATGTCGGTGATGATGTGATTGATCTGCCAATTTTACGCCGGGTCGGTTTTAGCGCAACTGTCGCTGATGCTGCTCCTGACGTTCTCCCTTTGGTCGATTATGTCTCTTCTCGTTCCGGAGGTTGTGGAGCAGTCAGAGAGATTTGTGACATGTTGTTGCGAGCCTCAGGCCAGTGGGAAGAACTGACTGAGCGTTACTTTGGTTTGAATCCGTAGGAAACGGGTGTTTAATTTGCGGCGCTTGCTGGCACTTTTGATTCTGATTTCTATCGTTGCTTTGACAACGGTTATTTATCGTCACCTGCAGCAACAGGATCCGGAAGAACTTCTCAGTATGCTGCCGGACAATATTGATCTTGCGCTGGAAGATCTCCATTATACCCAGAACGAAGATGGACAGCGGCGTTGGACTCTGGATGCCGATACTGCTGAGTATCAACGCGATAGCAGTTTGGCTGAACTTGAAGTGGTGAAGTTGCTTTTTTACGATGCAGGACAATTTGGTGATATTAATCTGCAGGCTGATCATGGGCAATTAACACAGGATACGCGCCAGGTTGATATCTGGGGTCGGGTCAGATTAAAAACCGAGCGAAGTGAACAACTTTTTACTGAGCGGTTGCATTATGATGATCAGAACCGCCAGTTGAGTACTGAAGATTCAATCAGGTTTCTTTCTCCCCGGTTGGAGTTGACGGGAACAGGTCTCCAGATTGATATCGATCAGGGTCGTATGCTGGTAAAAGATAATGTTTGGGTGCTGTTGTATCCCGCAGGCAGGGAGAAAGATAAATGATGAGCCGATGGTTTCTGTTGGTATTGCTTGGTATCTCAAGTTGTTGTGTGTCGGTTGTTTTCGCCGCTGAAGTAAAGCCTGAGCTGGATCGAGATCAACCCATTGAAATCACCTCACAAAAACTGGAGATGTTGCAACAGCAGCGACAATCAACTTTTACTGGGGATGTTGTTGCAAAACAAGGAGACATGACCCTTTTTGCGGAAAAACTGATTGTTTTTTTCCACAAGGATCAAGATCAGGTTGAACGACTGGAAGCGATTGGCAGTGTCCGCGCCCTTCAGCTTGACCGAATTGCGACAGCAGAGAAGGCGGTTTTTTATCAGGTGGAAGAGAAGCTTGTCTTAAGTGGCAATGCAGAGGTTACGCAGGGTAAGAACAAAATTTCTGGAGACGAAATAACTCTTTATCTGCAAGACAATAGAACCCTGATTAATAGTTCTGAAAATAATCGGGTTAAGGCAGTCATTGTTCCTGAGAAAAAACAGGAAAAGCAGTGAACAGAGTTCTCAGGGCAACGGAGCTACATAAATCATATTCGGGTCGCGAGGTTGTCTCAGGGGTCAGTCTGGAAGTTCATTCAGGCCAGGTGATCGGTCTGCTGGGTCCAAATGGTGCAGGCAAAACAACCAGTTTTTATATGGTGGTTGGTCTGGCAAAGCCCGATCTGGGAAAGGTTTTTCTGGATGACCAGGATATTACAAATTTGCCGATGTATCGGCGTGCCCGTTCCGGGATTTCTTATCTGCCACAAGAAGCTTCTGTATTTCGTAAACTGACAGTGGCGGAAAACTTATTGGCGATTATTGAAACCCTGAAACTTACTCGTGGGGAACAACAGCAGCGCCTGGAAGACCTTCTGGATGATCTGAATATTGCCCATATCCGTGATTCGAAAGGATATGCCCTTTCAGGAGGGGAACGCCGAAGAGTTGAAATTGCCAGGTCGCTGGTACTTGAACCGGAATTTTTACTTCTGGATGAACCTTTTGCCGGGATAGATCCCATTGCAGTGATAGATATCCAGAATATTATTTCTCAGCTCAAGGAGCGGGGAATCGGTATCCTGATTTCTGATCATAATGTACGTGAAACCCTTGGCGTATGTGATCGAGCATATATTCTGAACCAAGGAAAACTGCTAGAATTTGGAACTCCAGAGGAAATTGCAGCAAGCTCAGTTGCCCGGGAAATTTACCTGGGAGAAAAATTCAAACTTTAACGTTGCCGGGTGGTACTTTTTAGATACCTTCTTTTAAACCACAACTTTTTGGTGAAACAATAACTTATGGCTATTGATCTTCGACTACAGGTTAAACTTAGTCAACAACTGGTGATGACCCCGCAGTTGCAGCAGGCAATCAAATTGCTGCAACTGTCGCGGATGGAATTGGTTGATGTTGTGACTGAAGAATTAGCTGAAAACCCACTGCTTGAAGAGGGAGCCGAAACAAAAGAGGAACATGAAGAGGGGGGTGCCAGCCTTGAGGGGGATGCTGTTAATTCAGCAGAGGTTGCTCCTGAAAAGGAGGTTAAGGCTGAGTCAGAGGGGATGGATGATATTGATTGGCAGACCTATCTTGAAGGTTACAGTCTTAACAGTAGCGATACGCGTAATAATTATGAGGAACGTGAGGATCGACCCTCTTTTGAAAGTTTGCTGACACAACAGGAGAGCCTGAAGGATCATCTGATGTGGCAGCTTGGTCTTTCTATCTTTACCGATGCTGAGCGGCTTGCTGCTGCTGAAATTATTGGCAATATGGATGATGTCGGCTATCTGCATGCCAGCCTTGAGGAGATGGCAGAAACATCAGGACAGGATCTTGAAGTGTTTGAATCGGCTCTCAAACGGGTTCAGCAGTTTGATCCAGCCGGGGTTGCATGTCGAAATCTTCAGGAATGTTTACTATTGCAACTGGAACGGGTGGCATTGTCCGATTCTCTGGCTGCAACGATATTACGTGATTTTATTGTTGAACTGGAAGGGCGTAAATATCCGATCATTGCTAAGGCACTCAAGGTTTCTCTCGATGATGTGTTGGATGCTGCTAAATTGATCTCTGGGTTGGATCCAAGACCCGGAAGGGCATACAACGAAGAGGATGTTCACTATATTTCTCCCGATATTTTTGTCCATAAGGTTGGTGATGAATATGTTGTGACCCAGAATGACGATGGTCTGCCAAATTTACGGATTAATTCTTTTTACCGCAATGCCCTAACCGATTCAAAAA
>JAYEME010000100.1:8554-14648 GCA_034717915.1 Thermodesulfobacteriota bacterium
AAAAAACTATTTTGATCTCTTCGTGACAAAAAAATAGTTCATGGGAGATTTTACGTTATAATTGAACCAATCCAGGTTTCATGCCGGAGCCTGTTGAAGCAAGGAGGTTGCTCTATGCAAATTGCCGTTACCTTCCGTCACATGGAGAGCAGTGATGCCATTCGCAGCTATGTGGAAGAGAAACTTGCCCGGGTTAAAAAGTACATCGATGAACCCATTGATGCCCAGGTGGTTTTATCGGTGCAGAAAAAAATACACCATCGAGCCGAAGTTACCATGGTCGCTAAAGGGCTGACCATGAAGAGTACAGAGAGCAAGGAAGATATGTATGCTGCTATCGATTTGATGGTTGATAAAATCGAACGGCAGTTGAAGCGCTATAAAGATAAACTGAAGAAACATAAAGGTGATAGCGGAATTCAACGCCGGTTGGAAAAAACCATTTATGCTGCGTCGAGTGTTGATGAGGGAAGTTCCGAACCTGAAATTATTCGCAGTCACTCCTTTTCTGTTAAACCGATGTCGGTGGAAGAGGCGGTGATGCAGATGGATCTTCTGCATAAAGAATTTCTTGCTTTTACCGATGATAACTCTGCCGAGATGAATGTTGTTTATCGACGTAAAGATGGAAATTATGGTTTAATTGTTCCTCAGGGGAGTTAGTATTTGCGAAACGGGTCTTTTTCTTGATATAGACAAAGACCCGTGTTTTTTATTGCTGACCTTACAAGATTGTGATTATGAAAATATCTGAATTACTGGATCCACAGGCTATTGTTGCTGATTTGCAAGCTAAAGATAAAAGTACAACTCTTGCAGAGTTGACAGATTCTTTGATTTCCTGTGAATCCTCTCTTGACCGAGATGATGTTATTGCTGTTTTACAAGAGCGTGAGAAACTTGGCAGTACAGGAATTGGTGATGGTGTCGCTATTCCCCACGGCAAATTAGCGGGTATACCTGAGTTAAAATTGGTTTTTGGGCGGAGTCATTCCGGGGTTGATTTTGAATCGATGGATGGACAGCCAGCTTACCTGTTTTTCTTATTGATTGCCCCCGAGGCATCTGTGGGTGTGCACCTGAAGACTTTGGCCAGAATTTCCAAGTTGTTAAAAGATGTTGCTGTCCGAAAAAAACTAATGGAGGCTCCTGACCAGCAGGCTATTTATCAGGTCATTCTTGATCAGGAGGGGCAAGCCTGATTTCATGGAATTTCCCCCCTGGCTCTGTGACTGATCGAGTTCTGAAACTATGCCGAAACTTACCATTCAGGAAATCCTTGACGAAAAAGAATCTGGGCTCGATTTAGAACTGTTGTCTGGAGCCGGGGGATTGTCCAACTCGATTTCAGTTCCAAGGATTCAAAAGCCAGGACTTGCTCTGGCTGGATATACCGATAGTTTGCATCCTGACCGAGTGCAAATTATTGGCTCTACAGAGCTGAATTTTTTGCAAAGCATGCCCCGGGATGAAGCAATTGAAAGGGTAGAAGGGCTCTGTCGCACGAATCTTTCCTGTCTAATTGTTACTAAAAACCAAGATCCCCCTGATTACCTTATTGAATATACTGACGCAGGAAATACCCCTCTGCTGAGAACCAAGCATCTCAGCTCTAACTTTATCGCCCTGTTGACCCGTTTTTTGGAAGAACGTCTGCTGCCGACCTCGACCTTGCACGGAGTATTGATGGATGTTCTTGGGGTTGGAGTTTTGATCCAGGGGAAAAGCGGGGTTGGCAAAAGTGAGTGTGCACTTGAATTGATTCTACGCGGGTATCGTCTGGTTGCTGATGATATTATCAAGGTGCGTTTTAAGCTCCCTTCAGTCATTTTTGGTGAAGGGATGGATCTGCTTCACTACCACATGGAGATCCGCGGTTTGGGAATTCTCAATATCAAGCATCTATTTGGTGTTGCCGCAATTCGGGAACGCAAAAAAATTGATCTGGTTGTTGAGTTAGTGAAATGGGAAGAAGATAAAGAATATGATCGTTTGGGATTAGAAAATCAAACCTTCAATATCCATGGGGTTGACCTACCTTTTGCGCAGATACCGGTTGCTCCAGGGAGGAATATCAGCACCATTGTTGAAGTTGCGGCACGTAATCAACTCCTGAAAGAAATGGGATATCACAGTGCCCGAGAATTTCAGGAGCTGCTGGAAAAACGTATGGCTGAAGCGGCTCATTTACATTCTCATACTATTATTGGAGATGATTTGGAATGAGCCGACGGTTACTGATCATTACCGGACTGTCCGGCTCTGGAAAAAGTACCGCTGCCAGGGTTCTGGAGGATCAAGGTTTTTTTGTCGTTGATAATCTGCCGTTGGTGATGTTGCCGGATTTTATGCAGCGTGCTCGAGAGGGACTCAATCCAAATGCGGATGTTTCCGTTGTTATTGACGTGCGTAATCGCGGTTTTTTATGCGACTATGATCAGACCTTTGAGCAATTAAAACAGGAGGGGTACAAGCTCGATATTTTGTTTTTTGAAGCAGCAGATGCGGTGTTGCAACGACGCTATTCCGAAACGCGACGCTTGCATCCTCTCGCAGCGGTTGACACTGTTCAGATTGGGATAGAAAAGGAACGCCAACAATTAAGAGAGTTGCGAGAGAGGGCGACAAAGATCGTCGACAGTAGTAATTTAAATTCACGACAGCTCCGTGAGCTCATGCTCGATTTTCTTGGAGAAGAACACGAATCTTTACTTATCGTGAATTTGGAATCGTTTGGCTATCGCTACGGTCTGCCACCAGCTGCTGATCTGGTATTTGATGTTCGTTTTTTGCCCAACCCGCACTATATTGAAGAATTACGACCATTGACCGGGTTGGATCCTGAATTGCGAGAATTCGTTCTTTCTCAGCAGGCTTGTCGTGATTTTCGTCACCACCTTGATCACTTGCTGGCTTTTTTATTGCCTCACTATCGTGCTGAAGGGAAGAGTTACTTGACGGTTGCTATTGGTTGTACCGGAGGAAGGCATCGGAGTGTTTCAATTGTCGAAGACCTGTTCCATAGTTTTCCCGAGGCAGATGTTATCCTCCGCAGTCATCATCGTGATATTGATAAGGGTTAACTGATGATTGGTATTGTTGTTGTGACGCATGCTGGTTTAGCTGATGAATTTCTCCAGGCAGCAGAGTTGATACTCGGTCCACTTAATGCGGTTGAGGCTGTCAGTATCAATCGTGAAATGTCGGTCGATGTCGCCAAGAATGCACTGCAACAAGCGGTAAATCTGGTTGGAAAAGATGGTGATGGAACATTGATTTTGACCGATCTGTTTGGCGGAACCCCGACCAATATCAGTGCTGAATTTCTTCAGGAAGGGGTGGTTGAAATCCTGACAGGAGTTAACTTGCCAATGTTAATCAAAGGTGCTGGTGCTCGTGCCAATCAAAATTTGGATGGGCTAACTGCACTGCTTAAAGATTATGCTAAAGACGCAATTATGTGTCCTTCTCAACTGCTACGTTCTGCTGGGTATAGAAACGTATTGGAGAATTGATGGCTCTTGTTCTTACCCGCATTGATAACCGCTTGATTCATGGCCAGGTTCTGGAGTCTTGGATCCCTTTTGTTCAAGCCGATTGTATTGTGGTCGCTAATGATGAGATCGCCGGGAATCAGTTACAGAAATTGATGATGCAGGCATCGGTTCCTAGTCGGATACGGGTTGAAATCGGTACTGTTGCCGAGGCGATTGTTTTGGCGAATTCGACTCAACTTAATCACCGTCGGGTTCTCTTGCTATTTGGTACAACTTCCGATGCCCTCCGTGCTTATCAAGGAGGATTGATTTATAAGCGACTGAACCTTGGTAATTTACGAGCGAATAAAGGCAAGGCTCGGCTTAGCTGCACATTATTTCTTGATCCGGATGATCTGGATGACCTGGCTCTCCTTGAACAGGCCGGGGTTAAGATTACCGCCCGCTGTATCCCCGCAGATGGTGAGCGCCCCTGGCGAAAATTGATTCCTGCCTTCAAGGGGGAAGAGTAATGGTTGTCAGCTTGAGCCTCGGAGCTCTGGTCTCCCTGGTCTGTGGGTTGGATCGTGTTGCGATGCTGCAGATCATGATTTCAAGACCTATTGTCGCAGCTCCTTTGGTTGCTCTAATCCTGGGGGAACCACAGATTGGGTTACAGATCGGGGTGATGGTCGAATTGTTGTGGTTGGCTAGATTACCCGTTGGTGCGGCGGTTCCACCGGACGATACTCAGGTCGCAATTGCCAGTAGTGTTCTGGCGATTATTTTGGGTCGAACATTAAACGCTTCAGGGATCGAGCTGCTGTTGCTTTGTCTGTTGATTGCCATTCCGCTGGGTAAGGTTGGTCAATATTTTGATCATTACGCCAGACAATACAATGTGCGGCTGATAAAACAGGTAGATTCGGCATTAGACCGAGGCTCGTTGGTGATGGCTGAATTACAGCATTTACGTGGGTTGACCAGCTTTTCTTTAGCTGCAATAGGGACTTATACAGTTATCCTCCTGGGTGGATTATTAATCGTTCCCCCTCTTTGGCCCCTGCTTCAACAATCATTGAGCTATTCATCTGCCTGGGTGCAATTGGCTTTGCCACTGGTTGGAATTGCCGTCATTTTGGGGACAATTAATGTCAGCAGGGCGATCACTCTGTTTTGTGCCTCTTTTTGTATGTCCTTTCTCTTGATGTGGTTGGTGTAGCGATGGCCATTTCAAGAGCGACCCGTCTGCATATCTGGTTAAGATTGTTCTTGCTGCAAGCCAGTTGGAACTTTGAAAGGTTGCAGGGGATTGGTTTTTTCTATTCTCTGTTGCCTGGTCTGAGAAAACTCTACGATAAAGACAAATTACTGGATGTCAGCCGCAAATATATTGGTTATTTTAATACCCATGTTTACCTGGCACCCATGGTTGCCGGTGCTGTTTTAAAATTGGAAGAAGAACAAGCTTCTGGAACTGTAGATCAGACCCTTGAAGTTGATAGTTTTAAAGATATGGTTGCCGCACCCTATGCCGCTATCGGTGATGCACTGTTTTGGGGTGGCTTACGTCCTTTAGCAGCAGGAGTGGCACTGTTCTTTGCCGTTAAGGGGATTCTCTGGGCACCGCTAATTTTTATCCTGATGTATAATGTGGTGCCGACTTGGTTCAGAACCGTATTTTTTGTGCGTGGTTATCGCCAGGGGATGCAGTCAGTGGAGTTCATACAGCGACACAGATTACCAGACTGGGCTATTCATACCAAGGAGACTGCAGTTGTTGTCCTTGGTGGGCTGAGTGCATTTATGGTTTTCTCGCAGCTGACCCAACATCATTTGCCGAGTTGGCTGGGAATGTTAACTCTCATCCCAATGGTCTTGTTGGGGCTTGTGGCACGTAAAGGATTGTCAACGCTGCTGCTGGTTTTTATAACTGTTGGCACTGTTTTTCTCATCGGATTATTCTGGGCTGACGTGGTTAGCTTGATCTCTTTATGAGGGGCAAAAGGAATTATGCAAAACCGTAATTTTACAATAGTAAATCGTCTGGGATTGCATGCCCGGGCGGCGGCACAATTTGTTCAGACAGCTACCAAGTTCAGCTCTGAAGTCAATTTGATCAAAGATGATATTGAAGTCAATGGAAAGAGCATCATGGGGATTTTACTTCTTGCGGCACCACAGGGTACGGATATTGCGGTGACTGTGGATGGTGAGGACGAAGATCAAGCGATGGATGTTATCGCAGAATTAATCGAGGCTGGTTTTGGGGAAGATTAAAGTCGCTGAAGACACTTATCTTGTTGGTATCGGGGTTTCACCGGGGATTGGTATCGGTGAGGTCAGTCTGTTTGATCAGCGACCTCTGGTTGATCGAGCCTTAATTGAGGCGACAGAGGTTGATGCCGAGTTGCTGCGTTTTCAACAGGCGGTTGAACGTGCTCGGGATCAGCTGAAAAAAATCAAACAGGCGGTTTCCAGACAACCGCACCTGCGTGAACATCTGTATATCCTTGATACCCATCTTCTTATTCTTGAAGATGAAATGCTGGTGGGTGGCACCGAAAAAGAGATTCGTGCACAGATGAATGCTGAGGGAGCCTTGACGCAGGTTCTTG
>JAYEME010000101.1:0-14591 GCA_034717915.1 Thermodesulfobacteriota bacterium
AGGGTGGGCAGTGCCCACCAAGTTTTACTTCACCAATCGTATTCGGTGGGCAGTGCCCACCCTACATCTGGATTCTACGCAGCAAGCTGCGGGGAATTCGACCCAACATTGATTAAATAATGGTGATACGGGGAGCTGTCAAATAATATTGCCTTAAAAAACTACCCCATCAACTCAAGTAACACATGGTTAAGAATCCCGCCACTCTTGAAGAAAACCACCTCCTGATCGGTATCTACCCGACAGAGGACCTCAAGATCTTGCTGACTGCCATCGGTTCGAGTAATAGTCAGGGTGAGATGTTGTTTTGACTGCAAGTCAGAAATTGCGGGCAAACTGAGAGTTTCACTGCCATCCAGATTCAAACTTTCAGCAGAATCCCCCGTCAGAAATTGTAATGGAAGAATTCCCATCCCCACCAGATTAGAGCGATGAATCCGCTCATAACTTTCTGTCAGAACCGCTTTGATCCCAAGCAGTTGGGTCCCCTTGGCCGCCCAGTCACGACTGGAACCTGTTCCATATTCTTTACCGGCGACCACAACCAGTGGCTTTTTCTCAGCCAGATAATGCCGGGATGCCGCAAAAATACTCATCTCCTCTCCATCTGGCAGGTGTTTAGTCACTCCACCTTCGATGCCCGGAACCATTTTGTTCTTCAAGCGGATATTGGCGAAGGTTCCACGCATCATCACCTCATGGTTGCCGCGCCGCGATCCGTAAGAATTGAAGTCCTGTTCCGCAACGCCATGTTCACGGAGATATTGCCCCGCCGGACTGGTTGACTTAATTGCCCCAGCCGGAGAGATATGATCGGTGGTAATTGAATCTCCAAGCAAAGCAAGCATCGGTGCCTGCTCAAATCCGGGATAGATTTCAGTGATCTGTAACTGATCAAAAAAGGAGGGAAGGCGAATGTAAGTTGAGTCGGGTTCCCAGGCATAGGTTAGACCATCCGGAATCGGCAGGTTGCGCCAGCTTTCATCGCCACTGAAGACTTCTGCGTATTCTTTGCGGAACATCTGCGCATTGACCAGCGCCACCATCTCAGCCACTTCGGCATTACTCGGCCAGATGTCTTTCAGATAGACGGGCTGACCAGATTTATCTTTTCCGAGTGGTTCGTTGGTGAGATCAATCCGGGTCGTCCCAGCCAGGGCAAAAGCGACTACCAATGGTGGTGAAGCGAGCCAGTTAGCTTTGGTCTGGGCATGGATGCGCCCTTCAAAGTTACGGTTCCCGGATAAAACCGAACAAACCGTCACGTTCCCCGCATCAATTGCTTCAGCAATCGGTCCACTTAGGGGACCGGAGTTACCAATACAGGTCGTGCAACCATAGCCAACAATATTGAAACCAAGCTGATCCAGATAGATCTGTAAGCCAGCCTTGGCCAGATAATCGGTGACAACTTTTGACCCCGGAGCCAATGATGTTTTAACCCAGGGCTGTTGCTGTAACCCCTTTTCAACCGCTTTTTTTGCCACCAGACCAGCCGCCATCATCACAGCCGGATTGGAGGTGTTGGTGCATGAGGTAATTGCAGCAATCACGACATCACCGTGATTCAATTGATTTGCACTGTCGGGAATCGATGTTCCCAGGTCGCGACCCGTTTCAGGAAGGACCTCCTCTGTCGCAGTCCGCATTGCCTCCAGTAAAACACGATCCTGTGGTCGCTTCGGACCAGCTAAGCTAGGTTTGACCGTTGCCAGGTCAAGTTCCAGAACTGCACTATATTTCGCATCGGCAAGGTCATCACTGCGCCATAAGCCCTGCTCTTTACAATAAGCTTCAACCAGATCCACCGTTTCTTCGCTGCGTCCTGATAGAGTTAAATAATCGAGAGTAATTTGATCGACAGGGAAGAATCCACAGGTTGCACCATATTCCGGTGCCATATTGGCAATAGTGGCCCGGTCAGCAAGTGGCAATTGGGAGAGCCCGCCGCCGAAAAATTCAACAAATTTACCAACCACCCCGTGTGCACGTAACATCTGCGTAACCGTCAACACCAGGTCAGTTGCGGTGATCCCTTCGCTGAGAGCTCCGGTCAAACGGAAACCGACTACTTCTGGAATCAGCATGGAAATCGGCTGTCCTAACATGGCCGCCTCGGCTTCTATTCCACCGACCCCCCAGCCGAGAACACCAAGACCATTGATCATCGTGGTGTGACTGTCAGTTCCCACCAGCGTATCTGGATAGACCCAGGTTTCCCCATCAATTTCTTGGCTCCAGACCGCTTGAGCCAGATATTCGAGATTGACCTGATGACAGATCCCGGTTCCGGGTGGGACAACCCGAAAGTTATCAAACGCTTTCTGTCCCCAGCGCAAAAAAGCATAACGCTCTCGATTACGCTCCATCTCTTTTTCTACGTTAGCCGCCAGAGCTGTAGAGTTGCCAAACTGATCCACCATGACCGAATGATCGATCACCAGATCAACCGGTATTTGCGGATTGATTTTTGCCGGATCACCGCCGTTTCTGGCAACCGCATCACGCATGGCGGCTAGATCGACAATTGCCGGAACCCCGGTAAAATCTTGCATTAAAACCCGAGCGGGACTATAGGAAATCTCACCGGCTTGATCCTGTTGTGGTTGCCAGTTTGCAACAGCGGCAATATCCGCCTGTTTGACCGCATCACCATCTTCCTTGCGCAGCAAGTTCTCCAGAAGAACCTTAATTGTAAAAGGGAGCCGCTCCAGATCATATGAACCTGCGGCGGCGGCGGCTTTGAGACTATGGTATTGATATTGGTGCCCTGCGACATTCAGGGTCTTTGCGCTATTAAATGAATTGCTATTCATCAGTGATCTCCTCTTTATTAGTTTTTTTACAATTTTACACAGAAATAAATTCAGTTACCCATTACTGTAAAGAATATTTGTATTAATTTTCTACAAAAGATCTCTTTATCCATCTTTATTTAAACATAAATCGGTAAAAGTTTGTTGAGATTTCAGGGGATTATCCTGTTTCAAAACAACTATCATTAAAAAAATAACGTTGTTTTTATATTTTGTCTATGCTAGAAGCAAAACTAATCGTGTCTCGGTTACCCTCGTAAAAACGTAGAAGGAGTTACAGCATGGCAGAAGGTACAGTAAAGTGGTTTAATGATTCGAAAGGTTTTGGTTTTATTGAGCAAGACGATGGTCCAGATGTCTTTGTTCACTTTTCAGCGATCCAATCAGAAGGTTTCAAATCTCTGGCTGAGGGAGATCGAGTTACATTTGATGTAATCCAGGGAGATAAAGGTCCACAATCCGCGAACGTAATGAAAGCTTAAATTTGATTGTTTCCGACAGTTTTCACTGCCGGTAAATAGTATCTTTGAGGGTAAACCAAAAAAGCTTCGCAACATTTGTTGCGAAGCTTTTTATCTCTTGTCTGCAAAAAGAGCAACTCTTCCAAGGGATCTTTCCGTTAAAATTTTCCATTCGCCATTTTCGATAATAAAATTGAGAGATTTCATTATTCTGTCCTGGTAATGGTCTGAGCGATAAGTTTGTTGAAATTTAACCTGAACCTGGTTGTTAGCTCGCCGGTGCATACGGACATCCTGGATCGTGACTTTAATCCAGTCCGGCCGTTGTAAGCGTCCTTTTCTGAGATTTAACCACTCCTCCCGACTTTTTCCAAGTTCTGGGCGGTATTGTCCACTATAATGGGAAAAGTAAGCAGCCAATTGTTGCTCCGACCATGAGTCTACCCAACTCAACAGATGATCAAAAATTTCTCCCTGTTCTGCTCCAGATAAACTGGTGACAACAGAATCTTCTGGAGATGATGTCGCAACAGCTTCTGACTCTGTCACTGCCGCAGAAAACTCCCCGCCTGCTGGCCACCACTGATGCAACGGCTCTTCCGCTATAACTGGGATCTGTTCCTGCTGCTGTTCAATCTGTTGAGAAGCAAGTTCTACCGCTTTCTTTGTCTCTGGAGAAGGAATGTTTTCTGGCTCATGACTAATCATTGGTGCCTTGGTCGGCTCTGGCTCTTTAACAACAACCGGGGGACGACTCACCTCAGGAGATTCTGCCGTCACTGTAGCTAGCGGCTTCTCAACTTGATGTTCTGGAAGGACTGGATTAAGGTTTTTCTGCTGCAAAGTATACCCATAGCTCCCCGATAAAATAACCCCGAAGAGAAATCCCCCCAAGACCCATGTCGCAACTTTCCTGCGATTTTCAGGGGAATAACCCACAGGGGCAGTCAATTGAGGTTGGCTCAACTGTTCCAGCTCCAGGAGGGTCTGATTTAATTGGCTTTCTATTTTATTCTGTCCGAGCAAGGCCTCATCAAGAAGTGTTTTATATTGATTTCTTTCGGCAATCAGCTGTCTGACATGAGGTAAAACCTGCTCTCGTTGCTGTTTGGTTATCCCGTTATCAGTAGCAGTCTGAAGTGACTTTTGTTGAACCATTGGGCGGGTTTCAACTGGCGGGGCTTTAATGATTGAATCCAGTGTATCAATTAACTCTGAAAATGACCAATAACGATCCTCTTTTCCAGTGAAAAAGCGCTCTGTCAGCTTTCTTAGCTTTTCATTCTCAATCCCTGACAAATGATCAAGCTCACGACCCCGGTTATCCATATCTGACGGTCTCAGTAACTGTAACTGAAGTCGCCCCAAGTCTTCTAGTGCCTGTTGTTCCGACCATGCAGACTCTTGATTCTCCATAAAGCATTTGAAACAGTGTTCAATACCAAAGTCGGCAATAACCACCTGCGTCTCATCACCAAAGTAAATATCAGTATATTTTAAATGGCCATGCCCGACACCACAGTCAACGCTATACTCTAATGCATCACCCAGATCCCGAACAATTTTCAGGATATCTTCACTCGGCAAGCTTGCCGCGGTACGATCCGCTAAGGAAGCAGTATAATTGTAATTCGTTGTATAATAGAAATATTGCCCTTCAAAACCTGAATCAAAGACTGGTGCGATAGAGGGGTGCTCAAGAAGGAGTAATTTTTCGAGTTGCGCAACCAACTGATCACGCTGCTGCTGATCCAGCAAAAAATCGATCTTATAAACTTTCAACAGAACAGCACTATGGAAGAAAGGATCATTGGTTAGACAACAAACATGCGTCGCTTCCTCGCTTAAAATCTCTTTTATTCTGTAAACACTTATCTGTTTGCCCGGCTCTAACATGAACACCCTCACTATTTTGATTTTATCTGTTTATAGGTAGACCTTCCCCTTAAAAGGGGGATAACGTCCAGCCGATATAAACATTACATCACTATAATAAGTATTGTCAAATTCTTTAGCGGGACTTTTCTACCCCTTTGCGCGGGCAAAGTTCGATAATCGGGCAGGAACTACAGTGGGGAGTAGGTGCCTTGCAACAAGCACGGCCGTGGGCAATTAAAGTATGGCTGGATTGGGTCCATTTAATTTCTGGAAGTAACTGGCTTAACTCTTTTTCGATCTGCTCTGGATTGTCTGATTTCGTCCAACCAAATCGGCGTGCCAACCTCTTTACATGGGTATCGACCACCATTCCCGGTATCTGGTAAGCATTGCCCAGAACGACATTAGCGGTTTTACGACCGACACCACTTAAAGCGACCAAAGCTTCGAGATCAGCGGGAACCTCACCTTGATGCCGGGTTAGAATCTGTCCGGCACAGCAGATTAAGTTTTTTGCCTTATTCCGAAAAAAGCCAGTTGATCGGATAAGCTCTTCAACCTGACCTTGACTGGCAGCTGCCAACTGTTCCGGCCCGGGCAAAAGTTTAAACAATCTTGCCGTGACAATATTGACCCGTTTATCGGTACATTGAGCCGAAAGAATCGTTGCCACCAGTAATTGCCATGGGTTTTGATAAAGGAGGGCGCAATGAGCTTCGGGATAAATATCTTCCAGCGCTTGCAATAGTTGCAATGCCTTTTCCGTTTTTTTCATATTGGATCATCTTCTGTTAAAATTGAAACTTATCCACAAACAGGGTTGGGCTGTTTCTGGGAGACTCTCGCTTTTTTTTCAACCCTTAAAACTTCACGGGTATCGCTTGTCTCCACCGTAAGAACCAACGGCAGGTGGGTGGAGGCTCTTCGGGCTAATGGCGTCATAACAACATGCCCTGCAATTGCCCTTATCGGACCCCGAAAATAAACCCGATCACGCCCCCAGAGTGGCATCTTTCCCGGAAAATTAGCTCGCCAGACGGGAAAGTTGGCACGTTTAAGGTGCTCATTTAACGGAATCTGACCACTCCCCCACCAAGGCAGACCAAAATCACCACAGATAATCGTTGCACAGGAGAGAGAGGGGTTATTCAGCAGCTGCTCTCCCATGAGGAGCTCAACCTGCTCACGTCGCTGGCGAAAGTCCCAAGAGAGGGTTAAGTTAAAGAGGTGGATTCTTTCGCTCTCATACTCCAGATCTGCCTGGATACATTGTCCACCAAACCCAAGCGACAACTCCTGAACATGCCGTAAAGGATAGCGAGATAAAAAAGCGCATCCAGCTTCTGTATTTGAGCCATAAGCATCCAAACCAACCCGCTCAGCCAACTGCTCAACAGAACTCAGTCCAATCGGCGAACCAATCTGTTGCAACATGACTAAGTCGGGCTGTTGCTCACGAACGACTGCGGTACAAAGCTCGGGGGCAAGCTCCCCGACAGCACTTCGAGCCCCGTTGATGTGATAACTCATGATTCGGAACGTCGACATAACTCGCCCCTTAGATTGAAGCACTTACATTCCCCGGTTAAAGTCTACGGATAGACTCTATGATAACCTGGGTTTCTGGGTAATTTCTAAATAGTGAACTTTTTGCTATGGTTTTAACTGAGCCAATTTTTTCGACAACATCCATTCCAGCGATAACCTGTCCAAAAACGGCATAACCAAACGCTCTTGCTGTGGTTCCTCGATGGTCAAGGGAACCATTATTAACCAAATTGATAAAAAACTGACTGGTTGCACTATCCACGACACCGGTACGTGCCATAGCGATACTCCCCTTCAGGTTTTTTAACCCATTGGTTGCTTCATTCTTGATTGGAGCAGAAGGTTCTTTCCTTTTTGCATATTTGTCAAATCCCCCACCCTGAATCATAAATTTTCCAATCACACGATGGTAAATTGTCCCATCATAAAATTTTTGATCAACATAGTGAAGAAAGTTTTGTACCGTCAGTGGTGCTTTTTCAGAATTCAGTTCGATCTGTATCGATCCGAGGCTGGTTTTCATTTCTACAACCGGATCAGCATAAGCAGCCCCAGTGAATAGAAAAAAGCAGCTGATTAACAACAATAATTTTTTCATGGCAACTCCCTGACATCCCATTTTGGGATTCCTATAGCGCTTCTGCTTTTAAATCGCGAGTCATCAAATCTGTAACAGCTTGGCGTGGATCCTTATCTTGATAAAGAACCAAATACATCTGTTCGATAATTGGCACATCGACCCCCAGTTTCTCAGCCAGTTGATAGGCCGACAGGGTTGTCTTAACCCCTTCGGCAACCATCTGCATTCCTGCCAGAACTTCCTTGAGTTTATATCCCTTGCCCAATTCAAGACCAACACTGCGGTTTCGTGACAAATCACCCGTACAGGTCAGAACCAGATCGCCCATTCCCGCCAATCCTGCAAAGGTCTCTGCAGCCCCGCCGAGTCTCATTCCCAATCGGGTCATTTCAGCCAAACCCCGCGTAATCAATGCTGCCCGAGTATTGTGCCCAAAACCGAGACCATCCGCAACCCCGGCAGCCAGAGCGATAACATTCTTCATCGCACCACCCAACTCAACCCCAATGATATCACCGTGAGTATAAACACGAAATGTCTCAGTGCTGAATATTTTCTGAACTTCCTCTGCAACAGTTAAATCTTTTGCCGCAGCAACCACCGCTGTTGGCATTCCGTAACTCACCTCTTTTGCAAAAGAAGGACCGGAAAGAAAACCTAGCTGCCGATGCATCGAATCAGGAAGCAGCTCTTCAAAGACTTGTGATAATAACATCAGACTGTCATTTTCAATCCCCTTGGAGGCAGAAACAATCAGAGCCTGCGGTGATAAATCGGGTAGTGCCTGTTGTAAGACCTGGCGGGTTACCTGGGATGGTGTAACAAACAACAGCAACTCTTTTTCAGAAACAGCTGACTTTAATAAACTGGTGATCTGTAAATTTTCAGAAAGGGTGATTCCCGGAAGATAAAGATCGTTGATTTTTGACTGCTTGATGCGCTCGCTCAGATCTTCTTCATAACACCAGAGTGTGACTGGATAGCCTTTTTTAGTCAACAGGTTGGCTAAAGTGGTTCCCCAACTTCCAGCACCAATAACTGCAATTTCTTTTCCCATCTAGATGGCCCCTTTTTTTTCCGCGATCCGCCGCTCCAGGTGTTCAATCTTTTTTTCTAATAAAGGGGATTGTCGCCCCCCCTCAAGTTGCCGATAACTCTGCAATGCCTCTTTCAGGCGACCCTCTTCCTCCAACAGCTTGGCCAGATCAAATTTAGCCTCCCCCTGATAGTGACTGTCAGGGTAGCGCTCTATCAAATGGAGAAAATCCTGTCGAGCATCTTCAATTCGCCCTTCCAGAAGTAAAATTTCCCCTTTGCGATACAGGACATCAGGAACCAGGGGGCTGTCCGGATAGTTTTCCAATAAGATTTCTAATTCAATACGTGCTTGTGGATAGCTTTCAAGGCGGAAATAGCAGTCGGCTATTTCGTAATAATATTGATCAGGAGTTCCACTATTTAAATCCAGCAAACGCTGAAAGAACTCAATGGCTCGGGAATAATCATGGAAATTATATTTAACTATCTGTGCCGCTTCTTCACGGGCAGCTAATACGTGAGGGCTATCAGGATAATCGTGTTCCAGCTGCAGGTAGCTGAGAAGTGCCATTTGCCCATCACGACGATCGTACTGCCAGAGGTTACCAACTTTCAATAAAGCTTCCGCAGCTTCCTGTGCTTGGGGATATTGTTGGTAAACCTCCCGATAACTCTTTTCAGCAGCACCTATCTTTCCCAAACTTTCCAGCTCAACCCCCTCCGCAAACAATCGTTGCGCTGCGGTTGCTTGCTGCTGACGATAAAACGGGAATAAACTGGCGACCAACGCGAAGAGAACCAGAACAACCAGAACCCAGCGACGACGGCTAGATTTCTTCGTCGGGATTCCCTGTTGCTTCAACTCCCGCTTCAATTGCTTCTTCAAGCGGTGCAATTCCATCAGCGGTATCCTTCTCTGCTAGTTTGGCAACCGAGACAATCAGTTCATCATCTTCCAACACCATCATCCGGACACCCTGGGTATTCCGGCCGATGGCCCTGATATTCTTCACTTTGGTACGCAACAACTTGCCACGGTTCGTGATAAACATCAGGTCAGACTCATCCTCAACCATTCTGATCGCAACGACATGACCATTGCGCTCACTGGTTTTGATAGTAATAATTCCTTTACCACCCCGACTTTGAACCCGGTATTCACTAATATCGGTACGCTTGCCATAGCCGTTCTCTGTCACCGTTACCAAAGCTAATGCCGTATTCGCCGTAACCGACTGGAGACCAACCACCTCATCATCCTCAGCCAAAGTTATACCACGGACTCCACGCGCCGGACGACCAACCGAGCGGACATCGGTTTCTGGAAAACGGATGGATTTACCGTTGCGACTGGCCAGCAACAGGTCGCGCTCACCATTGGTCAAGCGGGCTTCAATGAGACTATCCCCCTCATCAATCGTCAACGCAATAATACCACCAACCCGTGGATGGGAATAAGCCATCAACTCAGTTTTCTTAATAATCCCCCGTGCTGTTGCGGTAACAATATATTGCCCCTTTTCAAAGCTCTTGACCGGGAGAATTGTCATCACCTTTTCGTCATTTGCCAACTGTAACAGGTTAACAATTGCTTTGCCCCGAGAGGCTCTCCCTCCCTGAGGAATCTCGTGAACCTTCAGCCAATAAACCTTTCCCAGATTAGTAAAAACCAGAATATAGGCATGAGTTGAGGCAACAAACAGATTTTCAACAAAATCCTCTTCCTTCGGCTTGATTCCTGTTTTTCCCTTGCCTCCCCGCCGTTGAGCACGATAGAGAGAAACGGCGTTTCGCTTGATATAGCCGCCGTGGGTCACGGTTACAACCATATCCTCTTCAACAATCATATCTTCCAGGGTCAAATCGGCACTACGGTCAAGAATTTCTGTCCGTCTTGGATTGGCAAATCTACCTTTCAGTTCAATTAGTTCCGCCTTGACGATGTTGAGTATTTCCACTTCGCTTGCAAGGATTTCCTTCAAACGGTTGATCTGCTCCAAAAGTTGCGTCAACTCCTCAAGAATTTTACCCTGTTCCAGCCCGGTAAGCCGGTGCAAACGCATATCCAGAATAGCCTGCGCCTGAATCTCTGAAAAAGAAAACCGGGCGATCAGACCAAGCTTGGCCTCTGCCGGAGTGGCGCTGCCCTTGATAATCTTAATCACCTCATCCAGGTTTTCCAGGGCAAGTTTTAAACCATGCAGAATATGAGCTCTGGCTTCAGCTTTCTTCAGCTCAAAAACACACCGCCGGGTGACTATTTCGCGGCGGTGATCAATAAAGCAGTCAAGCACTTCGCGTAAGTTGAGTATTTTGGGCTGACCGGAGACAATCGCCAGCATAATAATACCGAAAGAACTCTGCATAGCGGTCATTTTATAGAGCTGATTCAAGATAACTCCGGGGATCATATCCCGTTTCAACTCAATAACGACCCGCATCCCATCACGATCTGATTCATCGCGCAGATCAGAGATTCCCTCAATTTTCTTGTTTTTGACCAGTTCGGCAATCTTCTCAATCAGGCGCGCCTTATTAACCTGGTAGGGAAGTTCTGTGATGATAATCGCTTCCCGACCGCTACGTCGGTCAATTTCAACCAGTGCCCGGGCACGCATCTGGATAATCCCACGACCTTTTTTATAGGCCTCCACAATGCCCTCTTTACCATTAATAAATCCAGCTGTAGGAAAATCAGGGCCAGGGATTTTTGCAATCAGGTCGTTCATATCAATATTTGGCTCGTCAATCAACGCGACCAGGCCGTCGATCACCTCTCCCAGGTTGTGGGGGGGGATCTTGGTGGCCATGCCGACAGCAATACCCTCAGAACCATTCACCAGAAGATTGGGGTATTTACAAGGAAGAACCAACGGCTCTTCCAGAGAATCATCATAGTTGGGACCAAAATCGACCGTTTCTTTATCGATATCGTTCAACAGTTCGTGGGCAAGCTTGTCCATCCGTATTTCGGTATAACGCATTGCCGCTGCAGAGTCACCATCGACCGAACCAAAATTACCCTGACCATCGATCAAGGGATGACGCATCGAAAAATCCTGCGCCATTCGAACGATTGTGTCATAGACAGCAGTATCGCCATGGGGGTGATATTTACCGATAACATCACCAACAACCCGGGCAGATTTTTTGTAAGGTTTATTGTAATCATTGTTGAGATCGTGCATGGCAAACAAAACCCGCCGGTGAACCGGCTTAAGCCCATCACGAACATCGGGCAGTGCCCGTCCGACAATAACGCTCATAGCGTAGTCCATATAGGACTGGCGCATTTCATCTACAATATTAACGGTCACTTTATTCTGCTCTGACAACATCCAGTTCCTCCAAACTTCCCTGTGGAAGCTCTATTTTTTATGATCAAACATCCAGATTTGTAACATTTAAAGCATTCTGCTCAATAAACTCACGCCGTGGCTCTACTTGATCCCCCATCAGGACGGTAAAAATTTCATCGGCCCTGACAGCATCCTCAATTGTGACCTGCAAAAGAACCCGCTTGTCCGGATCCATCGTCGTTTCCCACAGCTGATCGGGGTTCATCTCTCCAAGCCCCTTATAGCGTTGAATATATTGACCCTTTTTGGCTCGCGTCAGAAAAGCATCCAGTAGCTCCTGCCGATCGATTACTTCACGATTTTCCTTTCCCTCCGTAACCACAAAACCCGGCTCCTTAAGACAAATATCTTCAACTTGTCGATAGGATTGCAGCAACAATTTATATTCGTGGGAAGAAAGAATTTCAACTGTCTGACGATCTATCCGGGCATGCAGATTGCCAAAGTTTACCAGGATCCGATCCGGATTTTCCAAAACCTCAAACTTGGCACTGGGCTCTTGATTTCTTAGCTGTTCTGCAAGTGGTTCCAAATTGGCCTTATCAGCAAAACCGTTGCGAATTTTGCCTTTCAGAAAAATCTTCAGTATTTCTCCTGGAACACCACGGTTAACGATTTTTTCAAAATGTTGATTATAGTCAAGAATATTCCTCAAGGTGGGAATAATTTGTTTACCACGAAGAACTTTTTTGCCGTTCTCCATCTCCAAAACCACCCCCTCAGTTCCAGTCTCGAGGAGATAGTCCAGCAACGCATCATCATCCTTCATATACAATTCACGCTTGCCACGTTTTGCCTTATAAAGAGGGGGTTGTGCAATGTAAAGGTGACCTCGTTCAACAATTTCCGGCATCTGTCTGAAAAAAAACGTCAGCAGCAAGGTTCGAATATGGGAACCATCAACGTCCGCATCAGTCATAATAATAATCCGATGGTAACGTAGTTTCGCGATGTCAAAGTCATCTTTACCAATACCTGTTCCCATTGCGGTAATTAAGGTACGAATTTCATTTGAAGTTAAGAGTTTGTCAAAGCGAGCCTTTTCAACATTAAGGATTTTACCTTTGAGGGGCAAAATTGCCTGATAGCGACGTTCACGTCCTTGTTTTGCGCTACCACCAGCAGAATCGCCCTCGACCAGATAAATTTCACAAAGAGCCGGATCTTTTTCTTGGCAGTCAGCTAACTTTCCCGGGAGAGAGAGCCCCTCTAGAGCCCCCTTACGGCGAGTCAGATCTCGAGCTTTCCGCGCAGCTTCTCGTGCCCGTGCAGCTTCTATCCCTTTTTCCAGAATTTTTTTGGCAACTTGGGGATTTTCTTCTAAAAATGTCGCCAGCTGATCATTCATCAAGGTTTCTACATACCCTTTAACTTCCGAATTTCCCAGTTTGGTTTTGGTTTGTCCCTCAAACTGTGGATCGGACAATTTAACCGATACAACCGCAGCTATCCCTTCACGCATATCGTCACCCGATATTGCTACTTTTACATTTTTCAATAAATTATTTGCTGCAGCATAGGTATTCATGGTCCGGGTTAACGCCCCCCGGAAACCACTCAGGTGGGTACCACCTTCGTGGGTATTAATATTGTTTGCAAAAGAAAATATTTTTTCATCATAACCGTCGTTATATTGGATGGCGATCTCTATTTCTGCTCCCTCTTTTACACCATGAAAATAGATAGGCTGAGGGTGAAGTGGGCTTTTAGCGCGATTGAGATATTCAACAAAAGAGCGAATTCCCCCCTCATAGAGAAACTCATTTTTTTTCTCTGTTCTTGTGTCACTAATGTTAATTTTTACACCCGCATTTAAAAATGCAAGCTCACGTAATCGTTGTGATAATGTTGAAAAAGAAAAATCAGAAGTGTCAAATATCTCACTATCTGGCCAAAAAGTAATTTTTGTCCCCCGCTTGATTGTTTCTCCATCAACATTAAGTGGTCCAAGAGGAATACCCCTTTCATAGCTTTGACGGTGAACTTTTCCATCCCTCCTAATTTCCAAATCAAGACGACTGGAAAGGGCATTAACAACAGAGACACCAACACCATGTAGTCCACCGGAAACCTTATAAGCACCCTCACCATCGTCATCAAATTTTCCACCTGCATGTAAAACCGTCATAACGACTTCTGCTGCAGATTTATTTTGTTGTTCATGTATTTCTACAGGAATACCACGCCCATTATCTTCAACAGTGACGGAATTATCTTCGTGGATAACAACGCTGACTTCATCGCAATAGCCCGCTAAAGATTCATCAATCGCATTATCGACCACTTCATACACAAGATGATGAAGACCATTAACAGCTGTAGAACCTATGTACATAGCGGGTCTTTTTCTAACCGCTTCCAGACCCTCTAAAACCTGGATACTTTCAGCCCCATAATTTTTTTCTTCTGACATAATAAACCTTAATCAAATTTAAATTCTGAAAAATCACCATTATTTACTTGAAATATTTTAGCACTATTCTCTTCTATATCTGGAACATCCATTGTTGTTATAAATATCTGTCCAGAATTATTTAATATATTTTTAAAAATATTAGATTTTCTAGAAGAATCGAGTTCCCTGCCCATATCATCAAACAAGAGGATAGGGTAATAACCATAATTATCTTTATAGTCCTGAAGTTGAGCCTGTTTATAGCTTAAAAGAAAGGATCTCTTTTGCCCCTCAGAAGAATATTTACTTATATTATTATTGTTTATTAAAAAAACAAAGTCATCAATATGAGGACCAGCAAGTGTGTAACCATATTTTATTTCTTTTAGTTTAATTTGTTTGAATCTATAAAATAAATTATCCTTTATTTTATCACTATCATACTTATTATATTCAATAGAATATTTTTCATTTGTTTCTTTTTCGTCAAATAAATAGTTATTTTGATATTTTATT
>JAYEME010000102.1:0-3661 GCA_034717915.1 Thermodesulfobacteriota bacterium
GCAGATTGTAATCCCCGAAGTCCAGGGAAAGCTTGCTGCAGATGAGGGAATCAGCACGTAAAACAAACAGAAAGTCGCAGCACGGATACAGAACTTGAACACCGGAGAAATCTGCACATCAAGGATTGCCATTACCGGAAATCGCCAGCTCTACCTGCCAATAGAAATTCAAATAACCCAAAACCCAATAACCTCAATAAGGAAAGCCTGACCCCAGATTGACCATAGGTGGAGCAGAAGAATTCGGGCTGTCATTTTCATGGGGATTTGTTCATAAATGAACTTCTGCCGCCAAAATTAATCTTGTTCAAAGGTCTCTTAAAGCAACTTAACAAGTAACCAGCGTCCCGTATGCTTCCCATGCTTAAAAGATAGTTATTTACTTAGTTATGGACGTCCCGCAAGTCCATTCCTGATTTGTTGGCCATTCTACTGTTTGGCAACGAACTGAAGGAATTCCAGGACTTTCGCTTTGTCCTTGAACGAACCCTCGACTCGATCTCCGTTTGAGAATGTGATGAGGACTTCGTATTTTCGGAAATCACCGCAACCATCGTTCCTATGTTGATCGAGGAACCTAATCGCATCGTCGATTGTGGCAAACTTGTTTGACTTGCCATAAAGCGGAATGATAATAACCTTCTCAACCATACGGTCCAGTCGTTGACGGAGCGAGGCCATAAAGGTATCGAGTTGTTTCTGATTGGCAGCCACAAGATGATTCTTGATCCTCTCTATCTTCAGTCGAGATGCCGACTCGATTTTCTTGACGCATCGCTTAAAGGCTGCGTCTGGGGTTGTTTCATCGAAGGCAATATCAATCGCTTCTTCAGCAAAGGCGGCAACCAAGGTGTCATATGGGAAGTAGAGAATGTGAAAACCAAGTGAACGTAGCTGTTCAAGAGATCCTTCAGTGAAAACGCCCGACAGAACAGCACCGAGAAACGGATTGGACCACTGAAACTTTTCGGCCAGAGGTAGAATCGCTCCTTGGATTTCCTGTGCCTTGTTGCGCGAATGCTTCGTGTAACGACGCCAAGCGACCTCAATAAATGCGACAGGGGTGCCTGTCATACTATCCGTACCATCCATCTCCAAAACATAATCGAGATCATGAACATTGCCGTAAGGGTCTTCCCATGTAACCTTCTTTCCCTTCCTTGCTTTGCGAGGATTCTTCTGATAATCGAGATACAGATGCTTCTCCTTTACGAACTCCGACAGAAACGGCTCGATGAGAGATTCGAGGAGATTGCCGATGATCTGCCCGAATTTATGAGATGGAGATTCAGCCATATGCGTTTATCCTTCGATCCAGAGCCTACCCTCCTTCAAGGGAACTCTATGTTTTCTGTTCTTCCACTTGATGTTTCGATCTCGAATTTTCTCAAAAGAATATGACCTAAAACCTGCGGCAAGAGCCAACTCGCCCAGCCAAGTGTCAACACTCAGGTAGACACCGTAGGGGGCAGAATCACCGATTACGAAACAGACAAACGAGCCGGGCCTGCAAAATGCTCGCAATGACTTGAACACGAGACCGAGATCCCGAAAGTACGCTGCTGCCATTGTATGATAGGTCTTTCTTCCCCCTTTAGTCTTCCGGACTTCCGATAGTGTATGGCAAGCGGTTGAAAGGTCTTCCCTGATTGGATCAATCACGGGTTCTGAAAGTAGGTCATCAAGCACAAGTTTCTCTGCTGCAGCATGCTGAGAGCATGAGCGGATGAGATGCTGGCGAACAGCATCTTGAAGGTCTCCCCACCCTGTAATCTCGCCCCAGAACGTCATTTCCAGTCTGGTAGCGTCAGCGTAGTCGTAGTTGTTCGGATAAGGAGGAGATGTCACAACAGCGTCAACTTTAAGTTGTGGACAACCCTCAGGGGAGCGCGCATCAGTCATCAAGATGTGGCTGCCAGAAAACCAACCGTTGCGCTGAGCGTACTCCACATCCTGCAACATCTCGGTGGCCTTGGACTGAAACGCCGCTAATGGCGTTTGCACACCTGATTTGCTCTTATTGGGCAATATGTACTGCCACTGAGCAGTCCCTACGCCGCTACAGGTGCGGAGGATTGCGGTCAGCGCAAGCCAGAGCAACTCTGACTCGGGAGTCTTTCTGTCGAACTCAGATAGAAACAGGTTTCGCATCGTGAACAGCAGGGACAATGCTTCTGGCGTGTAGCATTTAGATAGGAGGGGGGGAGTGTCCTCCAACTCGACCGCTGGCATGTCGGGAATGGAGTCCACAAAACGCTGGAATACCGAGCTGAGAGTTGAAAGATCAACATGGATGCCACGGAGTTTTGCATTGGCAATCCGGTAAACGAACGGATGTGTTTCAAACCCCCAACTCTGAATGTTTTCGGCGTCACAAGCGAGCAGAGAGGTGCCTACGCCGGAGAAAGGATCTAGGACAGCGAATGATGACAATTCACCGTGACGCTCACGAACCAACCATCGGACCCAGTCGGCAGAAAACCCTGCAGAGTACCGAAACCAACGGTGGACCGGAAGTGCCATATTATCGACGAAAGCTCCAGATCGCCCATTGAGTCTGGCATGCGTGATTGGAGCCATAGCGTCCATATCAAAAAGGTCGCGTTGGTATGAAAAAGATATCTTCATATTATATGATAACTACCATAGATTGTGCGTTTTTTCAATTCTGTTTTCATGGTCATGGCCAACGGCGGGCATAAGGTGCGGCGGCTTTTTGCCGTCGCCCTTAATGCCCTGGTTATGCCTTCCTATATTTCAACTCCAGCCTGATTAGGAAATGATGAATTACCAAAACAACAAGATGAAGCCGGAAAGTTGAATCTGACTGTTCAGAAAGGCCAGGATGCGATCCTTCTGGATGAAGCCGTTTCCAAAAACCCTCAACAAATCCAGTTCCATTGAATAGGTATTCATTATATTCCTTCAGAAGGAAACCAGCTTTGGTCAGGGCAATTTTGCGTTCATTGCTTGAGGAATAGTGCCCAGGACACACGATATCCTGTGTTTTATTAAAAAATTCTTCAACAAAAGTTCGTAGTTGAGCATTTGCAGAAGCCCATTCTCCACGAGAGTGCGCAGCAATAGCTTGCTCATAATGTCCCTTAGCAGTCGAAAATCCAAGTTTATCCAAAAGGGAGATTAATTGATTTTCTTGTTCCACTACGGGGAATTCTGTTGGGAGCTTCTTTTTTATTCCACTACTTGTAAGTTCATAGCCATCTTTTTCAAGCGAATGTGCTAAATCTGAATGACTTTCTACGAACGATTCAAATGCCCGGTGATTTTTTATTGCATATTCAATAATCTCTATCGCTGTATTGGAGCCGTTAGGCCCAACAGCTTCTGGATTTGATGCAAGATATTTTACAATTGATGTTTCTTTTTCTTTTACCCATCTGCCGGAAATCGAATCCTCAATATTAAACTCAAGTCCAAATCTTTCTACCTCGTCATGAGTTTGAAAATTTAAGGCATTGATCAGTTCTATTAAGGTCTTTCTTGAAAACATAATTTCTTGTCCAATGATAGGGCATAACGCCGCTCTTCAGCGGGCGCGGCTCTTTGCGCTCCGCTGAAAGAGCATTGTTATATTTCAATCATAGCTTCCTTGGCCTACAAAATTCACCCTTGGTCGTATAGATTTGGTCCAAGACCATTC
>JAYEME010000103.1:0-40735 GCA_034717915.1 Thermodesulfobacteriota bacterium
TCATTGGATGGGGATTGTCTCGATTATTTGACAGCTGATCGCTGCCGGAAAAATCGTTGATAGCTATGGTGGGGCGGGGATTTCAGTTCTTGTTCGTAACGCTTGACATATATATGGTATCAGATATGATACCAGTATGAAGCCATTTATTGTCATAGACACCTGTGTGTTGATCTCTGCACTACGCTCACGAAACGGGGCTTCTTTCCGACTTTTGTCGTTGATTGACAGTCGTAAATTCTCATTTTCCTTGTCGGTACCGCTTGTGTTGGAATGTGAGGCTACCGCCAAGCGGATATCGAGAAGTCTGGGGCTGACACATGCAGATATTGAAGATATTATCGATTATTTTTGTACTGTGGGTGAACACAGAAAAGTTCACTATTTATGGAGACCCAATCTCAAGGATCCGAGTGATGATTTTGTTCTTGAGTTAGCTGTTGAATCTGAATGTCAGTACATTGTGACATATAATATCAAGGATTTTTCAAAGGCAGGTAAATTCAATGTGACAGTGATCACACCGCTGGAACTTCTTCGTAAAATAGGAGAAATAGTATGAGTACAATCAGTTTAAGACTTCCCGATTCACTTCATGAAAGTGTCAGAAATTTAGCAAAACAAGATAATATCTCGATTAATCAATTTGTTACGACAGCTTTGGCCGAAAAGATGTCCGCCCTTATTACCGAGCAATATTTATCGGAGCGAGCAGCAAAAGGGAGTCAGAAAAAATTCAAAACGGCATTGTCAAAAGTTAAAGATGTCGAACCGGAAACTGAGGATAAATTGTAATTGGTATGGCGCTGAATCTTTGGAATTTCGGAACTTTGATTTGTTAAACCGTATTGGTGAGGTTCAAGGAGGCACTTTTCTCATCTCTGATGTTTTTGAGCATCCTGTCAACGTTCAAATATGGTCAGAATTGCTCGCAGCATAGCATCGGATTCTCCCCATCATAGAAAGAGAAAAGGATCACATCTCAATTAGTAATTATTTTTTCCCCGACAAATACTCCCCAAGAAAATCTTTCTTGAACGCCGGATAATCCCCCGCTTCAATCGCAGTCCTCGCTCCAGCTACCATGTTCAGGTAAAAACGTACATTGTGAATTGCCGCCAGAGTCGCCGAAAGTATTTCATTGGCATTAAACAGGTGATGGAGATAGGCGCGGCTGAAATTACGGCAGCAATAGCAATCACAGGATGGATCGACAGGGAAAAAATCCCGGCGAAAGTTGCGGTTGGTTAGTCTGATTTTTCCTCGTTTGGTGAATAGAGTGGCACTGCGAGCATAGCGGGTCGGGATGACACAATCGAACATATCCATACCCCGTTCAATCGATTCAAGGATATCTTCGGGCAGACCAACCCCCATCAAATAACGTGGCTTGTTTTTCGGCATGAACGGTTCGGTATAGTCAACCACTTTTTTCAGGAGGTCCAGCCCTTCGCCAACACTGACTCCGCCGATGGCGTAACCGGGGAAATCCATGGCTGTCAGGGTTTCGGCACACTCGCGGCGTAAATTATTGTAAACGCCTCCCTGTACAATCCCGAACAATGCTTGATCTTCCCGTGAATGATACTTCAGACAGTTTTCAGCCCAGCGGATGGTTTTTTTGACCGACTTTGCCGCATAATCCTGGGTTGTCGGGTAGGGGATACATTCATCGAAAGCCATGATGATATCCGCACCCAGATCATTTTCTATCTGCATTGCCTCTTTTGGTCCAAGGAAAATTTCTTCGCCGGTTAATTCATGGCGGAAGTGGACGCCATCCTCACCGATCCTTTTCTTTGGCAGGGAAAAGACCTGAAATCCGCCACTGTCTGTGAGGATCGGTTTTTTCCAATTCATAAATTTATGTAGACCACCCGCTTTTTTGACCAAACCTTCACCCGGTTTCAGATGCAGGTGGTAGGTATTGGACAGGATAATCTGGGCTTCGGTTTCTTCCACCTGTGCCGGGGTCATCGCTTTAAGAGCACCGTGCGTACCAACCGGCATGAAAATCGGGGTCTCAATGATGCCATGTGGAGTTTCAAGTCGACCGCGACGAGCACGACTATGTGGGTCTTCCTTCAATAGTGTAAACTGAAACATTCAGTTGTTCTCCCTTGTGGGTTGCATTAGGATGTTCAATCAGAAGTTATTAAGTTTTCCGCGATTCTGATTTGAGCATAGGATATAGCAAAATCTCACTCAGGGTGCAATCTTATCGGAGGTTTAAGTGGGATATCAGACCCCATTTCCGGCAGCACTGGAACAGGTTGAATACGTAAGCCTATATTTCCACCTTGAAATCAATAGTGATTTTGATCTGCCGGTTCTCGGCTTGTTGCAGTTACGGCGTGAATTATTACAGGCATTGAAAACTTTTCCAACACAGGGGGGAAATAATTTTACCAGCCAACTGAAAGGACTATTGCAACCAGATCTGCCAGATAATCCAGTGCTGCTACAGCAGATTCAAAAACCGGCTCCAGCGTTGATCCTATCTCCCGATATCTCGCAGTATGGGCTGATTGAAGCGAAACAGAGAATTGTTCTGCCGGTTCTCTTTATTGGTTCAGGCATCAACGCGGTGGATGCTTTTGTCGGCCTGATGCAGCATTTGGGGACGCAAGGCCTCTGTCATGGCTCTGGACAGTTTCTCCTGGAAGGGGTTGAAGCGGAAGATGGCAGTGGTGTCCGATCAATGCTCTGGTTCGCCGGGAAACAGACCAGTCCGTTGACTCCACCAGTGAGTAATTTGTCGTGGTGGCTGGAACGGCAAAACATTTTTGCTGATTCAATTCAGTTCGAAATTAGCAGTCCATTACGGTTATTACGGCAAGGTAAACCACTATTTAAAGCTGAATTTGTCGATATCTTCCCACACCTTCTGCGCCGGGTTACAGCCCTTTTGGCAGGTTATGCCGGGGTTGGGTTGATCGACGCTCCGGCACGCTTGATTTCTTTGGCAGGTCGGGTGCAATCGCTTGAAAATAAGCTATTATGGAAAGATTGGCGTACCCTGAATATGGAACATCGAAAACAAAACTTGGGTGGTTTGATGGGTCATTTAAGGGTCGCCGGGGACGAACTGGGGGAATTAATCTGGATTTTACAGCTTGGCAGTCTGTTTAATTTTGGTAAGGGAGCTGCTTATGGGGCTGGACAATATTGCCTAGATTATAGTTGAATGGAAGACAATCCTATTTTCTGCATTTGTATAACATGCAAACATCCAGGTGGGAGGTTTATCGATGACAGATGCTTGGGAAGATCGTAAAAAAGCTCTTGAAAATGAATATATTCACAGAACAGAACAGGAAAACTTGGCAAAGATGAAACAGAAAGCCATAGAAACGGCCGCACTTGGGCACTGTCCTAAATGTGGCAAAGCCATTGAGCCAACAGTTTTCCATGGGGTTCCCCTTGATCAATGTCCCGATTGTGGTGGGGTCTGGCTTGGACCCAATGATTTGAAAATTTTAGCAGCAAAAGATCATAGAAGCTGGTTTGAGCGTTGGTTCAACCAGGATGAGGAAGATACCCACTGATTTGGAGGTTTAAATGTTCTGGTTTATTGTTCTGTTGTTGTTTGTTGGTGCCGGGTTCTATTTTTATCAGAAAATTATCTCGATAGAACGGGAAATTCAGGCTGAGCAGGAAATGACTCTCGCACAAAATAACGCAACTCAAAAATCTGAAAAGCCCCCTGAGGAGGCTCCTCAAGCGACTGTCTTTGACTCAAAGGAGAGCTCTCCTCCAGCGGCAGAATCCTCCACTTTAGAAGATTCTATTCTTGCTGAAGTGACCAGGAACCCGGGGCTAAAACAGACGGATCTTTATCCTCTTTTTTCTGATACAAACAAAAAACAGCTCCAGCGGTTGATCAAAGAAATGGCTGATAATGGCAGGTTGAAACGGGAAAAGAAGAGCAGTAGTTATTTGCTCTATCCGGTGTGATAATTACGGGTACCACTGAATGGTGCTAACTTAAGGGGAGATGTTAGCAAAATACGGGACTGTCCCCGCATGGGGGCTGTCCCAGGCTTTTGCGGTGCGAACCACCACCGTTACATGGCTCGTAAACTCTTGGGACAGCCCCCGATGAACCTGGGGACAGTCCCGAGATTACTGCAAATTTTCTTAAACCTAGTACATGTTCCCAGAATACTGACAATTTTATCGCAAGTTATAGAAAACATCCTTACCGTTAAAAACGGCTGTGTCATCCAATTCATCTTCAATCCGTAAAAGTTGATTATACTTGCAGATACGGTCAGTCCGGCACAGTGAACCGGTTTTGATCTGCCCGGCATTGGTGGCCACAGCAAGATCAGCAATAGTAGTGTCTTCAGTTTCTCCTGAACGGTGAGAGATGACCGCTGTGTAACCGGCTCGTTTAGCCATTTCAATCGCTTCCAGAGTTTCTGTCAGGGTACCAATCTGATTAACCTTGATCAGAATTGAGTTAGAGATTCCTTTGTCAATTCCTTCCTTGAGTATTTTGGTATTAGTGACAAACAGGTCATCACCAACAATCTGGATTTTATCTCCCAGCTTTTCCGTCATCAGTTTCCAGCCATCCCAGTCGTTTTCAGCCAGACCATCTTCGATAGAGATAATTGGATAGCGTGCAACCAGATCCTCATAGAATGTCACAGTTTCTTCTGCAGACTTGATGGCTTGTTTTTCGTTGGCAAAATTGTACTTACCGTCATTATAAATTTCTGATGCAGCAACATCCAGAGCCAGCAGAATATCTTCACCCGCTTTGTAACCAGCAGCGTCAATCGCTTCCATGATTACTTGCAGTGCTTCTTCATTGCTCTTGAGATTTGGGGCGAAACCACCTTCATCGCCGACAGAGGTGTTGTACCCTTTGTCTTTCAGAACTTTTTTCAAGGTGTGGAAGATCTCTGCACCCACCCTTAGAGCTTCTTTGAAACTCTCAGCCCCAACTGGCATGATCATGAATTCTTGAATATCTACGTTGTTATCTGCATGCTCACCACCGTTCAGGATATTCATCATTGGGACAGGGAGTTCCTTGGCGTTGGCACCACCGATGTATTGGTAAAGGGGCAGCCCGGCATCTTCTGCGGCAGCCTTAGCGCAAGCCATGGAGACACCAAGGAGCGCATTTGCACCAAGTTTACTCTTGAAGTCGGTCCCATCCAAAGCCAGAAGTTTACGGTCGATTCCGATCTGATCACTCGCTTCCCAGCCAATCAGCTCTGCTGCAATAACTTCGTTAACATGTTCGATGGCTTTGAGAACCCCCTTGCCGAGATAGCGGCCTTTATCGCCATCACGAAGTTCCAAAGCTTCACGTTCTCCAGTTGATGCGCCACTGGGCACTGCTGCTCGTCCGATGACGCCAGTTTCCAGAGCAATTTCAACTTCTACGGTTGGATTGCCGCGTGAATCAAGAATCTCACGAGCATAGATATCAATGATCTCACTCATCTTCAACCCCTTGCTATGTCAGGTGTAAAAAGTTATCGTTCTGACTGCGAAGTCAGGACAGACGAAATAAAAGTTTCTAAGATATTTATAGCATACGATTACCTATTGTGAACGACTTTTTCAGATAAAAATGGAATCTTTTTAAATGCCTGAAATGAAACTCAGCCTTATTGTTCCAATCCTCAATGAGTGTTCACAACTAGCTGATTTTTTTACAAATTTGAGGGACCAAAAAGAAATCAGTCTGGAACTGGTGATTTGTGATGGTGGCTCAACTGATGGCAGTTGGAAATGGCTGCAACAACAGCATCCTGAGTGGGCTGATTATAAAATTACACAATGTCCGGCAGGGCGCGGCCGCCAACTGAATCGTGCGACTGAAATCTCGACTGGTGAATGGGTGTTGTTTCTCCATGTTGATAGTCGTTTCACCGATCCGTTGGCACTGAGCAAGGGATTGGATCATCTGTCCCGCGCTGGGGGTACAAATATCGCAGGCCATTTTGCGTTGAAATTTCGTCGTGAAAATAATTCTTATCCCGGAGGGTATTATTTCTACGAATGGAAAGCACACTTGGGGCGACCGGAAACTATTCATGGTGATCAGGGCTTCTTTCTGCCGCGTCGTTTGTTGGATCAAGTGGGGCATTTTTATGAAGATCTTCCCGCAATGGAAGATACTGATTTTGCCGAAAGACTGCGGTTGGTGGGACAATGGCAACTTCTTCCTGCCGAAATCAGCACCTCAGCGCGTCGTTTTGAGATAGAAGGGCTCTGGCAGCGACAGTTGTTAGGAGCATTGATCATGTGCTTCCGGACGATTGGCTGGAATGAGTTTTTTGCCAGAGCTCCCGGCGTTTATCGGCAGCAGCAACAGAGTGAAAAACTTCTGGTTCGACCGTTTTTTCAGTTGATCAGAAAAATGCTAAACGAATTGTCGATTCAAGAACGGTGGAAAATCTGGTGGCGAGGTGGCTGCTACATCCGGAAGCATGCCTGGCAACTGTTTTTTGCTGTCGATGTATGGCGTGCATTTCGTCAGGGGGTGCCTGTTGGAGCTGGCCATTGTCGTTGGCTTAACTTTCTTGAGCCGATTTACAATTTTTTAACAGATAATTTGTTTGGTCGATTCTGTGCCACTCTCTTGTTGCGGAGCTGGTTTGAGTTGACTGATTTGTGGCTTTCCAGGAAAGAACCGAAGGGGGGCTCATGACTTGTTTGTCATTACTGGATTGTGCTAAATAGATGTCTGGTACGTTTGAATTTTTCAAAGGAGAACAAAAGTGTCAAATTTTAGTGATTTTAAAGTGAAAGACCTTTCTCTATCAGAATGGGGTCGTAAAGAAATCTTGCTCGCTCAGGAAGAGATGCCGGGATTGATGTCCTTGCGTGAAGAGTACGCCGGCCAATATCCACTTGAAGGTGCGCGGATTACCGGTTCCTTGCATATGACAATCCAGACCGCTGTTTTGATCGAAACCCTGATTGAACTGGGCGCACAGGTTCGTTGGTGTTCCTGCAATATTTTCTCTACTCAGGATCACGCTGCAGCTGCGATTGCCGTTGGCTCAGAGGGGACAATAGCCGACCCCGCAGGAGTTCCGGTTTATGCCTGGAAGGGGGAGACTCTTGAAGAATATTGGTGGTGTACCGAACAGGCGTTGACCTGGCCGGATGGTGAATATCCAAATATGATCCTCGATGATGGCGGCGATGCCACCCTGTTTGTTTTAAAAGGGAATGAATGGGAAAAATCGAGTGTTCCTGAAACCTCGGAGGAGGATCCAGAGGACTGGTCTGAACTGGTCAAAACGCTGGAAAAATCAATCGGTGCAAATCCGGGCAAATGGATCCAGACAGCGACTTCGATTAAAGGGGTTACGGAAGAGACAACGACTGGTGTCCATCGCCTTTACCAGATGGCAGAAGAGGGGAGCTTGTTGTTCCCGGCAATGAATGTCAATGATGCGGTGACCAAGTCGAAATTCGATAATGTTTATGGTTGCCGTCATTCTCTGGTTGATGGCGTGATGCGTGCGACTGATGTCATGATTTCCGGTAAAGTTGCAGTGGTTTGTGGCTATGGCGATGTTGGCAAAGGTTGCTGCCAGTCGCTACGGGGTCAAGGAGCCCGGGTGATTGTCACCGAGATTGATCCGATCTGTGCCTTGCAAGCGTTGATGGAGGGCTATGAAGTCAAGCGAGTTGAGGATCTCCTCGATTATGCCGATATTTATGTGACGACGACCGGAAACAAAAATGTCATTACTCTAGAGCATATGCAGCAGATGAAGAACAATGCCATTGTCGGTAATATTGGTCACTTTGATAATGAAATAGAGATGATTGCCGTTGAAAGAGATCCTTCAATCACCAGGGAGAATATCAAACCACAAGTTGATCGTTGGATTTTTGAGGATGGGCACGGAGTTATTGTGTTGGCTGAAGGACGTTTACTGAATTTGGGCTGTGCAACTGGTCACCCTAGTTTTGTCATGTCCGCTTCATTTACCAATCAGGTTATGGCGCAAATTGAGTTGTTCAAGAACTCTGAAAACTATGAAAATAAAGTCTATGTATTGCCCAAAATGTTAGATGAAAAAGTGGCAAGACTCCACCTGGATAAACTGGGAGCCAAGTTGACGGTGTTGACAGATGAGCAATCAAAATACCTGGGGGTTCCGGCATCAGGACCCTATAAACCCGATACCTACAGGTACTGAAATATTCTGTAAAAATGATGGCGTCGCAAAAAGTCCGACCCACGGTGTTGCAGCGGTTTTTCAAGACCTTGACATACCACATGTATGCCTTCGCCCTTGAAAAACCACTACGCCTTGTGGAACGGAATTTTTGCTTAGCCATCTCATCAGTTTTTGCGAGTGCATCAAAAATAGCTGATAGAAAAGCCCCGGTAGTGTTCGGGGCTTTTCTCTTTTTATGTTGGTCACTCTTTCACGCTCAGGAGCAACCATATCCCCAACAGGAGAAAAATAAAGTTTGCCGTCCAGGCTGCAAACAGTGGTGGCATGGCGTTCGAGTAGCCGAAGGCGGTGACTAGCGATTGGATAATGAAATAGACAACCCCAATTCCTAAGCTGAGCCCGATACCGAGGGCGATATTACTATTTCGACCTCTTTGCAGGGCGAAAGGGATTCCTATAAATCCCATAATTAAACAGGTAAACGGCATCGCTATCCGGTTGTGCATATCGACCCGTTGACGAGTTGAATCGTAGCCTTCCTGTTCCAGTTTTTCTGCCATGCTTGAGAGTTGTCGGAAATTTAGTTCATTGTTGAAATTTTCCTGTCCGGAAAAATCTTTCGGGGTTCGGTCGAGATTAAGAACCATATCTTTCAGTTCATTCACCTCAATCATGTCACCAGATTCAGGATCAAAGATTCTTTCAACCATAGTTGCTGTTTGCCAGGTTCCATGGTCAAAGTTGACAAGGGTAGAATCCTGACGTTTCTTAATTTTCTGACGGTCATCAAGGGTGAAGATAGTAACCCCTTGCAGTTGTTGTTTCTGTGGGTTTGCAACGGCAATATTGATAATTTGGTTGCTGCTGCGATACCAGATTTCATTCCGAGTCATTTGAATTTGTTGTTTCCCTTTCAATTTTATTTCCAAGAGATTGTTCAGCTGCCTGCTGTTCCAGGGAATGGCAAATTCGTTGAGCAATAGAAGGAAAAACGACAGTAAGAGAGCTAGAGACATCAGCGGTAGCACAATTCGCCAGAGACTGACTCCACAGGCGCGCATGGCAGTTATTTCGTTGGTTCGACTGAGCCCACCGAGGGTCAATACCATGGTTGTCAAAATTGCCAGAGGGAGAATCTGGACAAATATAAAGGGGATACTGTTGCTCAGATAAATGAAATAATCCCAGGCAGCTGCTTTGTGATCGATAAAGTCGTCAACCTTTTCAAAGAAATCGATCAATAAATAGATGCCGATAAAGGCAGCGGTACAGAGCGACAGAATACGGATGAAGTGTTTGAGTAAAAACTGGTTGAGGATTTTCATAGATCCTCTCCAGGTTTGTTGTTCCGAGAGTGCAATTGTTTCAAAATTCGCTGTGGCAACTTGAAAAGTTGCAGCGGTTTTTCAACTGCGGTGCGGTGTAGAAACCAGGCTCCACCAAATAGAAAACAAATATTTGGAAGCCAGAGAATAAGAGCTGCTGGCAGCAATCCTTTATCGGCAAGGGTTCCAGCCAAACTCAGGAGCACGTAATAGACCAGAAAGACCACCAGTGCCAGGGCAAACCCTGCCCCTTTGCCAGAGCGTTGAGATTGTAATCCAAGGGGAACTCCAATTAGAACCAGCACGAGTGGAGCAAATGCAATAACGACACGTTCATGCTTTTCTACCTGAAGATGGAACTTGCTTCTATCGTTGCCTGCCTTATCTATTGCACTATTCAGCTCTGTCCAGGAAAGTTCACTGCGTGAGCGATGGCGCTGTTTACCACTCAGTTGGTTGCCGACATCGAGATTGATATCATAATTGGTAAAGCTGATGATCTGGTAGGTTGCCCGGTTTTCTCCGATTGGTCGGCGATGAATATTTCCATCGCTGAGTCGCAATGTTAGACTGTATTGGTTCGGGTCGGAAATGAAACGACCTTGCTGTGCGGTGATGGTTGCAGGAGTTTCACCTTCACGCTCATCCGAAATAAAAACATCCTGCATAATGCCACGATTCTCGTCCATCCCACGGGTATAGAGAACAATTCCCTTGAATTCATCATTAAATACCCCCGGTTTGATGCTGATGCTGGCACTGCTGGAGGCTATTTGAAACAACTTGCTGCGAAAGGCTGTTTTGCTGGCTGGTTCTATGCTGATGGTGATCCATGCCGTCAGAATGCTGAATAATATTGCCAGTAGAAATACCGGTTTTACCAGATTGTAGAGGCTGATACCGGAGGCTTTGAGGGCAATGAACTCACTGTCAGCAGAAAAACGTCCGAAGGCAAGGAGGATGCCGAGCAGAAAAGAGAGAGGGAGGGTAACGCTGAAAAATGTCGGGAGTAGATAACTGAAAAGTTGCAGGATTTCTGCTGCCGGAACTCCTTTGTTAATAACAAGTTCAGCCAGCCGGGGAATTTTTCCCATCAACAAAACAAAGGTGAAAATAAGTAAACTCAGAAGAGTTGGAACACTGATTTCCCTGAGGAGATAACGGTGAATGCGTATATTTGACATGGTGGCGCATGTTAGTACGCTGGCACAATCCTGTAAACTCCCTTTTTTACTCGAAAACAAGTTGTTTTTCGGATGGTTAATCGGTTGTTGCCGCTGTTTTTTTCTTGCTTGCTCCAATAGAGTAATGTTATAGATCCGCAGTTAATCAATTCACACGTCTCAGGATTCAGGCAGGATGGTTCTCAATTAATTGAGGCCTGCCGGAGCAGATCGGGGCGGAGGACTAAACCAAATTTGAAGGAGAAACAAAAATGGCACAGATCACCATGAAACAAATGCTTGAGGCCGGCGTTCACTTTGGTCATCAGACCAAACGCTGGAATCCAAAAATGAAGCCCTATATCTTCGGGGCGCGCAACGGCATCTACATTATTGACCTGCAGAAAACCGTTCGCTATTTCAGAACTGCTTACCAGTTTATTCAGGATACTGTTGCAAACGGCGACAAGGTTCTGTTTGTCGGTACCAAGAAGCAGGCACAGGATGCGATTAAAGAAGAGTCCCTGGGGTCTGATCAGTACTTTGTCAATAATCGCTGGTTGGGTGGAATGTTGACCAATTTTCAAACCATTAAGGCCAGTATTGATCGTCTGAAAAAAATTGAAGCAATGGTCGCTGATGGTACTATCGAGCAGTACACCAAAAAGGAAGCTCTGCAGCTTGATCGCCAGCGTGAAAAACTGGAGAAAAACCTGGGTGGGATTAAACATATGACCAAACTGCCTGGTGCTGTTTTTATTATTGATCCCAAAAAAGAAGCCATTGCGGTTCAGGAAGCAAATAAGCTTGGAATTCCTGTGGTTGCTGTCGTTGATACCAACTGCGATCCAGATAATATTGACTATGTTATTCCTGGTAATGATGATGCAATTCGTGCAATTCGTTTGTTTGCATCGAAGATGGCAGAGGCGTGTATCGAGGGTGACCAGCGGCGCAAGGAGAAAAAACAGACCGCCGCAGAAGGAAAAGATGAGCCGACTGTAGAAGTTGTATCAACTCCAGAAAAGGAAGTCGCTCCAGCTCCAAAAAAGGAAGCAGCTCCGGCTCCAGAGAAAGAGGCGGTTTCTGAGGCTCCTGTCGCAGAAACAAAAGAGCCAGTAGCTGAGGCCAAAGAACCTGCAGCAGAATAAAACAAATTGTTTAAAAAATAATGCACAGGCCTGCGGCCGGGCTCAGGCTCGGCCGTTGGTTTAACTGGAAGAGTTCGCGGGAAAGTATCCCGTCTATCGAATTAGGAGGAAAGATCGTGAGTATTACAGCAGCAATGGTCTCCGAGTTACGTAAAAAAACCGGAGCAGGAATGATGGATTGTAAGAAAGCTCTGATAGAAACAGCTGGCAAGATGGAAGAGGCCGTTGACTTTTTACGCAAAAAAGGTCTGTCTGCTGCCGCCAAAAAATCTGGCCGGGTTGCTGCAGAAGGTGCAGTTGCTGCCGGTTCTGAAGGTTCTGTCGGAGCTATGATTGAACTCAACGCTGAGACCGATTTTGTCGCTAAAAATGAAGCTTTTCAAGCTTTTGTGACTGGGGTCAAAGATGTGATCCTCGCAAATAACGTTGCCGATATAGAGGCTCTTAAAGTCATTGATTATCCCGGAACTAACCGGACTGTTGCTGCAGAATTGACCCATCAGATTGCTACAATTGGTGAAAATATGGGAATTCGTCGCATTGCGCGGATCGATGCTGGTCAGGGTATTGTCACTTCCTATATCCATGGTGCCGGTAAAATTGGTGTGCTGGTAGAATTGCAGACTGAGTCGACTGATGAAAAAATTGCTGTATTGGGAAAACAGCTGGCCATGCACGTTGCGGCAGCAGCGCCCCAGTATCTTGATCGAGATAGTGTTCCTGCTGACGTTGTTGAAAAAGAGAAAGAAATCATGCGGGTTAAGGCTCTGGACAGTGGTAAGCCGGAAAAGATTGTTGAAAAGATTATTCTTGGCCAGATCAACAAATATTTTGGTGAGGTTTGTCTTGTCGAGCAGGCTTTTGTTATTGATCCCGACCAGAAGGTTGGCAATATAGTTAGTGCTCTGGCCAAAGAAATTGGTACTGATATCAAGCTTAAGAGCTATGTTCGCTACCAGCTTGGTGAAGGAATCGAGAAAAAAGAGGATGATTTTGCTGCTGAAGTTGCAGCTATGAGCAAATAATGATGGCTTAGCCATCTGGTTGTTTGTGAGATGATCATTTCTAATCAGCGGGAGATATCTGTGACTACAATTAAATACCGACGAATTCTACTGAAGTTGAGCGGTGAGGCTCTGGCGGGTGAACAGGGCTACGGTATCGATCCTGATGTTATTAATGGGATAGCTGCTGAGATTAAAGAGGTCAGTGCTCTTGGGGTTGAGGTTGCTGTGGTGATTGGCGGTGGTAATATTTTCCGTGGTCTGGCGGCTTCATCCAAAGGGATGGATCGTGCCAGTGCTGACTATATGGGAATGTTGGCGACAGTCATGAACAGTCTGGCCATGCAGGATGCCTTGGAAAAACAGAGTGTTGTGACCCGGGTTCAGTCAGCGATTGATATGCAGCAGATAGCCGAGCCATATATCCGCCGTCGCGCAGTGCGCCATCTGGAGAAAGGGCGGGTTGTGATCTTCAGTGCTGGCACCGGAAATCCGTACTTTACCACCGATACGGCCGCCAGTTTGCGAGCCATGGAGATCAATGCTGAGGTTATCCTCAAGGCAACCAAGGTGGATGGTGTTTATACCGCCGATCCGAAGAAGGATAAAAATGCTGTTAAACTGTCCAAATTAACTTACCTGGAAGTTTTGCAGAAGGGTCTGCAGGTCATGGACGCGACAGCAACTTCGTTGTGTATGGATAATAATCTGCCAATGATTATTTTTGACATGACTCATCGTAATAATATCAAAAAAGTGGTTCTTGGTGAGAAAATTGGAACAATTGTCGAGGGAGGTGACGGGAATGATTGATGACGTTATGAGTGAAGCTCGTGCCGCAATGGATAAGGCGGTTAAGTCTTTGAAAAAAGAGATGACCAAGGTTCGTACTGGCCGTGCCAGTGTCTCATTGTTGGATGATGTTAAAGTCGACTACTACGGAGTGCCGACACCGCTCAGCCAAGTCGCTACCCTAGCGGTTCCTGAAGCACGCTTGATGACGGTTCAGCCGTGGGAGAAGAATCTAATTCCTGATATTGAAAAAGCAATTTTCAAGGCAGATCTTGGATTGACCCCCTCATCAGACGGTCTGTTGATTCGCCTGCCTGTCCCGGCTTTGACTGAAGAACGACGTCGTGAAATGGTTAAAATCATTAAACGGATGTCAGAAGATACTAAAGTTTCTGTGCGTAATTCACGTCGTGATGCCAATGAAACTCTTAAAATGTTGGAGAAAGAGAAAGAAATTACCGAAGATGATCTCAAACGGAGTGAGAAAGATGTGCAGCAACTCACTGATGACTTTGTCAGCAACATCGATTCGATAGTGCAGAATAAAGAACAGGAAGTCATGGAAATTTGACCTTTATTTTTCATTTTGACGAAGGGAGATACGAATGACTCTGAAAATAACCGAAGAGTGTATTGGTTGTGGAACCTGCGTGGAAGCTTGTCCTGTAGGTGCCATTGTTGAATCAGGAGATATTTACATTATTACCGATGATTGTACCGATTGCCGTGCCTGTGTTGATGCTTGCCCGGTCAAGGCGATCATCGACTGATCAGATTTCTATAAAAGGTTTGCACAGGGCGTTTCATACAACGCCCTTTTTTTATGCGCTCTAAAAATTGGTAAAGGATCAATTGCAGTCTATTTCTTGATGTTCAGATATCAACCATGTTATTTTTCTTAGCCTGTTTTTTATACTGGGGAAACCAGATTTTTTATTTTAGGTTTTTAAATGTCAGAACTCACAGAAGCGACAAGAAAACCACCTCTTGAGCATCTTGCCATTATTATGGATGGTAACGGGCGTTGGGCTAAACAACGTGACCTTCCAAGGATAGCAGGGCACCAGCAAGGGGTTGAGGCCGTTACCCAGATAGTTGATGAGTGTGTTCGCCACGGCATCCGTTTCCTTAGCCTGTTTGCCTTCAGTTCCGAAAACTGGGGGCGTCCACGTCCCGAAGTTGACGCACTTATGGAATTATTACTCCAGTTTCTGGCTTCACAGCGACAGAAAATGTTAACTGAGGGGGTCAAGCTGCGGGTCATTGGTGATCTACCTCGTCTTTCGGCACCAGTCCAAGCTGCATTGGCAGATGCCGAAAGGGAGACCGCGCAAGGTCAGACCCTGACTCTGGTGCTAGCTCTCTCTTATGGCGGCAGAGATGAGATCATGCGTGCCGCCAAACGAATTGCTCAGGAAGCACTTGATGGGTGTCTGGAGATTGATCAGCTTGATAATAAATCTTTTTCAACTTTTCTTGATACGGGAGATATCCCTGAACCAGATTTGCTGATTAGAACCAGTGGTGAAATACGGATCAGTAACTTTCTTCTCTGGCAAGCGGCATATGCCGAGTTTTATTTTACCGATGTTCTCTGGCCAGATTTTGATGTTGTCGAATTACAGAAAGCACTAAACGAGTATTTGCAACGTAAACGTCGGTTTGGGCTTACAGACGATCAATTGGGGTGGAAATAGGAGATGAACAATTAAACAACGTATCATCACCGCTATTATAGCCTTGCCGTTACTTATTTTGTTTCTTGGCTACTCCAACTCAGCTATTTTTTCCATTTTTCTGACCCTGGTTCTGTTTTTGAGTCTGATCGAGTTTAACCGGATGGGATTGGGGACTGAACATCGTCTGGAGCAGCGGCTTGCTGCTATCATTGGTGCTGCGGTTATCCCCCTTCTGTTTTATGAGAATATAGTCTTGCTGTTTCCCTTGTTGACCGGGGCTATGTTGATCTTTTCCCTGCTATTTCTGTTCCGTTTGCCACCGATTACTGAAGTTCACCACCGCTTAGGTTGGATTATTCTCGGGCTTATTTATCTACCGCTGCTACTTGGACATTTAATTCCACTACGGATGTTACCCGATGGACAGCGCTGGATTTTTCTGACCCTCATTGTAATCATGAGTTGTGATAGTTTTGCCTACTTTATTGGTAGAAAAATTGGCAAACGGAAACTTTATCCAGCTGTTAGCCCGAACAAGAGTATTGAGGGTGGTATCGGCGGCTTAGTCGGGTCAGTTTTTGCGGTTATGTTGGTCAAATTTACTTTCCTACCGGTTATTGGTGTCGTCGACGGAGTCTTGATTGGTCTGGTGCTTGGTGTTGCTGGGCAATTGGGCGACCTCTTTGAATCATTATTGAAGCGAGCTTGTCAGGTTAAAGATTCTGGAAATATGATTCCCGGGCATGGTGGAATTTTAGATCGTCTGGATAGTTTATTATTTGCATTCCCCGTTATTTATTATATTGCACGGTATGGTTACGGGGGCTGAGAGTAGAGTTGAAAAAAATAGCAATTTTAGGCTCAACGGGGTCGATTGGTGTTAATACTCTGGAGATAGTTAAAGTATTTCCTGATCGTTATCAGGTGGTTGCTTTGACTGCCGGAAACAATATTGATCTGTTACAAAAGCAGATTGAAGTTTTTCAGCCAAGTTGTGTTTCGGTTGTCTCAGAACAGGATGCGGAAAAGTTAAATCGGCTCTTTCAAGGGATTGATCTCCATATCAGTTGTGGTGTTGAGGGGATGATCCACTGTGCGACCATTCCTGAGATTGATCTGGTCGTTGCTGCAGTCGTTGGCGCAGTAGGCCTGGTTCCAACAATGGCTGCGATTAAGTCGGGCAAAGATATCGCTCTGGCCAATAAAGAAACTCTGGTGACTGCCGGCAGCTTGATTATGCAAGAGGTTGAACGCCAGAACGTTAACCTGATTCCCGTAGATAGTGAACATTCCGCAATTTTTCAATCTCTGGCAGGTCAGCGTCGTGAAGATGTGCGGAGGTTGCTTTTGACTGCCTCCGGGGGGCCATTCCGGGAGTATGGAGCGGTGCAGTTCGAGACAATCTCCCCGGCTGATGCCTTGGCTCATCCTAATTGGGATATGGGTAGAAAAATATCCATTGATTCGGCTACCATGATGAATAAGGGGCTGGAGGTGATTGAGGCTCGTTGGTTGTTCGATTTTCCCGCGAGCATGATCGATGTTCATGTCCATCCTGAAAGCATCATTCATTCGCTGGTTGAATACCATGATGGTGCGGTTATGGCTCAGTTGGGTGTTCCTGATATGAAAACTCCGATAGCTTATGCTTTGTCCTGGCCGGAACGGCTGCCGTTATCTCAACAGCCTCTTGATCTATGTGAAGTTGGGAAGTTATCATTTTCTAAACCAGATTCAGACCATTTCCCCTGTCTTCAGCTTGCCTATGATGCTTTAGCTATGGGTGGTACCGTTACGGCGGTGATGAATGCGGCAAATGAAGTTGCTGTAGAGGCTTTTTTAAACCATAAACTCAGTTTCCTGGGGATTGCAAAAGTGATAGAAAAAGTTATGTTACAACATCAGAGCGAAGATCTTACCACTGTGGATCAAGCCCTGCATGCTGACCGTTGGGGTCGGTATGAAGCACAAGAATTAATCAGTGGAGGATTGATATGACAACGATTATAGCTGGAATTTTGATGCTGGGAGTTCTGGTTTTTATTCATGAACTTGGACATTTTGTTGTCGCCAAAATGTGTGGCGTTAAAGTTTTAAAATTTTCCCTCGGGTTTGGTCCCAAATTAACATCGTATCGCCGCGGAGAAACAGAATATCAGGTTTGTGCAATTCCTCTTGGTGGTTACGTGCAGATGCTTGGCGAAGGAACGGGTGAACAAGGTGAAGAGGTCGAACTCTCCGCGGAAGAAAAGACCCGTTCTTTTGCGGCGCAATCGGTTGCTAAACGATTAGCAATTGTTTCGGCCGGACCCATTATGAACCTGGTGCTCCCCCTGTTAATTTTGCCAATCTCCTTTATGGTCGGCGTGCAGCTGCCAACATATTTGGATCAACCAGCTTGTGTTGGTTACGTCGTTCCTGAATCGAACGCCGCTGCAGGAGGATTTCTTGCTGATGACTGCGTGACAGGAGTGAATCAGCAGGCAGTCGCCAGCTGGAATGAAACAAATATCAGCTTTATTTCTCATGCCGGTAAAAAAATGATTTTTCAGGTTGATCGGGATGGGAAAAAACTGCAATTGGAGATTCCAGCCGATAATGACAGTTTACAGGGAATGCAAGCACTGGGTCTTTTGCCCGGGCAGGCGGCACGTATCGGTGGCTTGGCTCCTGATATGCCAGCAGCACTAGCGGGTCTCCAGGAGGGGGATTTAATCCTGCAAATCGAAGATTATCCAATTTCCTCCTGGTACGATTTGAAGGGGATTATTCAGGGAATTGGCAACAAAGCTGTTCCGGTGCAGTTGGAACGGGCTGGAAAGCTGCTTATTGTCGAGCTAACACCAAAGCAACGTGACGCAGAAGGCGAATATCTGCTTGGCATTGCCCCAGCCTATAGCTCAGAGTTGAAACGTTTTGGTTTTGTTGATGCGTTCCGTGAAGGGGCCAACCGAACTTGGGAGTTGATTAATCTCACGGTTGTCTTTGTGCAGAAACTGTTTACCGGCAATGTTTCAACTAAAAATATTGGTGGACCGATTACGGTTGTCCAGATTGCCGGGCAGGCGGCACAAACTGATCTATCAGCGATTTTGTCGGTTCTGGCTTTTATCTCTATTCAATTGGGGATTTTAAACCTGTTGCCGATCCCAATCCTGGATGGTGGCCATATCCTCTTTTATATTATCGAATTGATTATTCGTCGACCTGTATCGATCCGCGCCCGGGAGATGGCACAACAGGTTGGAATGGCTATGTTGCTGATGTTGATGGTTCTGGCATTTTACAACGACATTGTCAGGTTGTGGGGTTAATGGAAAACGTGGAAAGGATAAAGATCCTTGCGGTTGATAGTTCGTCGTTAACCGGTAGCGTTTCTCTGTGTCAGGGTGAAACTCTGGTTGCTGAATCTCTATTGAATGTTCGCAGTACCCATAGTGAAAAATTGTTGAAGCAAATTGATCTGCTCCTGGTAGAGGCCGGTTGGCAGCTTGAGGATCTCGACCTTCTGGCAGTGGTCACTGGACCTGGCTCTTTTACTGGTCTGCGAATTGGAATTGCTACGATCAAGGGTTTAGCTCAAGTCCTGAAAAAACCAGTTGTTCCGATCTCATCCCTACAGGCTGTTGCGATGAATCTGCCCCTGTCGCCAGCTCCTATTTGTGCTTTTTTGGATGCGCGGAAAAAAGAGGTCTATAGTCAGTTATTTGAATGGCATCATACTACTGGTCCGGTTGCGATAGGAGAGCCTTCCGTTTCACCTCCGGAACAGTTGTTGAAGGGGATAACGGGAACAGTTGCACTGGTCGGGGATGGGGTTGTTCTCTATCGTGACCTCATTGATGAAATTCTTGCTGACCATGCCTTGATTCCTGTTGCAACCGCCCACCAGCTTCGCGCTGCTCATGCTTCCTGGTTGTCCCTGCGGGCATGGCAGGGAGGTTTGGTTCAAGCTGCTGCTGAAATAGTTCCGACCTATATTCGGCTATCGGATGCTGAATTAAATTTATCTGAAAAACAAAGTATCTAAAGCCCAGCTTAACAGTTGACAATTTTTGGTCAATTTGGTTACTTTATAGGTAACTTTTTCCCAGTTTTATCCCCTTTATATGCGTGGAGGAGCCAATGGATATCGATCAAACCCTTTTGCAAAATCTAACTGAGACCAACCCCCGTTTTCGTACGCTCTACGAAGAACATTTCCTGTTTGAAAAACAGTTATCTGAGTATGATAAGAAGGGATATCTATCCCCGCAGGAAGAACTGGAGAAAAACAAAGTGAAAAAAATGAAACTTGTCGGTAAAGATGAGATGGAGAAAATTCTCCAATCCGTTACCGCCTGACCCCGTTTTGTAACAACGGGATATTTCGATACAGCAAAGGGTTTAAGCGGAGGCTTAAGCCCTTTGCTGTATTTAGATAGCGTTGCAAAAAGTTCGCCCTATGGCGTTGCAGAAGAATGGAAAATTCGAGGAGGAACAGATGGAATTGACCGGGTCACAGATTTTGCTTGAATCATTAAAGCTTGAAGGGGTCGATACGGTTTTCGGTTATCCCGGAGGAGCTGTCATCAATATTTATGATGATCTTTTTGAATCATCGATCGATCATGTTTTGACTCGACATGAACAGGCAGCTGTTCACGCTGCGGATGGTTATGCCCGTTGTACCGGTAAGGTCGGTGTCGCCATTGCTACCAGCGGACCAGGTGCAACAAATACAGTGACTGGTATTGCAACGGCCTATATGGACTCAATTCCCATGGTGATTATCACCGGTCAGGTTCCAACGCCACTCATTGGGAACGATGCCTTTCAAGAAGCGGACATGTGTGGCATTACCCGCCCTTGTACCAAGCATAATTTTCTGATCAAAGATATCCGTGATCTGGCTAAAACGATCAAAGAGGCTTTTTATATTGCCAGAACCGGTCGACCTGGACCCGTGTTGATTGATCTGCCGAAGGATATTCAGGTTACTGCACATAAATTCAGTTATCCTGATAAGGTTAATTTGCGTGGTTATAAGCCAACTTATAGTGGCAATATCCGACAAATTGAAAAAGCTGCCAAAATGATTCTTGCAGCACGTAAGCCAGTTCTCTATGTCGGTGGTGGAATCACCCTGTCGGGGGCTGACGATGTCCTCCTTAAATTGGCTGAACAGACTAAAATTCCTGTAACAACAACTTTGATGGCGATGGCTGCTTTTCCCCAACGGCACCCGCTAGCTTTGGGAATGCTGGGAATGCACGGAACGTTTTTTGCTAATATGTCAGTTACAGAGTGTGATCTGTTGATTGCCGTTGGTTCCAGATTTGATGACCGGGTGACTGGTCGAATCGACAGTTTTGCTGAGAAAGCTAAAATTATCCATGTCGACATTGATCCAACTTCAATCGGGAAAAATGTGGGGGTTGACCTGCCGATTGTCGGCGATCTGAAAGATGTTTTGGGTAAGTTGCACGGGTACCTGAATAAAAAGCCTGAATTGGTAGAGGATTTGCTCGAGGCTACGGAGGAATGGCGAACGATGATCGGCGAGTGGAAAGAGCGCCATCCGATGGCTTATCGCTCATCCAAGTCGGTGATCAAGCCGCAATTTGTCATCGAAAAAATCAGCGAACTGACCGATGACGATGCTATTATTACAACGGAGGTCGGGCAGCACCAGATGTGGGCGGCGCAGTTTTTTACTTTCAGACAACCGAAAACTTTTCTGACATCTGGTGGTCTGGGAACGATGGGGTTTGGCCTTCCTTCAGCTCTGGGGGCTCAAGTTGCCTATCCTGATCGGCAAGTTATCGATATCTCCGGTGACGGATCCTTCCAAATGAACTCTCAGGAACTGGCAACCCTGGTTCAGTATAAACTTCCGGTAAAAATTGTTATCCTCAATAATAATTATTTGGGGATGGTACGCCAATGGCAGCAGATGTTTTTTGAAAAACGTTACAGCCAAACTGACATGGAACTGCCAATTGATTTTATCAAGTTAGCTGAAGCCTATGGTGCTACCGGATTGCAGGCGACAAAAGTTGATGAAGTTGAAACAACGATTAAGCAGGCTCTGGACACTCCCGGCCCGGTGCTGATGAATTTCAAAGTTTCACGTGAGGAAAATGTCCTGCCGATGGTTCCGGCTGGTAAAGCGATTCATGAAATGGTTCTCGCATCTTAGTTGAATGAAATTATAAAGCGGCCAACGATTTGGTCGGGAGGATTAAATAGATGAAACATACAATTTCAGTTCTGGTAGAGAATGAGTTTGGTGTTCTTTCCAGGGTCTCTGGATTATTTTCCGGGCGTGGTTTTAATATCGAAAGTCTTTCTGTCGCTCCAACCATGGATCCGGAACTGTCTCGGATGACTTTGGTGACGCGGGGGGATGATAAAATTCTCGAGCAGATTACCAAACAACTGAATAAACTTATCTCTACTATCAAGGTCGTCGATTTCACCGATGGGGATTACATTGAGCGTGAATTGGCTCTGATTAAGGTTTCAACCGATGCTGAAAGCCGGGCAGAGGCGTTGCGAATTGTCGATATCTTTCGTGCTAAAGTTATCGATGTGACCCCTAAGTCCTACACAATCGAGATCACCGGAGCCCCGGCGAAAGTAAATGGTATTCTGGAGTTGTTGCGGCCGATGGGAATTAAGGAAGTTGTTCGTTCCGGACCGGTTGTTATTGGCCGTGGTACTAAAGGGGTTGTTGGTTAACTCTTTTCTTGCGAATGTAATATTTTTTTTAAACTGAGGATTTTTATGCAAAATAGAAATCAACTGATTGTCCGTGAAGGCTATCCTTTTATAGCGCTGTTCGGTTTTGTTACCATGGTATTTGCTCTTTTGGGCTGGGCTATCCTGACTCTCTTGTTGTTATTTTTGACCCTGTTCAGTGTCTATTTTTTCCGCAATCCGGAACGCGTTATTCCTGCGGGTGATGATCTGATTATTGCCCCCGCAGATGGTAAAATTATTTTTGTTGGTGAGGTTGAGGAAGAGCGTTATTTCAAAGAGAAGGTGATGAAAATAAGCATTTTCATGTCGGTTTTTAATGTTCATGTGAACCGGGTTCCCTGTGATGGGAAAGTTGTTGACATGTATTACAATAAGGGAAGTTTCGTCAATGCTTCCTACGATAAAGCAAGTGAAAGTAATGAACAATCCGGGATTCTTTTGGAAACAGAGAATGGTTCAAAGATTCTTTTTGTCCAGATTGCCGGTTTGATTGCTCGAAGAATTGTTACGTATCCAGTGATTGGTGATTTGTTACAACAGGGTACACGCTATGGATTGATCCGCTTTGGTTCGCGGGTTGATCTCTATCTTCCAAAAAATGCTGATGTGGCAGTGACCCTTGGTGAACACACTGTTGCTGGCGAGACTGTTCTGGGGACATTGTCTTGACTGAAGATTGTTTAAGAAGCGAGAAACGGGAAAATTTGCGTAAGGGGGTTTTCCTCCTTCCTAATCTGATTACGGCTGCAGGGATTTTTTCCGGATTTTACGTCATTATTGCGACTACAGATGGCAATTATGAGCGGGCAGCCTGGTTTATTCTGCTGGCGGCTATCTTTGACGCTCTGGATGGTAAGGTTGCCAGACTAACTGGAACCAGCAGTAAATTCGGTGTTGAACTTGATTCCCTGGCCGATGTCATCTCTTTTGGGGTGGCTCCCGGAGTTCTTCTGTATGTCTGGGCATTGAGGCCTTTTGGTAAGCTCGGCTGGCTGGCAGCATTTCTCTATGTGATCTGTGGTGCATTACGTTTGGCTCGTTTCAACGTCCAGGTCTCCACAGTGGAATCACGGCGATTTGTCGGCATGCCGATTCCAGCGGCTGCCTGTATTGTCGCTACCTGCGTGCTATTGTTCTATGAACTGGGCGGAACTGGTACTATCAAGATGATTTCCATGGTAATTCTGGTTTTTCTATTAGCTTTTTTGCTGGTCAGCAACATAGAATATTTCTCTCTAAAGGATCCGGAGCTGTTTAAGCGCCAACCGTTTGTCATGTTGGTTGTGGCGATTATGTTGTTGATAGTCATTGTTGCTCAGCCGCAAATTATGTTGTTCTTGATCGGAATGGCTTACCTGCTGTCAGGGCCGATAGCTTACTATCTAGGCTGGCGAAAAAACCGGCTGGAGAAGAAGAAAGTTCCCGAAGATTCAGAAAACTTCCAGAGTGAAATTGATATTGAGTCGCGTTGATCATAAAAATTACAGGAGGTTTTGTCGTTTTAAGGTTGTCAGTTCGATAGGGACTATTCTAGTTCCTTACAGAAAGTCGTTCCCGCCCGCAAAAGTTCTATGAATTGCTCATTCGGTACCGGTTTACTGAAAAAATATCCCTGATAGATGGGACAACCTTTTTCTTCCAGAAAATCCAGTTCGAATTTGGTTTCTACTCCTTCGGCAATCACTTTAAGATCCAAGTGGGTTGCCATAGAGATAATTGTATCGACAATTGCAGCATCGTTGACATCTGTTTCAATGTCATGGACAAAAGATTGATCAATTTTCAAGATGTCCAGAGGCATTTTTTTTAGGTAGGTCAGTGAGGAGTATCCTGTGCCAAAATCATCAATTGATAATTCGATGCCAAGGTTTTTAAGTGCTTTCATTTTGTCGATGGTATCCGAAATGTTGTCAATCACCATCCCTTCGGTTAGTTCAAGTCCCAGTTGGTTTGGATCTGCACCGGTTTTTGCTAGAATCTTTTCAACTTGATTGACAAAATTGGGTTGGCGAAATTGACGTGGACTGACATTAACGGCGAGGTGTTTAACAGGGATTCCGCTGTCACTCCATGCTTTTAAATGTTCACAAGCTGTCTCTAATACCCATTCTCCAATGGGTAGAATCAAGCCAGTTGCTTCTGCAATGGGGATAAACGTCGCGGGAGAAATAAAGCCTTTCTCCGGGTGGATCCAGCGCGCTAAAGTTTCTGCACCAAGGATTTCTCCTTTGCTATTGACTTGGGGTTGAAAATGTAAGGAAAGTTCGCCACGTTCCATCGCGTAACGCAGCTCTTTTTCCACTGCCAGCCGACTGTCTGCGGCAGTCTGCATACTGGGCAAGAAGAATCTTATCGTATCTCGACCATCATCTTTGGCACGATACATCGCTGTATCTGCATAGCGGAGAATGTCATCTCCCGTTTCCGGATTGTTTCTGTCGGAAGGGAACATGGCAACACCGATGCTTGGTGTGACATGGAGTTCGTGTCCATCAATGTTATATTTTTCTGCCAGTCGTAATTTGATATGTTCCGCTTTCTGTTGCGCTATTGCTGCAGCATTGATTGAGTTATCACCTAAATCGGAGAGGAGCATCACAAATTCATCTCCCCCGAGTCGTGAAACGCTATCTTCGGCACGCAGGTCGTGGAGTAAGCGATTTGCAACTTCTTGTAGCAAGCTGTCGCCAATTGGGTGTCCTAGAGAATCATTGATGTTTTTGAATCGATCCAGATCAAGAAAGAGCATGGCGCCAAAACGATTAGAACGGCGGATACGGGAAATATTCTGTTCTAGCCGGTCAAGCAGCAGGCGCCGGTTGGGGAGTCCCGTTAATGGATCATAAAACGCAAGATGTTTAATTCTTGCTTCGGCTTGTTTGCGGTCAGTTATATCACGTAAAGTTGCGCAAATTTTATCTTCTGTCTGATCTTTCCCCTTCTGGTAACTGGCATTTAAAGAACAGGGTATTTGAGTTTTATCTTTGTCCAATAGGTTGAGTTCGTAGTCATATATTTTGCCTTCTGTTCGTAACTGGTTAAATAAGAGATCACGATCCTGAATACTGGGAAAGACCTGTTCTATGGATAAATTAATGATGTCTTCGCGATAATATTGTGAAATATGTGAAATTGATGGGCTGATTTCGGTCACTTTTCCATCGAAGCGCATTTCTATATAAACGTCCTGCAGATTATCAAAAATAACCCTGTATTTCTGCTCACTATCTTTTAATTTCAGGTGTGATTTGTTGAGATCTTTGATTGCTTTTTGCAGTGCCAGGGTTCGTTTGGTGACTTCCTCCTCCAAGTGTTCCTGATAGGTACGATTTTCAACAATAAGGCGGGCACGTTCAGTTGCCTGGTTTATGGCATGGAGCAGAATAGACATATCCTGAATAGGTTTGAGCAGATAATTCCATGCACCACGGCGGATCGCCTCAATGGCATCACCAATGATACCCGTTCCGGATACAACAATAATAGGTGTGTCGGGAGAATCCTCTTTGATCTTTTCGATAACCTCAAGTCCATCAACTTCTGGCATACGTAGATCACAGATGACCAAATCTGGTTTTTCGCGGGAAAAAATTTCCAGACCTTCCCGACCATTTTTTGCCTCCAGGATCTGATAATCGTAATCTTCCAAAAACATTCGAAAACTGTCTCGAATATTCTCTTCATCATCAATTGTCAGGATGAGTTGATTTCGACGCTGCGCCATTTATGGAACACCTTTAATAATTTGTATCGTAGTTTTACACGAACCGCACATTATTATGCCGGTTATTTTGAAATTAGTCAAACTTAATCATATATTTGTGAAAAATCATAGATAAATAAAGGGCGAATCTGTTTTGCAGGGGATGGTTGCCGACAGTTGTCTCGATAGTTCCGCTGCTCACGGAGGGAATAAACCATTAACGGACAAGTGCCCGAATGATCTCCTCGGTTTGGTTCCGGAAAATTTCATTTGCTTCTTCATTGAGATAGAATTTCTCCCGGAATTCATCAGAAATTCCACGCAGGCAGGTATCACCATTTGAGCCGAAATGAAACTGGTAACTGAGTAGATTAGCAACATAAGCCGCAGCTATGACATCCTGCTCAATAGGGGTGAAATGGGGTTGATGATGACAGGAGATTACGTTAACGATGAAAGGTGGTAAATTCCACCATTCTGCAAGAAAACCACCCAACTCGGCATGATCTGTTGCGTAAATTTCCTTTTCAGTCTCAGTCAAGGGGCATCTTCTTTGCTTAGCCAACTCAATCGCTTTTTCAAATTGAACAGGAAAGTAGGTTGCCGCCACCAGTTTTCCCATATCATGTAAAAGACCGGCGACAAAAGCACGATCATGCTGATCAAAATCTGTGGGCAGTAATGATTTAATTAAAAGTCTTGAGATAACCGCAGTTGCCATTGAGTGCTTTTTAAATTTGCCGAAGTCAAACCCTTTTATCTCGGGTAGCTTTCCGGCAATGGTCCGATTGACAGATTCGGACAAGATAAGGTTTTCAACGATATCCGTACCCAGAACAATGATCGCTTTTTTGATTGTTTCAACTTGGAGGCGTTGTCCAAAAAGGGCTGAGTTCGCCCAATGTAACAGTAGGCTGGCGATGGCAACATCCTGATTGATGTATTTTGCCATCGTTTCGATATCGACTTCATCCCCAACAATACAGGAACGAACATTGGAATAACTTTCCGGTAGTGCAGGGAGTAGTGGGATTGAATTAATCAGAATCTGAAATTCAGGACTGTGCTTTTTTTGTTGAGTGCTCTGGCGTAAGGCGCTGCGGATGATCTCTTTCAGTTCTTGATCTATCCAGGGTTTGGGAATGATGTGCTGAGTATATCCCTCTTCCAACGCTTTGATGATGTTTTCCTGCTTGTTAAAACCGGTCAGGAACATGCGGATAGTCTTGGGATAGCGGTTGCGGATTTCTGACACAAATTCAACACCATCCATATCCGGCAACGTGACATCAGTAACGACCAGATCAACTTTATTTGATTGTAGAAAGTCCAATGCCTCCCTGGCACTGGAAACATAGTAGCAGTCCCAACTCTCATTCAGGAGCAATCTCTGCAATGAGTCCAGTGTCTCTTTCTCAGCATCGGTAAAAAGGATTTTGGGAGTATTACTATTCATCTGCGTGCCTTGTCGCTTAACGATATTATTTCCATTACATGAACCACCTGAATTCATTTTTGCATATTTTTTAGAATTTGTTAACTAAAATTTATTTTTATTCTACTGTTTGTTAAATTATTAGCTTTGGGCCACTATTTTGTAACTTGAGAATCTCACAATTTTCATAACATATCTGCCGGAATTCAGTTGAAATACGCTCATCAATTGCAGCACTTTTCCAGAAGAAAATTGAAGCATTCAAGGCTTTTGGCAACTGTGCCGCGACCTCATTACGAATTGGTGGCGGGGTAAACAAGCGCAGGGGAATTTCTCCAGAAATTGGTTCATATAGAGTTGGACGAGTGCCATATAGGGGAGCCAGAATATAGGAATCATGGTGGTGTGGAATGAGAGAAATATTTCCAAAATGTTGGTTTGTATTGCCAATTAAATCACTAAACAGCGATAACCAACATAATTTGTGAGCATCTTTTGTACTGATCAGGTGGTGCTTTTCCAGTCGTTTTGCAGCTTCAATCCAATTGTCACAGGGTGCTTGAATGCGTGAGTGTACTGCCCGCAGTGAAATAGAGGGGAGTCGACCGATAGCACCACGCCGGTCAAAACGCTTCAGACAGAGAAATACCTGGTTCCCGGAAATGACTAATCGAGAACGAGCCACACTGTAACCAGCCAGACGGATTGCTTCGAGTGCAAGATGTTCACAAATCAGCAGGTCAGCATAGCGGCGTGCTTCAATACTGTCGGTTGCTGGGGAAAATTTAACCAACATATGGCAGGGGGAGCCTTGATCGTCAATACAGGTTGAAAATTTTGGCTGTTCCCCACCCACCGGTACAGGATCAATTTCCCCGGCAAGGGTTTTTTGTGCCAGCTGTGGGTAAACCCAAGCTCTTGCATCCAGCTTAATTGTGGCCGTAGTTTCTCTGGCCAGGGCAAAATAGCGTGCTAATGATTTTTCACCGATAATCAGATTTCCGCCGCGGTCTTCACTGTAATGACAGCTGGCAGAAAGGGTATCTACTTCACTCCAATCAGCCAGTTTGCGTGGCAGTTGCAGTTGTTCGCTGCGCCGATAGGCGAAGGAACGGGCACTGTAACCTGTCAATTTCATATCCTGCAAAAACCAGGGGATCTGGTTAAAGAGGTCACTGCCCTCTTTTGTGCTCTCCCACCAATATTGTCCTCCCTGCAGGGCGGTTAAGTTACCATAAAGTTTGGCATCCCCGCGTGAATCAATACTGTAAACTGGGAACCGGCTTTCGTTATTATGAATTTTTCGCGGGAGACCATAACAGGTCGCTCGCCCTTTTCCCATAACAACGATTTCATGGCTCATGCCGCTTATCAACCGAGACAGAGTGGGTTGACTGACATCAAGCCCCTGCATCAGTTCGCGGGATCCCAGTACCCGGGAGGAAAGAAGCTGGCGCAGATGCTGTTGCTGTTTGTCACGCATAACTGAACTCCAGATGAATATATCAATGCATATAAAAATAGCTGATAACTATCTGAAATCAAGGATTTTAATAAAAATATAGAATTGAATAGTTTATTTTAGATAAAAGGACACAGTCGATTTTAAAAGAGAGTGTTTGAACAGCACAATTTAGTAACGACGTTGTTTTTTTCGGGAGATTTTACCAATAATCCAGCCACCCAGGAAAACCCCGCCACCAGCAAGAAACCATTGAATCATGTTGGAGCGATGAAATTTCTGGTTTTCTTCGCGTAGAACCAGGAGCTCACCATTAAGCACACTATTTTCTTCGATCAACTGCTCATTTTCCGCATTTATATTCAGCACATTATCAGACTTGCTGCGCAGGGTATTATATTTGTCTGTTGATTTTTCCAGTTCTTGACGGGTTTGATTTAATTGTGCGGAAAGTTGACTGATTTGGTTCTTTTGAGCACTCGCTTCCTCCTGAGTTCCCTGGAAGTTTTGCTGTTGGTCGGTCAGTTGCTGTTGAAAACTGGCGATCTCATTTTTTAGCTGCTTGATTTGGGTACTTCTGGGTAAATTCTTACTGACATAATGGGCTCTAATATAACCTTCAGTTCCTTTGGGGGTGACAACTTTAACATAAGTTTTGTCATCTTCCAGAACCGTTACGGGAGTTGATGTAGGTATTGTTTCAAGAATTTTGTATTGGTTTCCTTTGCCACTTCGAACCGTTACGATAAGTTGATCAGAAATATAACGGGTTTCGGCATAAGCCGAAGAGACGGCAAGGAGCAATAAAAGACTGAAAATGGCAGATTGTAAAAAAATTTTCATTTCTGGTTCCTCTTGTATTCTATGGTGAAGCTACCTTGTGCGGATATTACAGGCATGATACCGCAAATTCAAGGGTTAATCAGGGCTCTTTTGTAGATTCAGGCATGGTTCTATCAGCTTTTGTTAGATCTGCATGGAATGTTTCCCCATGTGAAATTGACTTATGTTTATCCTCTTTTAAGGTCGCAAGAGCCATTTATTGATCCAGGTATTCGGCAAATCCTTTGAGACCTTCTTCTGGCATAATTTTCATTCGTTTGATTGCTTTTGCGGTAAAAACAGCGAAAGTTCCGCGAGTTTGTGCACAGAGAATATCATCACCTTTGTAAAGCTTTCCTTCAATAATTGCTTCTCGTTCACTGGTTTGCTCGATAACCCGCCCTTCAACCCTCAGCTTGTCTTCAATGTAAACCGGTTTGAAAAAATCAACGGTCATGGTTTTTGTCATAATGATGCGCCGTAGGCTGTAAATAGCACTCCAGCCCATAATTTCATCCAGCATCGTTGAAATAACCCCGCCATGCACGATTCCATCCCAGCCACACAGGTGGTTTGGCACACTCAACCAGGAATAAAGAGCGTTATCATCGGCATAAAACTGCATCTTCAAACCGTAGGGATTTTTTTGACTGCAGCCAAAACAGTGGGCATCACGACTTACGATTTTCTTCAAGTTTTCTTTTTTCATCGGTCTTCCTGTTGTTATGGGTTTGCGTTGTTTATTCCCAGCGGCGGATACCCACTGTGTTGAACAGTTATGAACTCAGTATAGAGGGTCATGTAATAAAAAATCAGCCACTATTTTGCGTTTCCAGCCAGAATCACGGATAATAAAAGCTATAATTTCATTTAACCATGGATACGATAATGATATTTCCGTCTTTGCTTAAAAAATTATTGTTAATTTTTATTTTTTTATCCGGATCGGTTATTTCTGTTTCGGCTACAGATTTGAGTGAATTGATCCGGACTGTTGAGCAGCAATACACCGGAGAGTCATCAATATCTGCGGTGGAAATGTCGGTTGTTACGGGTCACTGGGAACGCCATCTGAAAATGGAATCGTGGTCACTCGGGCGAGAGCGATTTCTGGTGCGGATTCTCGCTCCGGTTAAAGAAAAGGGGGTGGCAACGCTCAAGGTGGAAAACGAAGTCTGGAATTACCTGCCTAAAGTCGACCGGGTCATCCGTATCCCACCATCGATGATGGGGGGTGCCTGGATGGGGAGTCATATCACCAATGATGATCTGGTCAAGGCGAATCATATCGATCAGGATTACGATTTCACCTTACTGGAAGAAACCAGTGAAAGTTGGCGGATCGAGGGCATACCGAAGCCGGATGCCCCGGTCATCTGGGGCAAAATTATTTACCAGGTTCGTAAACAACCATTGGTTCCGGTGCAGATCGATTACTTTGATGAAGAGGATATTCTGGTGCGACAGATTCTGTTTGATGACGTACAGACAGTGAGCGGACGAACCATCCCGCTGGAAATGACAGTTTTGCCGCAGGAAAAACCCAAAGAGAAGACGGTGATGCACTATCGTAACTTGCAGTTTGATGTTGATATAAAGGAAGATTTCTTTTCTCTCGGTCAGCTAAAAGGGCGACGTTGATGCTCTTCCAATTGGCGTTACGTAATATCTGGCGCAATCGCAGACGGACTCTTTTGACCTTGACGGCAATGATTATCTCTTCCGCTCTGTTGATTCTGGCGCTGGGAATTTTTTCCGGGATGTTACGTGATATGCTCACATCAGCGACCGAGCAATATTACGGCCATATGGTGATCAGTGCCAAAGGTTATCAGGATGACCGCGATATGTTCAGTTATTTTTCCCGGGATGACTCTGTTCAAACGGTTCTGGCTCGGAATGAAATTCTCGGCTATTCACAGCGACTGCGAAGTTTCGGTCTGTTGTCCCATCAGCAGAATAGCTCTCCGAGTGAAGTTCTGGGGATTTTACCGCGTCAGGAGCAGAGCGTGACCGGCCTGCATAATTCCCTGGTTGATGGAAATTATCTGGCGGCAGAGGATCCGAACGGTGCTGTTCTCGGTTCCGGGCTGGCACGCCGTCTGGATGTGGTTCCGGGCGATCAACTGGTCTTTGTGACCCAGGCAGCGGATGGGTCAATCGGTAACGATCTGCTGCAGGTCAGAGGGATTTTCACAACCGGTGACATCGGTCATGATAATGGACTGGTTCTGGTGCCGTTGGCCTGGTTGCAACAGGTTCTGGTTTTACCGGGGCAGATTCATGAAATTGCGGTACGGACAGATCAGCCGTTAAATGCGGCTGAGTTGGCACGAAAGTACCGGGCTGATCTTCCTGATAACCTGGAGATCCTTGACTGGGGCGAGATGTTGCCGGAAATGGCTGAAGTCGTTGCCAGTTACGATGTCTCACGGATGATTATCGTCACCATTCTTTATATTGCAACGGGGCTGGGGATTCTCAATACCTTCTTTATGGCCGTTATGGAGCGAACCCGGGAACTCGGAGTGTTGATGGCGATCGGTATGCGACCGGGTCAGATCCGCACCATGATTCTGCTGGAAACCACCATTATGGGGTGTCTGGGATTGATTTGTGGCGCGGTTGTCGGCATCGCCTTGAGTCTGTATATGGCTCTGGTCGGGGTTGATCTTTCCGGCACCCTGACGCCGATTACCTATGCCGGTGGAACTATTCTGCCCCGTTTGCATGCGGTGATTGAACCGGGCAATATCATGATTCCTTCTGTCTGTCTGTTGATTGTCAGCCTGCTGGCTGGCTTTCTGCCGGCAAACCGTGCAGCAAACATGCAACCTGTAGTCGCAATGCGTGAAGAATAGGTATCCTGTCATGATGTGTTTGTGTGAACCTGAATCGGGGATATCTGATGGGGAAATAGTAATCTTTAACTCTGGTCTGAAAATCCCCCTCAATCCCCCTTTTTCAAAGGGGGAAGCCTAAAAGTATCCCCCTCTTTGGCAAAGAGGGGCTAGGGGAGATTCGAAGGTTTGGATTAAATACAGTTGTTTCAGCTATCTAAATCATATACGGACATTTCTGATTCTGAATAGGACACTGTTATATGGATCTACTTAACCTGGCCTGGAAAAACCTCTGGCGTAGTCGGCGACGCACTCTGATAACTCTGGCGGCGCTCAGTTTCAGTCTGATGCTGATTCAGGCATTTCATAACCTCTCTTACGGGGTCTATGCCTCCATGATTGATAGTGGCGTGCGTGCCGGAACCGGTCATCTGGTGGTCTATCAGCATGGTTATTTAAAAAGTCGCGATGAAAAACTCTCCTTCAAGCCTCATGATCTGGTCGAGAAAATCGGGCAGATTGATGGTGTTGAAGCGGTTTTGCCGCGAGTTTATCTGCCGGGTCTTGCCCAATCAAGTCGGGAAAGTCGTGGTATCTTATTGACCGGAGTGAACCCTGCGGCCGAACGGAAGACCAATCCATTTTTGCGTGACTTGCCGGATGACCAGTGGCTGACTTCGTTGGACGGTCGGGAGGCGATCCTCGGCAGTCGGCTGTTGCAGGAGCTTCAGTTGAAACTGGGAAATAAATTTGTTGTTACCATGCAGCATCGCTCTGGAGAGCTGGTGAGTGAAATGTTCCGGGTTCACGGAGTGATTAAAACCGGGATCAAAAGTGTTGATAAATCACTGCTGATGGTTGGCCGCAATCGTGCTGCGGCATTGGTAGGAAAGTCTGATGGTATTCACGAATTGGCGATTGTTCTGGAAGATCAAAAACTTGGCCATCTGGTGTTTCCACGCTTACAGAAACTGTTGAAACCTCACAGTGATCTGGAGGGATTGACCTGGGAAAAAGCGATGCCGAACCTGTACAATGCGATCCGGCTCGATTATGCCAGCCAGAAAATTATCTTTGTCATCATGCTGCTGATCGTCACTATCGGGGTGGTCAATACCCTGTTGATGTCGGTGATGGAGCGTTTTCGTGAATTCGGGATCATTCTGGCGGTCGGAGCCAGCACCGCAAGGTTACGAATGCTGGTCTTTATTGAAGCTTTATTACTGGGACTGGTGTCCATGATGATCGGCAGTTGTCTCGGCTCGTTGGCAACCTGGTACCTGCAAGCAGCCGGTATCGATATGCGAAATTTTATCAGTGAAACCCTGGAGTTTGGTGGCGTGGTGTTCGATCCGATCCTGCGTGCTGGTTGGGATATCCCCTGGATGGCAAAGATATCTGTCTATCTGTTGTTATTGTCCCTGCTGGCAGCGGTCTATCCATCGATCAGGGCAGGGCGGATCAGTCCGGCTGCGGCAATACGACATCATTGAAGTTCGGACCTATAACCAAAACAAAGGCTGATAGCCACCAAGACACCAAGCACTCCAAGAGAATCATAGCGTTTAAGAATGTTTCTCTTGGTGCCTTGGTGGCTAATGCTTTGGTTTTTAAGCCTTATTTTGAAACCTTTTTTTTGGTTATAAAACCGTTAAAGTACGATAAATTGAACTGGAACCTGAGGCAATATGGCATTGATAGAACTAAAATCGGTCACAAAAATATATCCGCTCGGTAGTCAGGAAGTGGTTGCCGTTGACGATTTTTCCCTGTCAATCGAAGCAGGGGAATTCAGTGTCCTTGCCGGTCCTTCCGGGAGCGGTAAGACCACGCTGCTCAACTTGATCGGTTGCCTCGATCAGCCTACCAGTGGGGAAATCTGGCTGGATGGCCGGGAAGTCGGTCACGCCGATCAAAAAACGCTTTCTGAATTGCGCTTGCGGAAAATCGGATTCATTTTTCAGGCCTATAATCTGATTCCGGTGCTGACTGCCGCTGAAAATGCTGAATTTACTCTGATGTTGCAGCAAGTCGACAAAAAACAGCGTCGTGAGCGGGTATTGCAGATTTTTTCTCTGTTAGGGTTGGATGGACTGGAAAACCGGAAACCTTCTGATCTTTCGGGTGGCCAGCAACAGCGGGTTGCCATTGCCCGGGCGATGGCTTCCGAACCGGCGGTGATTCTGGCCGATGAACCGACCGCCAGCCTTGATTCTCATGCCAGTGAAGAATTGCTGGCCTTGATGCAGCATCTGAATCAGGAGCAGGGAGCCACCTTTATTTTCAGTTCTCATGATCCGCTGGTGATTTCCCATGCCAAACGGGTGGTGCGATTGCAGGATGGCCATCTGGAGTCGGATCAGTGAAACGGTTCTGTATCACTGCTGGTAAACTTGCCCTGCCCATTCCAAGGGACGCATTTCACCCATCCTTGGGGCTTGACTGTCTCCATCCGGGCGACAGACACCCTTTCCATGGGCAGTGCAAGTCTATGTTCCTGATTTTTATTATGATTGGAATCATTTTTGCTCCGGTTTTATCGGTGGCAAATACTCCCGATGATGTCTCCCTTCACGGCTCACTGAAATCCTTCAATCTTTATATCGAAAACTTTCCTCATCCCGATCAAGATGGGGTGTTGTCTTCAGATCGTATCCGCCTTGATCTGACCGGGCAGTTGACTCAGCGCTTTGATTTTGAATTCTCTCTGGATCAACAACTGCTCTGGACCAGTCGCACCGGAGTTGTTGCGTTAGCAGACGATTCGGTGAATCGTCATCTCGATCTGCACAAAAACTGGCATGAAGATGAGCGGTTCAGCAGTCAGCTACAGGTTGATCGACTCAATATCCATGGAAAAGCTGGCGGTTTTAACTGGTCATTGGGTCGGCAAGCTATCGGCTTCGGTCGCATCAGTCTGTTTTCACCTCTCGATATTATTGCCCCTTTCTCCCCTGATGCCATTGACATTGATGTTCGCCCCGGAGTCGATGCCATCAGAGCAACCCGCTATTTCGGGATGGCGGGACAGTTTGGCGGGATTGCTGTGTTCGGAGCTGAAAAAAAAGACAACAGCTATTTGTTGACCTTAGGTGAGAACTTCAAAAGTATTGATTTTCTCGCTATTGGCGGACGCTTACGAGGACGTTCGATGCTTGGAATCGGTCTGGCGGGAGAGCTCGGCAAAGTCGGTCTTAAGGCAGAGCTCAGCTGGTATCAAGGCATCGATGTGAATCAGCCGCAGGGAGATCTCTATGCTGATTTCGGGATTGCTGCAGTAGAAGGGTGGTACCGGTTTGACAATGGTCTGGTATTGCTCGGTGAGTACTTGTTCAATGGCGTCGGCAGTGACAATCCCAATGAATATCCCTTGGTTGCCACCTCAGCACCCATAACAGAAGGGCTCAGTTTTCTACTTGCACGCCACTATCTGTTATTGGGCCCATCATATCAATTTCACCCGTTGGTTACAGTAAACGGGCTGCTGATTTATAATATTGAAGATCACTCCAGTTTAATTCGGCCGCAGTTAGCCATATCTCTGGCTGACAACCTGCAACTTGATCTATTCTGGGCCATAACTACGGGCAAGAAATCACAACTCCATCCCCTGACACAGTTGCCAGTTATTCATAGTGAATTTGGTTCGGCGGGAGATAGCGGTGGACTGTTATTGCGCTGGTATTTTTGACCATGACTGCTTCAAATTAACCAACCTTTTGTTGGATATTACACAGGTGTTTTTTGATTTTGTAATTATCACTTGCGTTATTCGCGATTCGCGAATAGAGTATGCATTATGAATCTAAAACCACAAGATATTCTGATTGCTCTTAAGCTCGTTGCTCTAGGAGATCGAAATTGGAGCTATGTCAAGCTGGCGAACGAGCTATCCATGAGTGCCTCTGAAATTAATGCAGGTGTGAAAAGGTGCTTGTCCGCTGGTCTGTTGTTGCCGGCTCTTCAGGAAGGAGAGAGTCCCCATCCAGCAATAAAGGCACTGGAGGAGTTTCTTGTCCACGGGGTCAGATACACTTTTGTTCCAGAGCTAGGAGAGTTAACGCGTGGAGTACCAACCGGATATGCAGCGGACCCGCTGAAAGATAATTTTGTTGTCGGAAACGAACCGCCACCGGTGTGGCCGTATGCTGAAGGGAGAGTGCGTGGGTATTCTTTTTCTCCACTGTATCGTTCAGTGCCGCAGGCCGCCCTCGCCGATAAGCAGCTTTATGAATTGTTGGTTCTGGTTGACGCAATACGTGGAGGCAAGGCTCGTGAAAAAGAAATGGCCGTCAGCGAGCTGAAAGAACGCTTGAGGCAAAAATGGTAGCAGTCAGGGATATCAACCTCCAGATGCTGGAATTTGTTGCTGAGCGATTAGAACCACTTCTTGATCGGTTGGTTTTTTTGGGTGGTTGTACGACAGCATTGTTTATCACCGATACTGGCGCACCGGATGTGCGAACTACCCATGATGTGGATGTGATCGTGGAGGTTTTGTCTCGAAACGCTTACTGGCAATTGGAAGAACGTTTACGTGAGCTTGGTTGCATCCAGGAAGTTGATGAAAAGATCACCTGTCGTTGGAAGCTTGATGGACTAACGCTCGATGTCATGCCGACGGATGCTTATATACTGGGCTTCAGTAATCGGTGGTATACAGGAGCCATTAAAAACTCTGAAATTACTTCTCTGAAAGACAACCTTGTTATCCGATTGGTTACCCCTGTCTATTTCATTGCGACCAAGCTGGAGGCTTTTTTCGGGCGAGGAAAAGAGGATTATTGGGGGAGCCATGATTTAGAAGACATCATGACAGTTATTGATGGTCGCTCTGAGATATTGCCAGAGCTTTCAGAGGCAGATCCGGAATTGAAAACATATATCGCCAAGACATTCTCTGGGTTTATTGCAACAGAGGGGTTCCGTGAAGCTATTTCAGGCCATCTGCCGCCAGATCGTGCAAGCCAAAGTCGTTTGCCGTTACTTTGGCAACGTCTGGTTGATATAGCTGCCCTTGATTAGCAGGATGTGGGGAGTCTGCCGGTTATTCGTAGTGAATTTGGTTCGGCAGGAGATCGTAGCGGGCTGTTATTGCGTTGGTTTTTTTGAAATATTATTATAAATTCCTGAAATAATAGGAGGACAGAATGAACATCGATTGGGCATATCTGCGTAAAGGTTGAGCTTCCTGTAAAAAAGCTCAGGAGTTTCTTGAGCAGGAACAGGCAACAGTCCAAGAGGTTGTGGATGCACGAAAAGTACGGATTGATGAAACCCAGGCTTGGGTGTTGCTACAGAACGCCGAATCTGTGGCTGTTGCTAAAGGAAAGAAAATTCAGCGGTTTGAATCTGTTGTCGCCGAGAAAGGTGCCGTTTTAAAACAGGTTATGGGCCCCAGTGGCAACCTGCGTGCTCCAACTTATCGGGTCAAAGATGAGTTTGTGGTCGGTTTTAATCCAGATCTTTATGCCGATTGGGTTGAAAGGTAAGGGAATAAAAAGAGGTCAGGTTTCTCGTTATGCATAAAATGGGTTGAAAACCTGAAAGTCACGGTGACTATGGATGAAGCGCTTATAAATCAAGCTGCTCAAGAAATCAGAGACGCCCGGCGCATGATTGCATTTACCGGTGCGGGTATCTCTGTCGAAAGCGGGATCCCCACTTTTCGCGGGTCAGATGGTCTTTGGAGCCGCTATGATCCTCAGGTGCTGGATTTGTCGTATTTTCAACGCTATCCGGATGATTCCTGGCAGGTTATTAAAGAAATATTCTACGACTTCTTTGGCGGAGCCCAACCAAACCCGGCTCACGAAGCTTTGGCACGGCTGGAATTGGCCAAAATTCTGCATGGCATAATCACCCAGAATATTGACAATCTACACCAGGAAGCCGGCAGCCAGGATGTGATTGAGTTTCACGGCACCAGTCGCCGTCTGACCTGTCTCTCCTGTCAGCAAACTTTGAGCTTTCTCCCTGAGTTATTTTCCAGGATGCCGCCAAGCTGCCCTGACTGCGGCGGATTGCTTAAACCGGACTTTATCTTTTTTGGTGAGGGGATCCCACCTCGGGCCTATGAACGCTCCCTGGAAGAGACACAACTGGCAGATGTCTGGTTGGTCGTTGGTACAACGGGTGAGATTATGCCCGCCTCCATGTTGCCTATCCAAGCTCATAAAAACGGTACACTGATCATTGAGGTCAACCTGCACCCATCCAATTACACGGATACCATTACCGATATCTTCTTGCAAGGCAAAGCCAGCGAGGTGCTGAAAGCTTTGGCGGATGCAGTGCTGATTTGAGTTCGGTAAGAGATGTCCCCCTGAACTATCCCCTACGTTGCCGTTATATGATCTCTTTCTGGCCACTGAAATACTTCATGAACTGCACTCTTTCGTAGGCGGCCGGATCAGCGCTCTTCTCCTGACTCATCTTGCCTCGGAACTTCTCAAGTGTTTCGTAGTCGTGTCGGGTCATCCAGGTTTCAAGATCAGCCAACATTGTGCGGATATGATCTGGGCTGTGCTGATATAACGCAGAGACAACCTGCACCGCCTGGGCTCCTGCCAGTAATTGTTTGATAACTGCGGTGCCGTCGTGAATACCGGTGGAAGCAACCAACTCACAGGAAACTTTTTGTGACATCATGGCAATCCAGCGCAGCGATGTGCTCAGCTCTGCCGGTGAACTGATCACGTTGGTTTGCACCACTTCAAGTTTGTCAATGTCGAAATCGGGACTGTAAAAACGGTTGAAAAGCACCAGGCCTGAAATCCCGGTGGTCGACAGTTTCTGAATCATCGAACCAAGATGGGTGAAATAATGGCTGATTTTCAATGAGACCGGAATGGAAACACGATCTAGAACTTTCTCAATAATTTTGAAGTAAGTCTGCTCCATTTCATCAGCACTGCGGTTCTGCTCCGTTGGCAGGAAAAACATGTTCAGCTCAAGGGCATCTGCACCTGCGGTTTCCAGCCGCTTTGCGTAGTCTGTCCACTCATAGGAGAAGGCACAGTTGATACTGGCTATGACCGGAATGGAGACGTTCTCTTTCGCTTCGCGGATCAAGGTTGTATACTTTTCAAGTTGATCGCGCCGAATCACCAGATCATGATAATCAAAGCGTTCCATATAGCGGCTTGTTTCAGGGATATCCTTCATCAAATCATCCATTTCGTGGATGATTTCCTCCTCGAAGATCGACTTGAGTACGACAGCTCCCGCTCCTCCCTCTTCGAGCTTTTTGAGACCAGCCACTGAATTGGATAATGCTGAACTTCCCGCGATAATCGGGTTTTTTAAATTCAGCCCCATAAATGTTGTCGATAAGTCTGTCATTGTAATTTCCTTTCTAAAATCTCTCTCCTGAATTCAACTGATAAGTGTCATTCTAACACTAAGGTTTGAGAGTAAGCTCTCTCACGAAGAACGATAGCAAATTTTTGTTCTGAAATCAGCAGAACATACTGAGATGGAAATGCAAACAAGATAAAACAAAAGGCCTAACATGTTGCGGCTAAGCCTTTGTTTTTCTTATGGTACGAAGGCCGGAACCGAACCGGTACATCTATAAAACATAACTTTTTAGCTTGCATGTGATAACTCTTTTTCTGCTTTAAGCCTTTCAGCAATCCAGACTTTAATAATTGATTGTCTGGTAACACCAATTTTTTTGGCTTCCTGATCAAGCGCATCGATGACCCATTGGGGAAAATCGACGTTTACTTTTCTGGTTTCAGTGTTTAATTTGTGGAAATCTGACAGCTTTACAGCTTTTGAAAAGTCCAGGTAGTCACTGATGTCTTCACCATGATCAAATTTCTTATCCAATTCTTGAGCTGAGATTGTTTTCATAATTTTTCTCCTCATTTTTTCTGCATCTTCTAACGCTTATGATGCGATACTTTTCATTCCGCAATGTGAAGATAGCAACGTAACATTTATCATTCAGGTGTGAGATTAAAGCATAGCGTATTTCGCCATCAATAATATTGGCAGGAACGATAAGTCCGTTGTTGTCATTCCATAATGCTTGTGCATCCTCAAAACTTATTCCATGTTTGTCATGGTTTTTGTGGCTTTTATTGATATCGAAATCAAATTGCATGGTACTCCTTGTTGGCTAGTCCGGTATCAAAATTATACTTTAACTATATTAATTGTCAAGGTTTGACAGTTGGTTTAGGTTGCGAAGGGGGGCGCAGCCAAAGAAAAAGCCCCCGACGAATCGGGGGCTAAATCTATCTACTGGAAAAAACTAGGGACGCTCCCCATATTAATTTACAATGGCTTACTTGTGTACTGCATAACCCTTGGGATAGCTCCTTGGTGAGGCTGGGTACAGTTCTGGTTTTGCGATTATTGAATGTCTCTTAAAGTGCTTCCTCGTGACGGCTATATTCCTCACGTAGGGCTCTGCTATTTGTAAATTTGCCTGC
>JAYEME010000104.1:0-3591 GCA_034717915.1 Thermodesulfobacteriota bacterium
ACAATCAATCCCCAAAATAGGGGGTTGATTGTCAAGACCTGGCTATTCTTTGCTCCAAATCATCTGGAGCAACAAAATAATAGCGCTTACCCTGCTTGGTTTTGATCAGCAATCCCAGTGTGTCCGCCATCTCTAACAAATCCTTTCGTGCAATATCGTAAGAAATCCCATGGGACTGTTGGTGCTCATTCACCACGTAACTAAACCCTGGATGTTCAAGGGCATGCCGCAACAAGGCTAACTGTCGAAAATTCAATCTTCCTTTCAATCGGGGGTTGTCCATTAGCATACGTTCTGCTTCTTTGACATCCTGCATCTTCTGATCCAGAAATTGATGCAAGGCATCCACTGCCTTATGGATTACCTCCATTTGATGGATCAGAAAATATGTCAGGTCATTATCATCGGTTTCAGTATAAAGATAAGCCTTGCTGTATTGCGCCGGAGCATCCTTGATGACCCTGGAGATGGAAATGAACTCCATCAGCCAGTAACCGTGCCTCGCCATTGCCCAATAGAACAATGCACGTGCCGTTCGACCGTTCCCGTCACAAAACGGGTGATCATACGCCAACATGAAGTGGAGGATAATTGCTTTAATGGCAGGGTGTAAAAAAGCACCATCCCCCTCAATACTGCTATCACTATTGGCAAAATCGCACAACCTCTGCATACGCTCCGGCAACTCATTCCAAAGCGGTGGCTCGTGCAGATATTCCTGTGATCTTTCATCCACGACATAGATGTTGTCGTTTGCTGTACGAAATCGTCCAATTTTCCTTTCATCCAGCATGTTGTCAGTAAGGATTGTTTGTAATTCGAACACGATGGATGGCGTCAAAGCTTCATTCTTGATTTCGCCAATAAACCGCATTGCATTGTAGTTATTAAGGATCATTTGCTCGCTTTTGTCTTTGGGTTGGCGAGACTGCCTGATCATCTCTTTAGCAACTTCCCGCGTCGTTGAAGCACCCTCAAGCTGGCTCGAATTGATAGCCTCTTCAATCAATGAACGAATTAAATACGTATTGCGTGTCTGCGAATTAGTAATAGCTTCATTGGATTGAATATTCCCGGCAGCATACCGATCAAGCCAGTGAAGCTCCCGAAGTATGAGGTCAAAGATAGCGAACTGAAATGATGCCCCGGTTTTATTGATCAAGGGCACCTTCTGGTATAAATTGTTTCGTGCAATCTTGATTCGAAACCACCACTGTTCGCTGCTAAGCCCTTCCGGAGGTGTCAGATGCCTCAATTTGTCCCAGTGAAGATATCGCCCTTTGGGATCAACTGGACTTATTGCTTGAAGTATATGCGCAAGCTCATTACCACCACTATCAATGATGTCATGCATAAGAACTGAAAAATTCGGCGGTATTACTGGTATTTTCACTCGAATAATTGACCTTTAATCAATAGGTTATGAAATATCGCGTGGATTTATACTTGTTTTTGAAAAACAAGTATATCAGAACCTGGCATGAGAAAGCCAGCTCGAGGATGCTGATGGAGATGAGCAATCTGATTAACTGGAGTGTTTCAAAAACTGCAACATCTGGCATCCTTCATTAGCTCCAGAAAGTAGTTTACACTTTTGATGTCAAAAGAAAACGGCAATAGGCTACCGTAGCCATTCAATAATGACTCATTCACGGGGGCTGAGGGGATGCTGGCTGCTTCTTTTTTTAAGAAGCAAGCAGTAATTCTGGATCTTTCTCTCTGATTCTGTCAAAAAGCATCGTAATCCAATCTTTCGCTTGCGCTTTTCCAGTGAGAAGTTCCATTGGCGTTTTGTTTTTTCTTACGCCGTCTAGATAGCGTCGATGGTTATGGTAATGCATAATCAGGTTGAGTAGTCCCTGGGTGACATGATTTTTCGTCGTATTGAAATAGGGGCGGATAATCGAATTGATGCACTCCACCAGCGCTGAACTCTGGACGATTTTATCCAGCCTGGAGTAGATCTCTTTCTGATATTCCGTGGACTCTTCCTGGTGCAGTCCCCCGGCGATTTCCAGGCAGAATTGCTCGCGTTTCTGCGCATTCTTTTTTCGTGCGGTCTTCTTTGCTTTGCGAACGGCTTTTCCGCATTGCCAGGCGAGACAATATGCCTTGAGAATCTCCTCATCAATGCCCAGTTCTCTACATTCATCGACGACTTGTTTGGCAACATCGAAGTAATGGAATAGATCCGGTAATGTCCGCTCGGCTTTGTCCGCTGCTTTTGTGATGCCGCTGTTGTTTAACTCCTTCACAAGCGCAAGACCGACTTTGATCCCATTTTCAGCCTGTTCTCGATCACGCAGATTACCGCTATTGTCAAAGATATTGAGTTCACAGAGAACGTTGCGATAGAGATAACTGAAATCATCATAAAGCATCACAGCCTTTTGGGCGGCATCGGAAGCACTTTCGCAATTCGTCCAGCGCTTCTCCAGCACGCGATCACTCTTCGCCGAATCCAGCTTTTTTTCGCAGTCGTGCTCCGCGCCAATCGCCTTGTAAGCCGCCTTTTCAAGGCGGTCCATCCAGCTTCCCAACTGGTGGGCAATGGCATGATAGGTATCGGATTGGCGCACGGTATCACTCATATCTGCATGGCCGGCGCGTATGCCCTGGCCTTCATCGGAAACCAGATAGACCATTTCCAGCCCATTGTCATAGAGGCATTCAAAATGTCTTTTCCAATCCTCAGCTTTCCGGCTTTGAGCCAATTCGATGCGAAGAATCGCGCTACTACATGGATCAACGGTCACCAGAATCGGTATGGTTTTTGAGAAGATCTCGTCACTGGCAAAAACAAGATATTGGGTGGTGCCGTTTTCTGTGGAGAGGGTATCCGGCAGCAAGTTTCCGATACGTGAGAGCACCTGACTGATAGACCCTGTCGCGCTCAATTTACATCCAAAGCGTTTCATGATCGTCGAGATGGCGCCAATGCTGCCTCGTGCTTCCAGTCGCAGGGCCAGCATCATTTGAAGGGAGTATTCTCGTAGCGACATGGCGGTAACGGATTCTGCTGTTTCTGAGAAAAGAAACTCTCCGGCTTCCTTTAGCGCAGTAGCAAGTGAATAGACAAAAGGTCTGGATATTTTGTAAGTATCTGCCAAATGAGTGATCGTTCCCCAGGCGTTATTCGCCATGGCGTGAAGCGCGTCAGTGGCTATCGTGAAGCGTATTGCGTCTGTCAGATCGATACGCCTGGTAAAGAGCCTTCTTTCAAACTGCTCTTCAAATAAAGATGGATGCGCTGCTGGAAGCGGTAGTGCCATGGACTCAATCCTCAGTAAAAACGAAGTGGAAAAGATTTCCCCAGTTCGCTTGTACATGAAGATGTAGCGTTTGTCTAGGCCTAATTGAATCAGGTATGCGGTTGCATCAGGGCAACCTTTGTTTCGGGACGGTTAAATTGTAAAATTGAGCGGTGATTTTTCAAAAAGTGTAAACCGAAAATGAAGGATGCCCGTTTTATCGCCTTTTCTTTTACCAACCTCACTCTTTCTTCAATAATCTGGTCTAGCAAGCCACTGGCCGGTTCATCATTAGAGTCTTGCGGCAACAATTTCCCCCGCACCGCCAATTCCAGAATCA
>JAYEME010000105.1:0-14335 GCA_034717915.1 Thermodesulfobacteriota bacterium
GCTGTACGGCCAGATCCACGTATTCAAGTTTTCTAGCGGCTCTCGGTGCAACATCCGCAGGAAATTTCTTTGACTTGCCCTTGGAGTAGAGTTCTTGGGTTCGTTTGTCTGCGAAGGATTTGATCATGAGGAGATTGTACTGTGTCACGTGACGTTTGTCAACATGACCTGGGAATGACTGCATAACGCTAAGTTGAGTTGCTTGGGGCTTCATGGCAACCAACTTTGCATAATTAAAGTTTATGTTAAAACCAACACTGTCAAGAGCCGCTTAGTTTGCAATGCTTGCTGTACTGCTTGTTGAAATAGGGATCATCTGGAAATCTGGTGTCCATAGAAACCTCCTGGAAAAGGGTTGTCGTTGCCGACAAGTGTAGCATTATGATTGCTACGCAGGAGGTTCATGGTTGGGAAAGGTTTTTGTTGTTTTGTTTGCCGCGGGAGCGGCTTCGTTCAACGGTTGTGATAACCGGCGGCGACGTAACCTTGCGAGTACCACTGCGTTTTTCGAGATACTGGCACGCATTTTCCATCCGGTTAATTGTATTGTTATGTCAGTACTTCAGACACGGGGAGTATTTGCCTACAATGCCTAATGGTTAATATAGAAATACTGTTATTTTCGATTCTGTATAGGATACGATAGTTTACAAAAAGCAACTCTCTTATTTCGTTCCTTTTAACTTCTGGAACTACTCGCCCCATTTCCGGTGAGGAACTCAAAAGTTTTACTTTTTCGAAAACTTCATAGATCCAATTTTGTGCTGCGGTAGGATTGTCTTGAGAAATATACTCTACAATTTCAGATGCTCTTTCAACTGCCAACGGTGACCATACTATTTTCATTGACCAACTCTTCCCAGAATTAATCCTTTCGCATCGTCGTGAGGTATGCCCTCACCATTTTCAATTTGACCAATAGATGTTTGGATATCCGTAAGAAGTTCCAGCTTTTCTTGCATTGCTTCATATTCAGAGGCATCGAGTAAAACAGCGGCACTTTTCCCATGCTGGGTAATTACAAGTGGTCTTTTGGTGTCATGGACTTGTTTTAGAAACGAAGCTATACCTGTTCTAAATTCAGACATTGAGCAGATATCTTGGTCTATTCTCAATCTACTTTGCATAATAACATCCTTTCTTTTTGTACATTATATCGTACTTCATAGAGTGCGTCAAAAGATGTTTTATGAGACATAACGTTTTTGATAACCGGCGGCGACGCTAACTTGCGTGAACCACCGCAGGTTGGTTTTGCTTTCTAGAAAAGCAGCCCGTTCATTCCGTCTGGTTGATTAAATTGTTAGTTGCCCTTCCGTGACACTGGTGCTAACATTTGTGCACACACTAATTTCGGGAGCAACCTATGGATACTAGAATTCAATTTCGTGTTGGCGATGAAACAAAACGCTTAGCCCAGCAAATGGCTGAAAGTCAAGGTCGCACCCTCAGCGACGCTTGCCGTGAACTAACTGAGCAGCTTGCCGAGCAACAACGCAAGGCCTTGTCTCATGATACTTGGCTTACCGAACAAGTAAACCTTGCGTTTGACAAACTTGATTCCGGCAAGGCTGTGTTCGTCGACAATGACTCTGCAAAAACACAAATGGCTGAACGTAAAGCCAAGGTTCGCAATCGGGGTCGCCAATGATTTTTTGGGAAGAAGAATCCTTAAATGATCGTGAGAAAATTTTCGAGTTTCTTTACGTCTTCAACCCAGATGCTGCTGAAAAAACAGATGAAATCATTGAAGCTAAAGCTGAAAACTTAATTGAACAACCTTTAATGGGCGTTCAAAGGGATGGAATTCGAGGCAGATTGCTCATTATTCCTGAAGTTTCAATGATCGTATCTTATTTTGATGACGGGTTCACGATTCGCATTCTGCGAGTTCTTCACCAAAAACAAAAGTTCCCTATTGAGTAGCTGAAATCATTTTTGCAACTAATGGTGAAGATAACCGGCAGCGACGAACTGCTCGCCAACCACCGCAATTTCAGATTTTGCTTTTCAATTTAGCGCAGACGTATTTTCCTTCCGGTTGATTAGTTTGTTATGTGCTTGCCTTTGTGGTACAGTTGCCCGTACATGTACTGAAAAGGAGAATTACCATGGAAGCTATTTCTTACACCAATGCTCGAAGCAATTTAGCAAAAACGATGGAAAAAGTATGTGACGATCATGACCCTGTCATTATCACGCGCCGCAATGAAAGTTCGGTTGTTATGATGTCATTTGAAGATTTTCAAGCTCTTGAAGAAACAGCATATTTACTCAGAAGCCCTAAAAATGCTCGCCGCCTTCTGGAGTCTATTGCTCAGTTGGAATCAAATGGTGGAACTGTGCGGGAGCTTTCTCTGTGAAACTCATATTTTCCGAAAATGCTTGGGATGATTACCAGTATTGGATAAAGACTGATAAGAAAATCCTCAAGCGGGTGAATGCTTTGATTCAGGATATACAGCGTTCACCTTTTTCTGGTATCGGGAAGCCCGAACCGCTGAAGCATAGCTTGTCGGGCTATTGGTCCAGACGAATCAACGATGAGCACAGAATCGTTTATAAAGTAGAGGGCGATTCCATTTTTATCGCTCAGGCTCGATACCATTATTGATTTTGCACATAACAAGTAATTATACGATTCCGGTCACCATACACTTGCCAAATACCTCTGACAATATTTATCCTCGAGTTATCCTATCTGTTAGCCGTATATCATTAATATATTTATCATAATGGAAATCAGATATCATGATTCAGCACCCTGAAAAATTGTTATCTGCATACAATCGTTTTATGAATCAAAGAATATCCCTAGGATTTTCAGTCCCACTGCCAAAATTGGCTGCGATATTATGTTGATTTTTGTAAAAAATACTGCCATTCCTACACCGCCACTGAAAATCTTGCACAATTTATTGCCAAGTTAAAAAACAAGGGGCAAGCAGACACAGCTACGCCAGCATTCATTACAGGAACATTACAATATCCGCACAATTCAACAATTGCTCGGACATGCAGATGTCCGTACAACGATGATTTACACTCACACGATAAAATCAACGACCATTAAAGATGCCAAAAGCCCGCTTGATTTGTAATCCTTAGTACGAAACACAGACAGGAGATCTCGTCATGCAAATAACCGTCAGCCTCCATGGGGTCTTCCGCATTGATCGATTCAAGCTGAAAACATTGGATTATCCCGCAGGGAGCGATATTCAAAAAGTTATTGACGATCTACAAATTCCGGCTAAACTGCTGGGAATCATATTGATTAACCGTGTTCATGCTAAATCGACAGATATTCTCCATGATGGCGATACGTTGATGCTTCTCCCTCTCCTTGAAGGGGGGTAACAGCTCAAACGGAGGAATTTCCATGAAATTTGAAGCAACCGATCCAGTTGCCCATCCCGAACTAATCTTCTACCGTCGTTGCACCATTGATCTGAAAACTGGTCAACAAACGCTGGAAGATGTCCCGTGTAAAAATCTGGAGGATGTCCTGGGAGGGTTTGGTCGCTCGTTTCAGTTACTGGCAGAAAGAAAAATCAGCAAAGCCTATTCTGCCGAGAATCCATTGATTATCAATACTGGCTTGCTAACTGGTAGCAGTGCCATGACCGGTCTACGCACCTATTTTTCCAGCTATAGTCCCATCAAAAAATCAAAAAAAGGGCTCCCCGCCGCCATGTGGTCTGCCGGCAGTGGTAAGTTTGGCGCCAAGTTCAAATGGACCGGTCTGGATGAGCTGATCTTTGAAAACCGTTCTGAAAAACCTGTCTACGTTCTGATCAAGGAAACCATTGACGGCCCAGAGGTCACGTTGAAACCTGCCGATCAGTTACTTGGTCTGTCCACCCACAATAAAATCATGTCACTCCATAAAGAGTATGATGACGCTCACTTTGCCGCCATTGGTCAGGCTGGCGAAAACTGGCAGAATGTCACAATGGGGTCGGTCGCACTATCAACGGTTAATCAATTGAAGTCAGGAGATGATAAACTCCGCTTTGCCGGTCGCGGTGGTATGGGCAGCATCATGGGATACAAAAACATTATTGCCCTGGTCGCCCAGAGTGAAGATAAAAACACTCCGATCACAAAAGAGGTCAAAGAAGTTCACAAACAGGTCATCACCGGTGGTGGCGCAGCCAGACTGCAACCGATCAAACGGGGTGGTGGCGGTGGAACCTGGGCGGCTTACGAAGTTATGCAGCCGTTTCATGCCGTGCCGGTCAACAACTATCGTCCACAGGGAAATGATCTTCCCGAAAAACTGTTTCGTGAAGAAGTCGAAAAAGAGTATGACATTGAATCAGCAGCTTGCTACCGCTGTGGTATCACCTGCCATAATTACATTTACAATAAAAAAACCGATGGCAGCCGTGGTGACTTTATCGCAAAATTTGATTATGAACCCCTTAACCTTCTCGGAACAAACATCGGAATCCACGAGGCAGGCCAGGCTGGAAGTTTAATCCACCTTTGTGACAATTATGGTGTTGATGCTATTTCAATGGGAGTCACGGTCTCCTATACCCTCTCCTACAATGAACGACACCCGGAAAGCCTTCTCTTTAATGGAGCAAACTTTGGTGATTATGAAAAAATCCGTGAACTGATTATTCAGGCGAGTGAAGGGAAATTACCCGGTATTGGTAAGGGATCGAAGCATCTTTCTGAACTGATGGGTGAAACTGATTACGCCTATCATATTAAAGGGCTCGAAATCGCTGCCTACCTTCCTGAAACCAATCCCGGCTACTGTTGGGCAATTGCCGGCGGTCATATGTCGATGGGATCATACGGTACGCTGATCCGTGAAGGTTTAGCGGATGTTGATTCGTGGGTCAAAGTGATTACTGAAGACAAACTGCACATTGTTGGCTTCGATATGGTGGGACTCTGCAAATTTTTTGATATTACCCAGGGAATTGGAACAGATAAAATTGCCACTTGTCTGAAAAGTGATTTCAATCTCGAAATTAATCCACAGAAAATCAAAGCGGCCGTCCGGCGCTCTTTTCTGTTAGGAATGGCACTGGAATTCCGTCAGGGCTACACCAAGGAGGAATTTTCTTTCCCTGCTGAGGTGGCAAACAATCCGAATCCCAATATTGAACTTCCCAATATCAGCAACCCGGAATTCATGGCTGAATTATCGGAAAAAGTCTGGGAAGTTTTTGATAAGGAGTTGGAGGGATTAATCCCAGGAGAATAACTACCGGGCACCGATCCGATCTGCCAGCGACCCGACAGCAACGGCAAAACGGTGTGCCCTGTTCCACTTCATCAGGACGCGATAGTTGTTATAGACAAGAAACGCCCTGCCCTTTGGTCCATCCGGCTGAATGAGTGAAGCTGCAATTTTAACCTTGGGTAAGTCTTTGCCTTCGACAGTCCGAACCCCGAGGGTTTGCCATTCTGACAGAAGGCGCTGCTGCTTCATGCCAAAATAGTCCCCATTCAAATTTTTCGGAAAACTCACCTCACGTCCCCAAGTATAGTTATCATCCCAACCTGATTTGAGCAGATAACTGGCTGCGGAGGATAAATAATCAATGCGGGTATTCCACAGATCAATCCGACCGTCACCGTTTCCATCTACTGCAAAGTTCAAAAAAGTTGATGGCATAAATTGCACCTGCCCCATTGCACCAGCCCATGAGCCCTTCATCTGGTTAAAACTTATGTGCCCCTGATCGAGAATCTTGAGCGCATTTAACAACTCAGAACGGAAGTATTGACCCCGCCGCCCATCATAAGCAAGGGTGACCAGCGCATCAACAACGGGAACCTTACCGGTATGCAGTCCAAAGCTGGTTTCAATCCCCCATAGAGCCATCAAGAACCTTGGCTGAACCGGATATTTCTTTGTAATCCGGGTCAATGTATCCGAATTTTCATTTAATAACCGTTGCCCTTGTTTGATCCGCTTGGAATTTACCGCCCCGGCAAGATATTCATCGAGAGTTTTTGTGAATTCCGGTTGAGCCCGATCCAATTTGATGATCCAGTCGAGGGGTTTCACCCCATTCAATGCACGATTCACTGTTTCAGGTTTAATTCCTGAATTCTGAGCCTCCACTTTGAAATTGTTCAACCAAAGCGAATAGTCTGCAGGCGTTTCTGCATATATAATCGGGACAGTAAAAAAGGCAAAAAAAAGGAAAAAAGTCATTCCAGCCAAATATTTTTTCATCGATTATCCTCTAAAAATAATTTGTCAAGTATTTTAATTAACAATTCAATTCTATATATACAACTAAATCGATAATAATTCTTGACAGCCATACTATTCAGGCCTATTCTGATAACGGATTTCATAATCAAGCAGTTATAGTCATCCTTGGTTGGAATAGATTGAATTGACTTATACCGCTCTCACAAAGGGACACTTACTATGCCAAAACCTTTACGTCAATTCATTTCAGGAGAGAAGGCAATAGTGACTGCGGTGACTGCTGATGGAGAAGTTGGTCGCCGCCTGCGCGACATGGGTTTATCACCTGGAACAGAAATTAAAATTCTTGGTCGGGCTCCCCTGAAAGATCCGGTTTCTATCCGTCTCAGAAATTATACTCTGACTTTACGTAATAGCGAAGCAGATTTCATCATGGTCGAAAAGGTAGGAAAATAAGGTGGCTAACGCAGTCAAATGGACGATTAAAGAAAATCCAACAGCAACGATTGCATTAGCAGGTAATCCGAATTCAGGAAAAACAACCCTCTTCAATGCGATTACCGGTTCACGCCAGCACGTTGGAAACTACCCTGGGATCACAGTAGAACGAAAAGAAGGGACAATTAACCTGAAAGACGTAAAGGTTAAATTGATCGATCTGCCCGGAACCTACTCGCTCTCTGCATATTCGGATGAAGAACTGGTCGCACGTAATTTTTTAGTGAATGAAAAGCCTGATATCGTTGTTGATATCGTCGATGCAACCATGCTGGAACGGCATCTCTACTTGGCAATCCAATTCTTTGAAATTGGCATTCCGGTGGTTCTGGCATTGAATATGATGGATGATGCTAAAAAACAGGGATTAATAATTGACACAGAGAAGTTATCTAAACTTCTCAATTGTCCAGTTGTGGAAACTGTTGCGCGCTCTGGTCGAGGTAAAGGTCATTTGATTCGAACAGCAGTTCAACACGCAAGGGATCATGGGAAAACCTGGAAACCTCTAGAAATTAGTTACGGAGCAGAGATTGATCTGGTTTTAGATAACATGACAGAAATTATCGAGGAGCGGCAATTCATGACTGATCGCTATCCGGCTCGTTGGATTGCACTGAAGTATCTAGAAAATGACTCCGAAATTATCCGCTATGGAAAACTAAACGGCGAGGTTGCTGAACAGCTGGAAGCAATCGCTCAGAAAACAAAAGAACACTGCTTGAAAACTCTGAAAGTTTTACCTGAAGCAATTATTTCTGATTATCGCTATGGTTTAATCAATTCAATCCTCAAACAAGATATTGTTATCCAGGAAAAATCCCGTCAGAAGCGAATCGACGTCACAACAAAACTGGACACTTTTCTGGTTAATCGTTATATCGGCCCGATCCTGATGATAGCAATCCTCTACGGTATGTTTCAAATCACCTTTACCGCCGGGGAAATCCCCATGGGCTGGTTGGAAAGCCTATTTGGGTGGATCTCCGCAACAGCAACAGCATTGATCACAGAGGGACTCCTGCAATCACTGGTTGTCTCTGGAATCATTGATGGTGTTGGAGGAGTTATGGGCTTTGTCCCACTGATTGCCATCATGTTTCTGATGATTTCTTTTCTGGAAGATTCCGGTTACATGGCTCGGGTTGCCTATATGCTGGATCGCGTTCTCCGTATTTTTGGACTGCATGGATATTCAGCCATGCCATTTATTATTTCTGGCGGTATTGCCGGGGGATGTGCTGTGCCGGGAGTGATGGCAACCAGAACCCTGCGTAGCCCTAAAGAAAAGCTGGCAACGTTGTTGACCGCACCATTTATGCCCTGTGGAGCCAAACTCCCTGTTTTCATGTTGCTGGTTGCTGCTTTTTTTACAGAATATAAAGCCCAGATGATGTTTTCAATCACGCTGTTTGCCTGGATAATGGCGCTACTGGTTGCAAAATTTGTCCGTTCAACCGTGATCAAAGGAGAGTCCACACCTTTTATCATGGAACTCCCCCCTTACCGGCTACCCACCGTACGTGGAGTTTTTATTCATACTTGGGAGCGCACCTGGCAGTATATAAAAAAAGCGGGAACCGTCATTCTTGCCGTTTCAATTTTGCTCTGGGCTGCAATGACGTTTCCAAGTTTACCGACACAACAGATCAACCAATATGAACTGGAACGACAGGCCGTCTTGGGCTCAACTCAAGCCATGACAGAACAACAACAAGCACTGCTTGAAATAAATAACCGAGAAGGACAGGCAGCACTGCGCTATTCATTGGCTGGAAAAATAGGAACATCCCTGGAACCGCTCAGTCAATTGGCTGGCTTTGATTGGCGCACTAATATTGCTCTGGTCGGTGGTTTTGCGGCAAAGGAGGTCATCGTTTCAACCTTTGGCACGGCCTATTCACTTGGAGATGTCGATCCGGAAGCAGCAGGTACGTTGTCGACGCGAATTGCGGTTGATCCAAGCTGGAACAAGTTCACCGCCCTGGCGATGATTGTCTTTGTCCTACTCTACGCTCCCTGTGTTGTCACCGTGGTTGCCATAGCAAAAGAATCATCATGGGGATGGGCTACGTTTGCAACTCTTTTCAATACAACCTTGGGATTCGGGATGGCGGTCATCATCTATCAAATCGGGACAAAACTATTTATGTGAATGGATCAAATTAAAGGTCTAAATTCATCCATTGGCTTGAAATAAGAAAGGACAATCATGTTTTCCTGGGACTTAACATTCACATTAATGATCATTGCAGCGGCAGCATTTTACGTTGTCCATAGTATGTACAAAACCATAAAAGAAGCATCAACCGGCGGTTGCGGGGGAGGATGCTCGGCTTGTTCCCATTGCAAGTTTGCCCCTCAAACTCTCAAAAAAAATGCCCCCTCCCGGTAGGAACAGGAACGGGGGTAATATTCATTTAACGACTACTCAACTGATACTTTTCTAACTTATAACGGAGCGTCCCACGCGGGACATTCAATATCCGAGCCGTTTTAGCGACATTTCCACCGGTAATTCGAAACGCTTTTTCAACCAGCGCTTTTTCGACCTGACCAACAACATCATCCAGAACAATCCCTTCGGGCGGGATTTCATAACTGAAAGGCATTTCACTCTGCGGCGCTTCACCCCAGATTTCACGTGGGAGTTGCGCCGGTTGAATCATCTCAACGTTGGACATGATACAGATTCGCTCAACGACATTACGTAATTCCCGAACATTTCCTGGCCAGTGATAGCGCATCACCAGATCGAGAGCCTCACGGCTGAAGCCCCGTATTGATTTATTAAATTCGGTACTGAAACGTTGCAAAAACGTCTCAAGCAGTACTGGGATATCCTCCCGCCGATCACGTAGTGGCGGAATGTGAATCGGAAAAACATTCAGACGATAGTAAAGATCCTCACGAAATTCTTTACGTTCCAGAGCCCCTTTCAAATCAGCATTGGTTGCAGCAATAATCCGCACATTGATATCAATATTGCGATTTCCCCCGAGCCGGCGAATTTTTCGATCCTCCAGAACCCGTAAAAGTTTCACCTGAAGACTTATATCCATTTCACCAATCTCATCAAGAAAAAGTGAACCGCCATCAGCTTCTTCAAATAATCCTATTTTGCGGTTTTTTGCATCGGTAAAAGCGCCCCGTTCATGTCCAAAAAGTTCGGTTTCAAGAAGGTTGAAAGGCAGTGAACCGCAATTTATTTCGATAAAAGGAAGGTCACTACGTGGTGATAAATTATGAATCGCCTGAGCAACTAATTCTTTTCCAGTGCCGCTATCACCGGTGATCAACACCGTAGCAGTTTCATGTTTAGCCACTTCGCGGATCTGTTGGTATATCTGCGTGAGTGCTGGACTATTTCCAACCATATTCATCCCATCAGCATCACGGGAGAGACGTTTGACTTTACGGCGCAGATTCTGTGTTTCCAATGCCAATTTCACAATCAAATGGATCGCATCAGCCTTAAATGGTTTTTTAATGTAATCATAGGCACCAATTTTCAATGCTTCAACCGCACTTTCAACCGTTCCATAACCGGTGATAATGATGACCAGAATTTCGGGATCAACTTCACGCATTGCCCGCAACACATCCAGACCACTACTACTGCCCAGATTCAGATCAAGTAGCACCAAACTGATCTCTTCATCGGTAATAATCTGAATTGCTTCTTCAGGTGATTCAGTCGAAATGGGCCGATATCCATCTTCGGCAATGATCCTCTCCAGATTTTCCCGAATAAAAGCTTCATCATCAACTATAAGAATTTTTTCCATACAACTTCTCCCGGGACAATGATCTGACCCAACTAAATACTTTCATCAACCAATCTGATTTATCGGCAACGAAACCAGCACCGTTGTCCCGACACCCAGCTTACTCTCAATTTGAATTTCACCACCACGATCAGAAATAATATTATAACTAATTGCCAGCCCCAACCCGGTTCCCTGCCCCTTACTGGTAAAAAATGGCTCAAAAATCAACGGTAACTGTTCCGGAGGGATCCCTGTCCCGGTATCAACAACACGAATCAATATTTGATCATCTGCTTCAACAACAATTTTCAATTCCCCACCATCCGGCATGGCATCCAAAGCATTATTCAACAAATTCAACATAACCTGCTTTAAGCGATCTGCATCCATCAGAATTTCTGGAAGGTCGTCATCAACCTGTTCAATCAGCTTCACATTTTGTCGTTGACACTGTTTGCGGATCAAAAACAGAGAATCTTGCAGGATGTCTTCAACTCGTCCATATGTAAGCTTGGGAGTCGGCAGTGACGAAAAGTGCAACATTTCATTCACCAGTGACTCCAGACGTTCAATCTCGCCGAGTGCTCGTCGAATCAATTGTTGATCATCTTCCTGACCAAGTAAACGATCATGCAGCTCATCCAGAAGCAAACTGACTCCTGTCAGTGGATTACGCACTTCATGGGCAATTCCTGCTGACATTCTTCCCAACGAAGCTAAACGATCCATCCGCGCCATCTGTTGACGTAGGTTCACCCTCTCAGTTAAATCCTCAATAGTCAGCAACCAACCCTCTTGTTGCCGAAAGCTCAATGGGAACATAGCCATCAGATAGGTCAGTGTTCGCCCTTTTCTTTCCAAGGGGACATACTCGCGGAAAGACCTGCTTTCTCCTTCTCTGCTTACGGAAAACCAGCGGCCAAGAACTTCATGTAATTCAGGCCATTCAACCAACAGTCTTTTCCAACTACAATCCTTGTCTGGTCTTTCTATCGCCAATATCTGGCAGGCTGCCCCATTTGCAGATGTCACCTTGCTGTCGGTGTCAAACGTTAACAATCCGGTTTTAATATTCTCAAAAACGGTATTCTTAAAATTTCTTTCGCGGATAATTTCTTTACGCGATTGCCGTAATGCTTGCAGCGTCTGCAGCAATCGGCGGCGGCGGCTGTTAAGATCCTCGACCATAGTATCGAAGGAATCGGCCAGGATTCCAACTTCATCATTGGAACTGACCATAACTTCAGATGACCGATTACCACGGATCATCCGTCGGGTTGCTTCGGTTAACGAATGAATAGGACGAACAATACTGTCAGCAAGAAGATATGCAGTGACAATAACAAACATAACAGTCAGTGAGACCACCAACCACGATTGTTTGAAATAATTATTGATCTCCTGTCGAATCAGATGAGACGTTGCAACAGCGGGTTGATGAAACTGATCAATTTCTGCACCAATAGTAATGCCACCAAAAATATTGTGCTCCCGGTACGCCCCTTCTGCATACTTGATCGGCGCATAAGCCATGATTTTGTTTGAGCCCCCGACATTAGTCGCTTCAACAACCCCAGATTCCTCACGTAATACGGCTTCAGCGACGTGAGGATAGTTGGGATGGATAAAGCTGGCAGCAAACAGGTTAAAAGGTATCCGCCCCGACTGAATATCCTTTTCCGGCGTCTCAGAGTTGTAGGCGGGCACCAATTGCCCATCAGGATCATAACCACGAATATCCCAATATTTTGGATGGGTAATCATCCAGCCTTGGTCATCAAACATGAAAGCATAATTACCACTGGCATAGGAAGGAAAGACAACATCCTTATCCCCAATCGGTGAAATATGTTGAGTATATTCCATCAAATGGCGATGATCGAGTGATAGAACAACCACTCCCTGGAGATCACCATTTTTCCAGATTGGTGTCGCAAAGCGGATCACTCCACGATAGGGAGTCCCTTGTACAGCTTCTAGAGGAGTTTCAGCCCCCTGAAGCTGATCATTACGACTGACATACCAGCCATGCAGTCGAGAAACCCAGAGTTGACCAGTCTCCAGTTGAGAAGCTTGCTTAAAGTAGGTTTCAGTTTTGTAAGTCGTATGAGATGGATCGGACAGATCTCGATAGTTACGTGATGGTCTACCGGCAACAATGCGGACTAATTCATGACCTCGGCTATCAATATAGGCAAGCTCACTATAGAGGTGGACATTTTCCAGAATCTCAACTGGCTCATCATTGGTTCCATGTCGATACCAGAGTTTACGTTGATGGCCGCGAGAAAATTTCAGGTAGGCATTCTCTGTCGTGGGCAATAATGATAAATCAAAGAGATCACCTTCGACCTCATGGAGAAATGCTGACACTTGTTTGGCAACCATTTGCGCCTGATTTTCAAGTGCTTTAGCTGCCTGGCTGTCCATAGCTTCAGTTGTCCGTTGGCGGAGTAAATCCTCAACTAACCGCAAGCTGTGCTGAGAGTTAAATAACAAAATACCCAGCGGCACCAAAGAGAGCAACAAGAAGGCACCAAGAACTTTTTTATACAGGTTGATACGAAACATGGGGCGGATTATAGACGAAAATCAGGTGCGAGCATAGAAAGGATGCTTAGCCATCCCATGAGTTTTTACGAAAGCATCAAACTTGATTAGCATGAATCTTCTACGTGTACGCTTCTCCATGCAAGAGAAGGTCGTTGCTGAGCGGAGGAGAAACGTTCAAGTGATTGATTATTTATTACGCGTAACAACATAATCTGCCAGGGTAAAAAGAGCCTTACGCGCTTCAGAATCAGAAAAAATAGCAAGCTGCTGTTTTGCTCGCTCAATTCTCTCAGTTGCCTTAAGACGGGTATAATCAATACCACCTTTTTTATTGATTAAATCGCAAACATAATCAAGATCTTCTTTAGCCAACTCTTCAGCATCAATAATTCTAGAGATTTCCTGACATTCAAGCTCAGTAGAATGAGAATAGGCATGAATTAATGGTAGGGTCATCTTCCCCTCAAAGAGATCATGCCCTCTTTCCTTGCCAAAATCATCTTCATCGGCAACATAATCGAGAGCATCATCCATAAGCTGAAAAGCCGTTCCAATTTCCAGTCCAAATTCACGTAACGCCATTTCCTGAGTTTCATCAATTCCGGCAAGAACCCCGCCAACCTGACAGGCAGCAGCAATCAAAATGGCGGTCTTATCACGGACAACTTGCAGGTAACGAGTCTCATCAACCTCAAGATCACAGGTGTTGATCAACTGTGAAATTTCACCCTCAGCCAACTGTGTGGTGGTATCAGAAAGAATTTGTAAGATCTTCAAATTTTCCGAGCCAACCATCACAGAAAAAGACTTGGCGAATAAAAAATCACCCACCAACACCGAAGCCTGATTACCCCAAACAGAATTAGCCGAACGATTTCCACGGCGTAAATTAGCACTGTCAACGACATCATCATGCAGTAAAGTTGACGTGTGGATAAACTCAACGACCCCGGCCAAATCGATATGTTTGTCTCCCTGATAATGACATAAACGAGCACAGAGGAGCAATAACATCGGTCGAAAACGTTTTCCACCGCTGGAAAGAACATAATTACCAACTTGACTGATGAGTTGGACATCTGAAGCCAGATTTTTTTTAAACTGGCTTTCAACCGCCTGCATTTCATCTTTCAATAGTGCTATAACCGTATCCATAACTTAAACATTTCCTTAATTAGTTGCGGCATCAACTCCGTTATGTAAACGGTTGGCGGGGAATGATTCTAGAAATTCGCTCAACCATTGTCAAAACCTTTTATACCTATCAATCGCCATTCACATTTTTTTGTACGAAGAAGTTTCTCCGATCAACTTAAACTTTATT